>CAZHZR010000141.1:0-7853 GCA_964537095.1 uncultured Roseivirgaceae bacterium
CCCGGCAAATTATTATGTGGATAGTGATGCTGATCTCACCAACGCCTGGAAGCAGTGGCACAGCAGAGTTCTTCTTTGCGCAATTTTTTACAAAATTTTTGGGAGAATATACTTTCGTAACGAATATCTCCTGGCGAATGCTGTCATATTACCCTTACCTTTTATTGGGCGCCATATTTTTGCCGAAATGGATCCGAAGGGTATTTTTCAAAAAGCAGGAAGGAGAAAAAGCTTAAGGCAGAATCCCCACGTCGTCCAGGTATCTTCTAAGCAGGCTTTTTAGCTGGTGAATTACATCAAATCATTGAAAACCGTTTTTTAACCATTTTTAAGCAGGAAGCAGGTATGCCGAAAAAGCTTAATTAAAGAATAAAAAACAGATCTTCAATGATCATAAATAATATTTAACACTGGTTGGAACGTATTAAAACTTTTCCAGATCAGAAAAGAAGAAGCTGCCTTCAATAGCCGCATTATCATCAGAATCTGAGCCATGAACGGCATTTGCCTCAATGGATTTTGCATAAATCTTTCTGATGGTGCCTTCTTCCGCATCAGCAGGATTTGTAGCGCCAATAAGCTTTCTGAATTCGGTTACAGCATTGTCCCTGGTTAGAATCATTGCCACAATTGGACCTGATGACATGTAAGCACATAAGTCTTTATAAAATGGCCTATCCTTATGAACAGCATAAAATTTACCCGCTACTTCCTCAGATAGTTTGGTAAGCTTCATAGCGTTAATTGTAAATCCGGCATCCTGTATCATTTTGGTAATGCCTCCAATATTTCCATCAGCTACCGCATCAGGTTTAATCATCGTAAATGTTTTGTTACTTGCCATAATGAAAAGATTTTTAATATGTTGATTAGAAAAATTAAGGTATCCCCTGGTAATTGGTAATATTAGCGAGGCGGCAAAATTAAAAGAATATTTCTTAATCAGTGAATTTTTTAAATAAATAAATGATTAAGAGAATTATGAAGACAATCAGAAGGGCCGCGCAGGTCCGCGGAACTGGATTCGCTAAAGATCGAAGCCCCAACCGTACATATAAAGGTGGTTTTTTGATTTTATTAATTTTATTGTCACTTTTGCAATTCTAATTAAACAAAAGCCCGCCTTTAAAGGGTAGTTTTATATGCATACAAAGTCAAAAATGCAGGCTTTTAAAGCACTCTTAGGTGCTCCCAAAAATATTGTTATCACCACCCATACCAAACCTGATGCAGATGCATTGGGGTCTTCCCTGGGATTGGCAGCTTATTTGATGAAAAAAGGCCATGCGGTGACTGTGATTTCCCCTACCGATTATCCTGATTTTTTAAAGTGGATGAAAGGAAACGATGAAGTTATCATATACAATGAGCATCCGGAGGAAAAATCTAAAACAATCATTGACAAGGCAGATTTGATATTTTGCCTGGACTTTTCGAGCCTCAACAGAATAAACGACCTGGGCACGCTGGTCAGGGATGCACGCGCAGTAAAAGTCCTGATCGACCACCATCTGGAACCCGAACACTTTGCTGACTTTAGCTTTTGGAGCATTAAGGCAGCGGCAACCGCCGAGCTGGTTTACGAATTGATTGACGCATTGGGTGACAATGACCTCATTGATAAAGACATGGCAGAATGTTTATATTCGGGTATTATGACGGATACCGGGTCTTTTAGACATTCGAATACCACAGTCAATGTGCATAAAATCACAGCCTCTCTCATTGAAAAGGGGGCTGACAATACCAAGGTCGCAAAGCTGATCTATGATACCAACTCGGTAGAAAGGCTTAAATTCATCGGATTCGCATTAAGTGAGCGGCTGGTGATATTAAGTAAATTTCAAACCGCATATTTTGCAATTAGTGCTGAAGATCTAAACAGGTTCAAATCAAAGACCGGCGATACAGAAGGGCTGGTGAATTATGCCCTGTCAATCAAAGGCATTGTAATGGCTGCAGTGATTATTGAGAACGATGACCTCGTTAAACTTTCTTTCAGGTCTATCGGCGAATTTCCGGTGAATGAAATTGCCAAAGACTTTTTTGAAGGTGGCGGTCATAGGAACGCTGCAGGAGGAAAATCTCATTTATCCCTTGCGGATACTGTTAAAAAATTAATATCGATATTACCCCAGTATAGAGAAAAGTTAAAAGGAACTAAACAAACACATCAAACAAATGCGTAAATTCAATTATTTATTTATAATAACATTCCTGGGCACACTCTTAACAGCCTGCGACGGCGGTGGTGACTACCAAACCACAGATTCCGGAATAAAATACAAGTACATTTCCAAAGGCGGAGGCGAAGAAGCTAAGCCAGGCGAGGTAATGATACTGAACATGGTCTACAAAGACGGTAAAGACACGGTGCTATTCAGCACATTGGATCAAGGCGACCCCATGCCCATGCCTGTCGATTCTACATGGAAAGATGATGGCAGCATATATGAAGTATTCAGGCTATTAAAGAAAGGCGATAGCGTCGAAATTAAAATCACAGCAGAAGGCTTTTATATAAAGACAGCAAGACAACCACTCCCGGATTCAATTGATGCGAAGAGCCTGTTTACCTTCAACATCGGTGTGGAGGATGTAATGGCCATGGATTCTTTCAGAACTTACCAGATGAAGATATTTGAAAAGCAGCAGGAAAGAGCTGCTATTCGTGCCATGGAGCAATTGAAAAAAGATAAAGACATTATCGAAAATTATCTGAAAGAAAATAATATTGAAGCACAATCCACCGAATCCGGGCTGCGATATGTGGTATTGGAAGAGGGAAAAGGACCACAGGCCTCACAAGGTGATAGTGTGGTTGTAGACTTTACCGGTTCAACACTTGAGGGAAAAATGTTTTATACCAGCAACAGGAAAATGGCGGAAGAAAAAGGAGTACTTGAAGAAGGCAACCCCTACGAGCCGTTGAGCTTTGTAATCGGTGCAGGCAGAATGATTCCAGGGGTAGATGAGGGTATTTCTTTATTAAAAGAAGGTTCTAAGGCCAGGTTGTACCTACCATCTGAGATGGCATATGGAGAAAGAGGTGCCGGCCCAGACATTAAACCGAATCAGGTACTATCTTTTGATGTGGAACTGATAGATATAAGAAACAAATAAGTTTGTCAAAAACTGATATAATTGAAAAAGATCTGGTAGCTACATCAGATCTTTTTTATTATTAATCCGTCGAAAGAATCCAACTATTTGATACAATGCTGTGTCTTTGGTGTGGAAAACTTTAAATAACAAGATGAGAAAGAAAAATTTTTGGAAAGGGATACCGCTTCTGGTATTAGTTCTTTTGTTTGGTTGCCTTAAGGATGAAGAAACCGCTGATGAAAAGCAAATAAAAGCAGATGATGAATTGGTAATGCAATATATTGAAAACAACAATATTGATGCAGAAAGGGATGCTACCGGATTTTATTATGCACCCATAACTTTAAACCCAGAGGGTGCCAAAATTGAGAATGAAGACATTGTTTTGATTAAATATAAGATAAGCCACCTGAATGGCGTGCTTCTAGAAGACAAAACCGACACTTTAATTAAAGTAATGCATAATTCTTTCCCTGGAATCAGAAATAGGTATAATCGCGCACTAAATCCATTTGGTGTCGATGTCGGATTGGCCTATATGAAATCCGGTGAAAAATTTAAATTTATAATACCGTCATATCGGGCTTACTACAACTATAGTGCTGTTAAAATGCCTGCTTATTCTAACCTAATAGCTGAGGTGGAGGTAGTAGACATTATTTCTGAGGAGCGGCAAGCGCAAATCGAAAACGATTCTATCAACGCACATATCGAGAAAAATAATATTGAGAATGTCACACAACGAAACTCCGGGTTGTATTATGCAAAAGTTGAGGAAGGTACGGGACAAACCCCCAATGCCGGGCAGCGTGTACGGGTTTCTTATAAGGGAAAGTTACTAGACGGAACCGTATTTGATAGCTCTTCTGTAAAAACGCCGTATTTGGATTTTACTCTAGGTAGGAACGAGGTAATTCCAGGCTGGGACGAAGGCATAGCACTTATGAAGAAAGGGGAAAAAGGAACGCTGATGATCCCATCTCATCTCGCATATTATCAAAGCGTGTTCACATTGCCGTTATTTATGAATGATGTAAAGATACCTCCGTTTTCAGTTCTTATCTTTGACGTAGAACTGGTAGATATTCTATAAATTGATGAGAAGAGCCCTAAAAAGCCTGTTTGATTTCTGATCAATCAGGCTTTTTTTATACCTATCCAAATGCCCTGGACACCAAAATCATGCATTTCCTGACACGGATTCGATAAAAAGTTCCTATATTCATGGCAATACATTTCGAAATGACGCTACCACGCTTGCTTCCTATCCTCATCACTCTAATCTCGCTCATTGTAAATAGCACACGGGGTTTTAGCCAGTCTATCTATGAGTTTGACAGTTCTGTGGAGGTGGTTGTAAACGGGAAGGAGCTGGCCTTCCCCTGGGCCGGTGGTCTCAATTCAGGCCAGTACCGGTCAATAGACTTGAACAGGGATGGGAAAAGCGATCTGGTCATATTTGACCGCACGAGCATGAAAGTGAATACTTTTCTCTGGACTGAGGCAGGCTATATGCACGATCCGGATTATGAAGCTTTGTTTCCAAGTGAGTTGAATGCCTGGATGATTATTGTAGATTTTAATTGTGACGGCGTTGAAGACCTGATCTCAAGCAGTGTATTTGGCATGAAAGCTTATGAGGGGACACTGCAAAATGAAAAACTGAAATGGAGCCTCTTGATGGACCCAATTACTACGGAAGGATTTTCTTCGATGGTAAATCTACAAGTGAATTCAGCAGACATTCCGGCTATTGTAGATATAGATGACGATGGCGACCTTGATATTTTCGTGTTTAATTTTGCGAGGGGAGGTACCATTGAATATCATCAGAATCTAAGCATGGATAATACTGGGGAATGTGGCCTTATTTTCAAAAGAGTAAATTCCATATGGGGAGATTTTGAAGAATGCACTTGTGGAGTTTATGCCTTGGGGAAACGATGTTCTGAAATTACCGGACGCACGCTGCCCTCTCCTCAGAAAGAATTACATGCAGGAGGAAAGTCTTTGCTCTTGTTTGATTATGATGGCGATGGAGATAAAGATATGCTTTTTGGTGATGAAGAATGTGACAACCTGGCTTATTTTAAAAACTCTGAAACCAACGGGGTAGCGGAGTTTAACGATTTTGTGTTTCGCTTTCCCGAAAACGAACCCGCTGCTTATCCTTTTCCTGCTGCTTATTTGGTAGATGTAGATCACGATGGGCTGAAAGACCTTATCATTGCACCCAATTTAGCGACTCCCGCAGGCCGCCAAATAGATTTTGCAAAATCCAGCAGCGTGTATAATAACATAGGATCACCGACACAATTCGAGTTCGCCTTGGTTGCAGAAGATTTTCTGCAGGATGAAATGATTGACGTGGGCTATGACGCAGCAGCAGCGTTACACGATATCGACAACGATGGCAAAATTGACCTCATCATTGGCAATGCAGGCCATAACAATACCGCCACAATGAGATATTATAAAAATACAGGGAGCGTCAGCCAGCCAGCATTTTCCTTACAATCGGAAGACTTTCTAAATCTTTCCGTCATGAAATTAAAGAATTTACAACCTGGTTTTGCAGACATAAATGGCGATGGCGAAGCTGATTTATACTTCACCGGAACCGCTGAAGATGGGATTTCATCGTTGTATTATCTGTTGGCACAAAACAGCGGGTTTGGCGCAAGCCCTATTCCCATAAAAGTAAACCTTCCCTTGGGCATCGGCGATAATGTGGCGCTAAATCAATTGAATTCCGACAACTACGCGGACTTAGTAATATTCAGAAACTCAGGAAGGCTGGAATATTATGAAAACACGGCAATGGCAGACAATGTAGATTTTAAACTTGAAAAAGATAATTTCGCTGGTTTTACGGATAGGTTTGAAAACAGAAACCTAACCCCTGCCATCTATGACATTGACGCGGATGGTCTCAATGAGTTGGTGATTTCAAATGCGAGCGGTCAACTGTTCATTATCAGAGATTATTTTAATCACGAATCTGGTTTGCAAGGAGCCGAAGCAATAAGCGTAAAAAATGGAAAGTGGAATGACAGCCACCATAAGGCTTTCGGCTTTGAATCGAAAATTGCTTTTGCCCCCTTATTCCGAGGAGAATTGCCCACGATGGTGGTAAGCGGTAGACAAGGGGGTGTGAATTTGCTCAGGAACAAAAGCGGCTCTGGTAGTGCAGACGGGGATTCATTTACCTTAGACTGTTCTCCGGTTCCTACTGATGGCTTTTTAAACATAGAAGTGAGCGAAGCAGCACAAATTGTCCTGTATAATACCCTGGGGAAAATTGTATGGGAGGCCAGAGAACAATCCGGAGGACTAAAATACGGCTATGATACTAGTGAATTAACATCCGGAGTTTATATTGTAAAGGCTATCAGTCATTCGGGAGCACGAAAAGTTAGGAGAATTATTGTTTTATAAACTTTATATCAATGTTTGTTTCCGGTAACTTCATTTCGCAGCACTGGTTTGCCCATCCCCAAGAATGCCACAATTGCCAAAAATAAAGCAATGCTTGTAGTCATACATATAGAAATAGGTGCCATTAATAAACTTTCTTACACGAAAGAAATCCTATCATGGCTTCGGGACTTATATCCACAGCTAGTTACCTACGACTTTGACAATCATTCTGATGCCGCCATCATAAACTATGGAATGGACTTATTGAAGCAAGGAAAAAGAATTTTGGTGATGATTAATCAAATATCTGATGAGAACACAAGACCCTTGTTAAAATTTACAGATTGCCTCATAAGAAACAGGGCTAAATCCCTTTTGGTGATCTACAACGGTACAGATCCTTATTTAAAGCAAATGCTCGAGACACTTCCAAAAGAGAAATTGATCGGAAACATGGATGATGCTGGACAGAAAGCTATAATTGAAAACTTTTTCAGTATCAAGTAATAAAACAGTCCTTTAAATATAACTTTGTGGCTATGGTTCTAAGTCAATAAAAGACATTTATGCCTGACACGAATTTGCCCGAATACACAATTTCACAACTGGCCCTAAGAAATGGACAGGATAAAGAAGAAATCTGGTGTGCGTACCGTGGTTTTATATATGATGTAAAGAAGAGCCGACTTTGGAGAAATGGCCAGCATTATGAACATTGGGCCGGTCAGGATCTAACCACTGAATTGAAGGATGCGCCCCATACTGATAAGGTGTTTGATAAATTTGAAGCGGTTGGAATACTAAAAACGACACAAGATGATTTTAATAGCAGATAGCGGATCTACAAAAGCGGACTGGCGCATCATACAAGATGATGCCCAAATTCAACAGGCGAAAACGGCCGGTTTCAATCCATTTTACCAGGGTCGGGAAGAGATGCTGCTCGAACTTCAAAATGTTTTGCTGCCCCAGATTGCGTCTCCGGAACTTGTAAACGAAATCCACTTTTATGGGGCAGGCTGTTCTACGGAAAAGAATATATTGCTTATCTCTGAGGTACTGAAAACAGTTTTTCCGGCCGCGGAGGTAAACGCCCATAGCGACATGCTGGCTGCTGCAAGAGCGGTTTGTCTCAATGAGCCCGGAATCGTAGGTATTTTAGGAACAGGCTCAAATACCTGCCTGTACGATGGCAACGATATTGTCTATAGCCGACCCAACCTGGGTTTTATTCTTGGTGACGAAGGAAGCGGCTCCTTTATGGGAAAAGCGCTGATCACCGCCTATTTGTACGAGGATTTACCTGCACATCTTTCAGAAAAATTTGC
>CAZHZR010000142.1:0-7835 GCA_964537095.1 uncultured Roseivirgaceae bacterium
AAATGTCCGGTAAAAAATCTACGTATTAGATGTTTTAACGGACTGCAAATTTAAGCAAGCCTTTTTAATTTGCAATACATTTTTAAAAATTTTAAATAAAAGAAATATTTAATCAAAGTAAGCGCGTTTCGGCTTTACGCAAGGATACTATATAATTGGTAGAAGCGCGGGAAGCACTAATTGTCAGCCGACCGGCACGCACGTGATGAAGCGATGCAACAAAAGATAGTTTTTAAGGGTTATAGTATGAACATCTATTTTTTAAACTATTACTATTATTTTTTAAACTATTACTATGAATAGGAAAATCGCGACGTCAAGTACAGATAAGAGCAGCAGAAGTAGCTCGCAGAGACTAAACCTACAAGGCATCACCAACACAAAAAATAAGAATCTAAAGGAAGTCGCCTTTAATTTTATTAAAACACAGAATCATCCCTGCCTTTCTGCCCAATCGGTAGTAAAAAACGAGACGCTGGAAATTGGAAATTATAAGTCGTTCGGCTCTTTGGAATCGGCAAAAGCGTTGGGGAAGGACCTTTTGAACTTTATAAAGAAGAGAAAAGGCATCAATACCAGCCTGGCATCATTTATGGCTGTTTTCAATACCCCAAAAGATTTGTCAGAATTAGCGTTTGAAACGCTTTTGTGGCGACAACTCCAGTTGTTACATGATCTGGACGGAAATGAATGGGACTCTGAAGTAAGCAACAATCCGGAAGATTCAAAATTTAGCTTCAGCTTTGGGGGAAAAGCTTTTTACATTATTGGCATGCATCCTAATAGCAGCAGAATGGCCCGCCAGTTTCCCTATCCGGCGCTTGTATTTAATCTACATGAGCAATTTGAGACGCTAAGAGAAGAGGGGCATTATTATAAGATGAGGGACATCATCAGGGAAAGGGATAGAAAACTGCAGGGATATGTGAATGCTATGGTGGCTGATCACGGCACAAGCTCTGAAGCCAAACAATATAGTGGGAGGGTGGTTGATGAAAGTTGGAAATGCCCATTTCATAACAAAAAATAACCAGGATTATGATAAGAATACCTCCGCAATCAGGGAGCGCCTTTAAATTACACAAGGGAGAATATTTAAAGGTGATTGACCCGCTGGGTCAGCAAGTTTCTGATTTAGTGTGTTTCAATGCTGAAGATACCAAAGAGTGGCTTTCTGCTGGAAAAACCCTTGATTACGCAAATACAATTTATCTTTCTAAAGGCCATAAATTGTACAGCAACCGGAGCAATGTAATGCTAGAGATATTGGAGGATACAAACGGAAAGAATGACTTTTTACTGGCTCCCTGCAGCAAAGAAACGTTTGAGATCATTTACAATCATGAAGGCTATCACCCGAGCTGCCATGAAAACCTTTACAGCAATTTGCAGGTCTATGGAATTGGTCCGGATGATATCCCTGTCGCGTTTAATGTTTTTATGAACGTGAATGTAAAAATAGACGGCAGTTTTACGGTAGACCCGCCTACCTCAAAGGCGGGAGATTATGTGTTATTTAAGGCCACCATGGATCTTATAGTTGGCATAACAGCCTGTTCTGCGGGCCAATCCAACAACTTTAATTATAAGCCGATCGATTATACGGTACTTACGGAAAATGAATTGTGATAAACTTCGTTTCTAAAGAGGTTGAATTATAAGCTCATCATGTCTTTAAACCTGGCAGCTTGTCTTCTACTGACTTCCACTTTTTCACCACCTTTTAACTTCACCATCAATCCACCATTAAACCATGGCTCAATTCCATCCACCCAGCTCAGATTAATAATATGTTTTCTACTGGCTCTGAAAAACATCCTGTCGTCCAGCTTTTCATCCAGCGCATTTAATGATTTGTGGATCATTGGTTTTACCGTATCAAAGTAAACCTTAATATAATTTCCTTCAGACTCAAACAACCTGATCTCCGATAATTTAACAAACCAGCATCTTTCTCCGTCCTTCACAAACACCTGATCATTCAGGCCCAGAATTTTAGTTGTGGTTTGGGAGCTTGCAAGTTCCGCCTCATTTTCCTTCTTGAGTAGCTTATTGAGACTGTCCTTCAACCTGTCGGTCTGCACCGGTTTGAGCAGATAATCAAAGGCATTGACTTCAAAAGCCTTTAAAGCATATTCATCATAGGCAGTGGTGAAAATTACCTCCGGAACGTTGTCCAACATCTCCAGTAGCTCAAAGCCTGTTTTCCCCGGCATTTGAATATCCAAAAACAATAAATCGGGGTCATGCTTTCTGATTTTTTGATAGGCGTCATCTACATTAACAGCCTCATCAACCACTTCTATATTTTTATATTCTGACAGCAAAGAAATTAATTCCTTTCTGGCCAGTCTTTCGTCGTCTATTACTATCGCTTTCATGGGTTTTAGATTTGGTGCGTTATGATTTGTGATCGGTGTCAGGATTAAAAACTCTGAGGTATTACAACTTCAGTCATTACAAATTCTTCATTTTCATTATAAATGCTAAAGGATGCTGCTTCGCCAAATATCAACTTCAATCTTTGTTTTGTATTTTCAATGCCGTAGCCTTCCTTTTTGTTGATATGACTATCGTCCCTGAACTGACCGCTATTCCTGATCTTAATATATAACCTTGAGTCTTTAACGTCAGTACAAATTTGAACAATACCGCCTGCTACCAGTGATGAGATGCCATGCTTAATGCCATTTTCTACCAAAGTCTGCACCATCAGGGGAGGCACATCAAACTGGTTGGAAGCCTCATGTATGCTAAAGTGGGTCTTCAACCTTTCCTCAAAACGAACAATCTCAAGATCCAGATAGTCCTTTACAGTACGCATTTCATCTTCAAAATTAATCAGCTTTTTCTTGTCCATTATCAAGGAATTGCGAAGGATATTTGAAAGCTGAGTAATTGCAATTTTGCTTTTCCCAGGATTTTCATCGACCAGAGCACGGATACTATTCAATGCATTGAATATAAAGTGGGGGTTAAGCTGAGACTTTAATTTATTCAACTCTATTTCATTGATAGCGGCATCAAATTTAAGCGCAGTGTTGTAATTTTCGATATAATGATACATAAAGTAAAATAATACCCAAACTATGTACAGGGATAAGGAAGCGGTTAAATCAAAAAAGATAAATAAAGAGGTGAACTCCCGCTCAAAATCAAAAAGGTTTAGAGAGTAGGCTACAAGGATGCGGTATATGTAGTTGCTGATGCTTAGAATCATAATGGCCATAAACAGCCTGGGCAACAAACGGGAGATATACAACTTTAGCCAACCTCTCTCTATAATATACAACCTGAAAAGATGCGTTGAAAAGAGATAATAGAGAGATTCAACAATTAAGCTTAATGCTAAATTATAGGTGAGCTTGTCTGCCGTTTTTAAAATATAAATATTTAATAGGGCATATAAAGACCATCCTCCGAGCTGACAAATCCAATAAGCTTTTTTTTTATTCATGCCACACCAATTTTAGCCGCCTAACCCTCTTTTGAACTCTGGTTACAGCCTTTGAAGAATCAACGTTAAGCAACTAATATAAAGCTTTCTGGCTTTTGGTAATACTGCTTTTTTACAAAAGGATACCGGAATGGGTAAGTGGTCTGATCTTCATATCAGGTTTTTACCACCCGGAATTGTTAAAACATATATGAAGGAGAGTGCGGCCGCAATAATCAACACCCAGGAAATTGTATTTAGCAGCTTTTTCTGCGGATGAGCAGGATAATGCGCTATAAAACCCATCAAAATAAAGGACGTGCCCAAGAAAACGTACAACAGTGTTTCAGGAAGATATTGAAACTGCATCCAGTCATAAATACCGATAACAATAAATAAGAGGCCGGCCAGGTACCGGACATAGTGATTCTTCATCTGTTAAAATTTGTCAATTTTGTCTTGTCAATATTGCTGGAACTCATTCGTCTCCTTCTTAGCATTAAGCGGTTCCTTCACAAACGGCCTGATGATGAGCCTTATACCCCGGTCATAAGTGAAATAATTCCACACCCAATTACTTAATACCACAAGTTTATTTCTAAATCCTATAATAGAAACCAAATGTATGAACATCCAGATGAGCCAGGCTACAAAACCGCCAAACTGTTGACCAGTTGGCAGGTCCACTACGGCTTTGTTTCTACCAATGGTGGCCATAGAACCCTTATCCATGTAAGAGAAAGGCATCATTTCTTTCCCTTTTGCTCTTCTAACAAAGTTTTTTCCCAGGTGCGATCCCTGCTGAATAGCCACTGGCGCTAATTGCGGATGCCCCTTTGGGTTTTTTTCATCAATCATTGCCGCCACATCACCAATGGCAAATATATCTTTATATCCTTTCACTTCATTGAAATGATTTACAATAAATCTTCCTTTCTCAACGGAAGCCTCGTCCATCCCTTCCAGAATATTCCCTTTTACACCTGCTGCCCAAATCAGGGTATCCGATTTGATAGTGCTTCCATCATTAAAAAACACGGTCTTTCCATCATAGTTCTTCACCATCTTCTCCAATAAAATCTCCACCCCGAATTTTTTTAGATACTTCACTGCCTTCTGACCAGATTTTTCGCTCATGCCGCTAAGCAACCTGTCCAGGCCTTCTACCAGAAAAATGCGCATTTTTGAAAAATCCAGTTCGGGATAGTCCTTGGGCAAAACGTTCTTTCTTAGCTCTGACAAGGCACCGGCCACCTCAACCCCGGTAGGCCCCCCACCCACGATTACAAAGTTCATTAAGCCTTGCATTTCCTCCTTTCCTTTTTTCGTCATTACAGCCTTTTCAAAATTCTGCAGCATATGACTTCTAAGATCAAGCGCTTGAGGAATCTGTTTAATGGGGAATGATAAATCCCGCAAGCCTTCATTGCCAAAAAAGTTGGTAAGAGTCCCTGTTGCCAGTACCAGGTAGTCGTAGCGCAAATCACCTACCAAGGTGGAGATCGTCTTTTTATCAGGATTGATGCGGGTTACCTTTGCCATCCTGAAATAAAAATCTTCCTGGTCCTCGAGGGTTTTTCTAAGCGGCCCCGCCACGGAGTCAGGCTCCAATCCCGCGGTAGCAACCTGATACAGCAGCGGCTGGAAAGTATGATAGTTATGCCGGTCAAGCATAACGGTTTGGAAATATTCCTTCTTCAATCCTTTTGCAAGTTTAATTCCTGCAAAACCTCCTCCAATAATTACTACCCTGGGCTTTGAGGACTCAGGAATAAATATTGACAATTCATCTAGGCCAGTCATAATAAGGTAGAATTAAATTTCAAGATATTGTACAATAAAAAAGATCAAATTTGATAATACACTCAGAATCAGACGCTAAAATTAAATTTATTTTAAAATTTAATTTTTAAAAGGAACTCTTCCCGCCTCATTTTCCTTTATAGGGTATAAGCAAATAATTTCATAGTTGATAGATTTTATAATGTTTTGGTTGAGTCAAAGTGCTGCCCCTAAAAAAGGCAGCATTTTATTTTATCACTCATTTAAATTCATCCTGTAAATATAAGGCCGTATAGCTTTTTTTGTTTTTAATTACTTGCTCAGGAGTTCCCTGACAAACTATTTCTCCTCCTTTGTTTCCTCCTTCGGGTCCCATATCAATGATGTAATCGGCAACTTTAATTACGTCCAGATTATGCTCTATAATCAATACGGTGTTTCCTTTGTCCACCAGCTTGTTAAGAACAGCCAGCAGATGCTGGATATCCTGAAAATGGAGACCGGTCGTGGGTTCATCAAGAATGTAAAATGTTTTGCTGGTGTCTTTTTTTGAAAGTTCAGTGGCCAATTTCACCCGTTGCGCCTCTCCACCTGAAAGTGTGGTCGCATGTTGCCCCAGTGTGATGTAATCAAGTCCCACCTCGTGCAACGTTTTAACTCTCCGGGCGATCTTTGGCTGGTGTTCGAAAAAGGTAACAGCCTGCTCAACCGTCATATCCAAAACATCGGCTATAGATTTTCCCTTGAACCTTACCTCAAGGGTTTCCCTGTTATACCTTTTGCCTTTACATGTTTCGCAGGGTACATGTACATCTGGCAAAAAGTCCATTTCGATCAATTTCATTCCTGCACCTTCGCAGGTTTCGCAACGGCCACCTTTTACATTGAAAGAAAAGCGGCCGGGTTTATAACCTCTTATCTTCGATTCGGGCAATTCTGTAAATAAACTTCTGATGTCCGTAAAGACACCGGTGTAAGTGGCAGGATTAGACCGGGGCGTACGGCCAATGGGAGACTGGTCTACCTCAATTACCTTATCGATATGCTCCAATCCCTCAATGGACTTGTAAGGCAATGGCTGCCTTTTAGATTTATATATGTAGTGGTTTAGCAGCGGAAACAGCGTTTCATGAATAATAGTGGATTTACCACTTCCCGAAACGCCGGTTACACAAATCATCTGGCCCAGTGGTAATTTCAGGGTCACATTTTTTAAATTGTGACCTGTGGCGCCTTTTAATACAATGCTCTCTTTGGTTCCTTTCCTTCGCTTTTCGGGGATTGCTATTTCTCTTTTGCCGGTAAGAAAATCAGCGGTAATACTGCCTTGTTGTATAAACGCCTCAGGATCCCCTTCCGCCACGACGTTTCCACCATGCCTGCCTGCTCCGGGACCAATATCCAGAATATAGTCTGAATGCAGCATCATATCCTTGTCATGCTCCACCACGATAATGGTGTTGCCCAGGTCCCTCAAATCTTTTAGCGCTTTAATCAGCTTTACGTTATCCCGCTGATGTAACCCAATGCTGGGTTCATCCAGGATATACAATACCCCCACCAGCTGTGTTCCTATTTGCGTCGCTAACCGTATTCTTTGTGCTTCGCCGCCCGAAAGCGTTCGTAAAGGCCGGTTGAGGTTTAGATATTCCAAGCCTACGTCGAGCAGAAACCCTATCCTTTTCCTTATTTCTTTCAGTACTTCTTGTGCAATTTGGTTCTGCCGTTCAGATAACCTGATCTCCAAACCCTCAAACCAGGAAGCAAGCTGTTGAATATCAAGCGCCGCAAGTTCAGCGATATTGCTATTGTCGATTTTAAAGTGAAGTGACTCCTTTTTCAGCCTTGCTCCATGACACTCGGGGCAGAGGGTAATTTCCATAAACTCTTTGATCCAGGTTTGAATTTTTTCTGAGCCTGTATCTTTTTGCTTCTCAAGAAACTGAATAATACCTTCAAATTTTACATTCCAGTCGGTGCCAGGATATTTCTTTGAAGCTATCGGAACCGGTTCATCTTCGCCGTAGAGGATAATATCGATCACTTCTCTGGGGATTTTGGCAATAGGCGTAGCTAAGCTGACCTTGTACCGCTTCAAAATCGCTTCTATTTTCTTGAAAATCCAAATATCGCGGAGCACGCCCAACGGGGCTATTCCTCCCTTGCTTATAGAAAGAGCAGGGTTAGGGATCACAGATTCTTCGGTTATTTTCTCAATTTCACCAAGTCCATGACAGGATGGGCAGGCACCATAGGGAGAGTTGAAGGAAAAAGTATTGGGCGCTGGCTCATCGTACGCTATTCCTGTTTCAGGATCCATGAGGAATTTGGAGAAATGATGAACATCCCCATTGCTATCCAGCAACATCATGATGCCTTTACCGTGCAAGAGCGCTGTGCCCACAGACTGGCTGATTCTGAAACGATCGCCTGCTTCTACAATTACCCGGTCCACGACAATTTCAATATCATGTGTTTTATAGCGGTCTACCTGCATTTTAGGAGAAAGGTCTTCGATTTTGCCGTCTATCCTTACCTTCGCAAACCCCATCTTTCTAATCTGCTGAAACAATTCTCTATAATGGCCTTTTCTTCCTTTAACCACAGGCGCCAGTAA
>CAZHZR010000143.1:0-7758 GCA_964537095.1 uncultured Roseivirgaceae bacterium
ACTAAAATTCACCGATCAGCCCAATTAAAAGCGCTACCGCAAACAAATGTGCAGGTTTGGTAAAGCTTAGATTTCACCACTAGACAATGGCGCATTACAACGTCAAAAACCACCAGCCTATTACGCCACAGGATGTTGTTTGGGTCTCACAAACAACGGCGGAGGAGAATAATTTTACTCACACTGTAGTCGATAATAACTTAGGGTTATTCAGAACAACAATTTTTTTGGCTTAAAAATTTTTATTAAAATTTTAATTGTTGACCTTTGCACCGATTTTATGCTCAGAAGCACCTTGCGATGAAAAACCTCCTCCGTATTGAAGAATTACTAATGTTTGGTTTATCCATCTACTTATTTTCCTTATATAATTTTTCATGGTGGTTGTATCCGAGTTTGATTTTACTTCCTGATATTGGGATGCTTGGATATCTTATCAACACAAAAATTGGAGCACTTTCTTACAACCTCTTCCACCATAAAGGAATAGCGGTCGCTTTGTTTCTGATCGGGGCATTGGCCTCCATTTCCGGATTGGCTTTGGCAGGAATCATCCTTTTTGGCCACGCCAGTATGGACAGAATATTCGGATATGGCTTAAAATATCCAGATGCTTTCAAGAATACCCATTTGGGAACGATTTTAACAAAAAACTAACAATAATTTACCCGTCTTATTTGAATTGCCTTATGGAACATCAACGTTACATTGTTATTGATTTTGACAGTACATTTACTAAGAAAGAAGCCATGGATGTACTCGGCGAAATCTCACTCGAAGGAAAATCTTACAAACAGGAGGCACTTGACAAGATAGTACAGATTACCAATGGGGGAATGGACGGAAAGGTTTCGTTTAGAGAATCTCTTCAACAGAGGGTGGCCCTGTTAGAAGCCAGAAAAGAACATTTACCTGAGCTGATCAGCCGCTTGAAAAATTTGGTATCAAATTCCTTTCAAAGAAACCGGGCTTTTTTTGAGGACCATACCGACAGGATTTTTATTATTTCCAATGGATTTAAAGAATTCATTGTTCCCATCGTTAGTGAATATGGCATCAAAGAAGAAAATGTTTTCGCGAATACATTTGTGTATGATGAGAATAACAATATAGTAGGTTTCGACACCGACAATGTACTGTCTGCAAACAACGGCAAGGTTGAGAAACTAAAGGCCATGAACCTCAAAGGTGATGTGTATGTAATAGGCGACGGTTATACCGATTACGAAATTAAGGCTGCCGGATTGGCGAACAAGTTTTATGCCTTCACCGAAAATGTTTCCCGACAAAACGTCCTGGATAATGCTGACCATATTACTCCTAGTCTTGATGAATTTTTATACCTTAACAAAATGAATACAACCATTTCTTACCCAAAAAACCGCATTAACGTTTTACTCCTCGAAAATGTACATGAAGAGGCTGTAAAAATAATGAAAGAAGAAGGCTACAACGTGGAGGTTTATCCCGCCGGACTTGACGAAGATGAACTGTCTGAGAAAATTAAAGATGTATCCATTTTAGGCATTCGATCAAAAACCAATGTTACAGCCAAAGTGCTTGAGAATGCAAGCCGGTTAATATCAGTGGGTGCCTTCTGTATAGGAACAAACCAAATAGACCTTACTGCCTGCCTTAAAAAAGGAGTGGCCGTGTTTAATGCCCCTTACAGCAACACCCGATCTGTGGTGGAACTTGCGCTTGCAGAAATAATTATGCTTATCAGAAATATCCCTGATAAATCTGCCAAGATGCATCGCGGCGAATGGGATAAGTCTGCATCCGGAAGCTTTGAAATCCGTGGCAAAAAACTCGGCATCATAGGTTATGGAAATATTGGCGCGCAACTTTCAGTTTTAGCAGAGTCTGCCGGAATGAACGTGTTTTACTATGATCTGGTCGAAAGGCTGGCGCTAGGCAACGCTACAAAGTGTGCTTCGCTGGAAGAACTGCTTTCTACAGTGGATGTAGTAACCTTGCATGTTGACGGGAGAAAGGAAAACAACATCTTCATCGGTGAAAAAGAATTTGCCATGATGAAGCGCGGTTCTATCTTTTTGAACTTAAGCCGAGGCCATGTGGTGGATATTAAAGCGCTTAAAAACGCCATAATAAACAGAACAATAGTAGGCTGTGGTGTCGATGTGTTTCCTGAGGAGCCTAAAAGCAATAATGATCCGTTTGTAAGCGAGCTGATAGGTCTTCCCAATGTGATTTTGACTCCACATATCGGAGGAAGTACCCAAGAAGCCCAGGAAAATATCGCGCGATTTGTGCCTTCAAGAATCATCGAATACATCAACACGGGTAGCACTACCAACAGTGTGAACTTTCCCAATCTGCAATTGCCGATCTTGGACAATGCACACAGGCTAATTCACATCCACCAGAACGTGCCAGGAATTTTGGCTAAGATCAACAACGTATTGGCAGACCACAATATTAACATTGCAGGTCAATACTTAAAGACCAACGAGACAGTGGGATATGTAATTACAGATATTGACAAAGCTTATAATCCTGATGTTATCAAAGCATTAAAAGCTATAGCACATACCATCAAGTTCAGGATTTTGTACTAAGATGATGCCAGGCATAAATTGCCACTGCACCAGATTAAAAATCAACCAAAACGCACTGCCTCACAAAGAAGCAGTGCGTTTTGGTTTCCGGGCCGACTTTAGTCGCTATCTGACGCTTTTCTTCTAAACCTTTCTCGCTATGTGCTGTTAGACTTTAAGAAATTATCCTTACCTTCAACGGTGATTTTACATTAATTAACCTTTTCTCTTATCATGGATAACAATTCAGGTTACAGTTTTTTCGATGATGTTTGCAGCTTTGTGGACAACGCGGCGAAGTACACCGACCTTGCACCGGGACTGGTAGATCAGATCAAAGAATGCAATAGTGTCTATAAGTTTACCTTCCCGACGCGAACAGTAGATGGAGGTTATAAGGTAGTCCATGGCTATAGAGTGCAGCATTCGCATCACAAGAGGCCGACCAAAGGTGGTATTCGTTTTAGCATGGCGGTAAATGAAGATGAAGTTAAGGCCCTGGCAGCCCTGATGACCTATAAATGTGCTTTGGTAGATGTGCCTTTTGGGGGCGCAAAAGGAGGTGTTCGTATCAATGTAAGCCATCACTCCACAGAAGAATTGGAAAACATAACCCGCAGGTACACCACAGAACTCATTAAAAAGAACTTTATTGGACCGGCAGTAGATGTGCCGGCACCCGATTATGGTACAGGCGCTAGGGAAATGGCGTGGATCGTAGATACCTATCAAACATTTTTTCCGGAATCAATCAATGCCCTGGGTTGCGTGACCGGAAAACCTCTTTCGCAATCTGGAATCAGAGGAAGAACTGAAGCCACAGGCCGCGGCGTATATATTGGCATCAAAGAGGCCGTTAGTGTCCAGGAAGACATGGACAAGCTAAAATTGACCACCGGCCTGGAAGGCAAGAGAATTATTGTTCAGGGACTTGGGAATGTAGGGTATCACTCCGCGAAATATCTGCAGGAAGATGGCGCGCTTATAATTGGAATCGCGGAGTTTGAAGGCGGCATTTACGACGAAGCCGGTCTTGTTGTGGACGAGGTGATGAAACACCGGAAAGAATCCGGATCTATTCTGAATTTTAAGAACGCAAAAAATATAAAAAATTCGGCAGAGTTATTGGAGATGGAGTGCGACATACTCATTCCTGCCGCTTTGGAGAACCAAATTACTGCGCAAAATGCACCTGGGGTTAAGGCAAAAATTGTTGCAGAAGCTGCGAACGGTCCGGTAACCGCAGATGCTGAGAAGATTTTATTGGAAAGAGGCATTTACTTAATTCCGGATATCTATTTAAATGCAGGTGGTGTCACAGTCTCTTATTTCGAATGGCTCAAAAATCTGTCGCGGGTTTCTTTCGGAAAACTAGAGCAACGCTATGATATGCTGAACAACTATCGCATTGTTTCAGCCATTGAAACTGCGAGTGGCGTTAAGTTGGATGATAACATGAAGAAGTCCATTATAAAAGGGGCCAGTGAGGCAGATTTAGTGATGTCGGGATTAGAAGATACGATGGTAAAAGCATACCATAACGTGCGAAACACAAGCCTGCAATACAAAACTGAGAGTCTTCGGACCGCAGCGTTTGTAAATGCTCTTAATAAAATCGCAGTTAGTTATCTTGATTTAGGGATATTTCCCTGATAGCTTCGCAAACACAAATCTATGGCCAACGGAAAGACCAATACCGAAGATTTTAAAAGACTGGAAAAGAGGATCAAGGATCTGGAGAATAAAAACAAAGGCCAGACAACTATCATAGTTCTTTTCATATTTTTATCGCTCTTACTCACCGGATATATCGTCTATATAGAACTGGAAGAGCCACCTTTCGGGAAGTGGAAACAACTAAGCGAAGAAAAAAAGCAGACGGAAGACTACAGTGACTACCTGCTTTCTAGAATAGATAGTATCAACCGGTCAAATGACTTGTTACTGGAAAATTCGCCTTTTTACACCGGGGTTTTCTTCGAGGTTCAAATCGGTGCATTCCAGTATTTTGATCTGGACAAATACCAGGAAGCTTTACTAAACTTGCGCGGATACAAACAGGACAGTCTCAACAAATACGTACTGGGAAAATTCAGAGATCTGAATCAAGCTAAATTGTTTCTAATGGACGTCCGGAAAATGGGGGTTAACGATGCCTTCCTGGTGGCTAAAATCAACGGTACCAGAGTAGAGGTAAGACAGGCGCTGGAAGCACAAAGAACAAAAAAATGGTAAAAAAATACCCACTTAAAGCTTCGAAGGTTTATTAAACCCATAAATACAGGTTTTGAGCTGCTCCAACGCGTCAACTATCCACTGTTAACCCCGTTGGTAAACGAGGCCTCTTATTGCTAAGAGGTGAGGTCCAGTTTCAACAAAGAGCTTCACTCGGTATTGTTTTTTAATGTTAGGTTTAAAAAAACAAGTTCGAAACCCAAGTGGGATATCTATATATCTGAAAATTATTGTTTTTAGTTCCTTTGATGACACAAACCTACAAATTAAAATTTCAGATTGTTATTTCTTTGATAAATTATTTTGGGCTGCTTTACATTTGACAACATTTAAAAGTTAAATTTGCGGGGTCAATAATATAAGCGTTAAACACAAAATCAATTTGCTTTCCTATGGCTAATGTGCACTATTTTACCCCTGGCCCTTCTGCATTATACTTTACCGTCGAAGACCATATAAAAACAGCCCTCAAAGAACAAATTCCCAGTATTTCGCATAGAAGTAAGAAATTCAAGGCCATCTATCAGCACACAGCGGAACAACTGCGTCTGTTGATGAATATTCCGGCAGACTATCATATATTGTTTACGGGTTCAGCGACAGAAATATGGGAACGATTAATTCAGAATTGTATAGAAGAAAACTCATATCATCTGGTAAATGGTGCCTTTTCCGAAAAATTCTACAGCATGGCGCTTGCCTGGAACAAAAAAGCCTTTGCTTTAAATAGTGACCCGGGTACCTGCCCTTCCCTATTTGAAGTGGATATTCCTGGAAATTGTGAATTGATCGGCATCACACAAAACGAGACCAGTACCGGAGCTGCCCAACCTTTGGAAGACATATATGCAATCAGGCAGAATAACCCCCACGCGCTTTTGTGTGTAGACGGTGTTTCTTCCCTTCCTTATATAGACTTGGATTTTAGCAGGATCGATTCTGCTTATTTCTCAGTACAGAAATGTTTCGGTTTACCGGCAGGCCTTGGCGTCTGGATTGTCAATGAGAGATGTCTTCAAAAAGCCAACATGCTCGAAGAAAAAGGGCTTACAATAGGACAATATCATAGCTTGCCATCGCTGGTGCAACAAGGGAAGCAATTCCAAACTCCGGAAACACCCAATGTGCTAAATATTTATCTGCTGGGCAAGGTAGCTGAAGACATGCTCTTCCGCGGTATTCAAAACATTAGAAATGAAATGAATTACAAGGCGGCGCTGTTGTACAATGTCATCGAAAAGTCTGCATCTTTTGAACCGTTTGTTAAAGAAAAAAAGCATCAATCTAAGACGGTGGTAGTAGCTGAAACCAGGGAGCCTGCAGAAAATGTAATGAAGATACTAGCAGAAAAGAATTTACAGGTAGGTAGCGGGTATGGGCCTTTCAAAAAGAATCATATTCGAATAGCCAACTTCCCGACCCATTCTAAAGAACAGATCGAAAATTTAGCCGATATTCTGGCTACAATTTAAGGCTATTTATTAGATTGTTGATACGCACAGTCTAATTGGCTTTGAAACATTTGAAATTTTCGTTGGTTAGAGGGTAGTAAGTTTAATGAGTAGAGGAGGTCGTTATTGCACTTTGCTTTTTACAGATGTAAACAATTTAGAATCTGTAAAATTTGAGTTAGGACAATCATTGTAAGTCTAATATTAAATTCAGGAAATGTATCCAATTAAAAAAGTACTGGTAGGATTAGATCAAAGCGAAATGGATCCGACCCTTATTCGATTTGCTTCATTTATAGCGCAAAGCTCACCCACAACGGATATCTGCTTTGTAAATGTAATCCGCGATTTAAATGTACCAGATGAAATTAAGAAAAAATTTCCGGAACTGGCTGGTTCCGCTTCTATTGAGAAGACGGAATACATGAAAAAAATTGTTGACCAGCATCTGGACCATTCATTAAACTTAAATCTGAAGTTTATAACCAAGCAAGGACAAGCTGCGAAGAAAATATTAAAAGTAGCCAAAGAAGAAGGGGTTGATATGGTTGTGATTGGCCGAAAGAAAACGTTAAAAGGAAGCGGCGTACTTTCGCAAAGGTTGGCCAGAAGGGTTGAATGTTCTTTGTTGATTGTTCCTGAGTCAAGCGAACCCCAGCTAAAAAAAGTGCTTGTTCCGAGCGATTTTTCCGACTATTCGCTAATTGCCATGGAAGAGGCAATTTCCATTTCAGAACGGCGTGGCTATCAGGTGGATGTAATTTGCCAGAACGTATTTACAGTGCCTGCAGGATACCATTATACGGGCAAGTCGTATGAGGAATTTGCTTTGATTATGGAAAAAAACGCCAAGTCAGACTATAAAACATTCATAAGCAAAATTGACACGAAAGGTGTAAAAATAAAACCTGTGTATTCTCTGGATTCTGACGATGACCCGGTGGAAGATATCTATCAGATGACGAAGAAAACCGGTGTGGATAGTCTCATTATCGGGGCAAAAGGAAGAACTACCGCAACAGCTTTGTTTCTGGGAAGCATGGCGGAACGCTTGATTCAAAAGAACTTCGATGTACCTGTTCTAATCGTCCGCCATAAAGGGCGCAATGCCGGGTTGCTGGACTATATTAAGGAGTTGTAGGAAAACAGATGATGCTTAGAAGTACTATAGAAAGGTTTTATGATTTAGTGTTTTCTGATGAGAATCAGAAGGAAGAAGTTCCCTATACAAACAAAGCTTTCATGTTTTACTTCTCTATCGCTGCGTTTATAGTGGTAGCTGTCTTGATTGGATTGGACATTGCAGAAAATATCAGCGAAAACCTAAAGTAAAGTTTATAGTCTTGTGCTGTAGGTTTGGGAAAATTGTCCCCAGTGCGATCGCATTTAAACGCATTGCCTAAGTTTATTTAAAATAGCTACGTTTTATCGGTTTATGACCCCGAAAAGGTCAAACATGATTAGCCTTGGCTGTAAACCCAAGGATTAACAGATAGAATGTTGGAGTTTTG
>CAZHZR010000144.1:0-7737 GCA_964537095.1 uncultured Roseivirgaceae bacterium
TTTCTACAAATATTTTGCCCCTCTGGGGCTTAAGTTAATGCGCATGCCAGCAGGGGTCAAACATGATTAGCTTTGGGTGTAAACCCAAGGATTAATTGGTACAACATACTTTTACTAAGTTTCTTTGCCTTCAATCATTCACAGGTTCAGGTCGTTTTAATCAGTGTAAGTCTGTAGCTTCCAATTTGATTTGCGAAGATCTGCAAGTTGAATATTTTTCTAGGTCGAAACCTTCCTGGTTCTACAGTATCCCAAATTGAACCTTCATCTACTGCCGGTTGTATACGTTTAAATCCAATGTAAGAATTTAGCTGTGATTATATTATTTTAAAATTGAATTTTTTTTATGTAATTTGCGGATGAGAACATATTTAATCCTTTGAAATCTATAATAATAGCTTTGTTTTTGATTTTAGGAAATGTCTGCTCCGGTTATGGGGCTGAAATTTCTCTATCTGGAACATATCAGGGGAAAAATCTTTTTGTTCAAAATCCCTTTTCGACAGATACTGAGGAATATTGTACCAATGAGGTGTATGTGAATGGAAAACTTACCCTAAATCAGCCAAAGGCAAGTGCCTTTGAAATAGATTTATCCGCTCTTTCATTGAATAGCCAGGTAGAAATAAGGATTGTATACAAAGACCATTGCGGTCCTAAAATAATCAACCCTCAGGCGCTAAAGTTAGATAGTGGCTTCAAATTCCTCGTTTGCCAGGCCACCGACTCTGAATTGAAGTGGATCACTGAAATGGAACCCGTTTCCGGGATATACACGGTGGAGAGATTACATGATGGTTCCTGGGATTCTGTAGCAGAAATAGGTTCAAAAAACAGTGAGGTGAACAACTTCTATAAATTGCCCGCTACTCATAAAAATGGATTGAATATCTACCGGATAAAATTCACCCAGGCGGAAGGCATATCTCTTTATTCCAAAGAAATCGAATTCAATGCCGTGGGATTAAATCCTTAACTCTAATAATAATCTGCAGTCAGCCCCTTTTAACTCAGCAGGCCTTACTATTGGACCTGAAGTAACATAGCCCCATAGGAATATCCACCTCCAAATACAGTTACAATAATATTATCTTCCTTTTTAAACTTGTGCATGTTCTCTGCTATTCCGATAGCACAGCCTGCACAGCCGGTGTTGCCCAAATATTCAACATTGGAGATCACCTTTTCGGCAGGCAGATTTAAAGTCTTGGCAACATTTTTCGTGATCCTAAGATTCGCCTGATGAGGTATAAAATAATCCACCTGATCAATACTACAGTCGTTTTTTGCCAAAATATCCTGCGTTACTTTCGACATGTATTCGCAGGCATTGATGAACACGTCCCGGCCAAAGGGCATCACAAATCCACCGTCTATAGGTTTCAATACCACGGCATCTTTGGCTTTTCCTACATTTCCTGCGCCAGCCGTAATAATTTCCTTGATCTTCAGATCGTTTTTACGAATATTATCTTTCGATATCCACAAAGCAGCAGCGCCATCTCCCCAGAGATGTCCGGCAATAGTATCTTCGTCATTGCTGTAAGCAGTATTATGTTCTGATACCACAACCAAGGCTTTTGTTGCTTTTCCCATTGCAAAGTAGCCTTCCACAATTTCTACTGCATTCAACAGCGACGAACATGCAGATGATATAGTTACTACAGGAATGTCACTAATATCCAGATGGTTTTGCATGGCATGGGCCAAGGTGAAAATAGTATCATGAGGCGTATAGGTAGCTCCGATGATCAGATCAATTTCTTCGTTTGGAAATGGAAGGTTATTGGCACCTGCTTCAACAGCCGCGATTCCCATGGTGTGTGTATTTTCAGCCTCGCCAGCTTTTCTTCTTTGTTTAATGCCGGTGCGGTCAACAATCCACTCTTTTGATAAATTGTTAAGTTTATTAAAATGCTCATTGGGAACTACCTTTTCCGGCAGGTAGGTCGAGATGTGATTCAGGTACATAAGGGATTAATAAAGCAGTATGAGTAGTTTAAAAAAATTATCTATTGGAATAATTCCGCAACCAGGTTTGTCAATTCAGGAATATAACTATTCTTCATTACCAATTCTTTTTTAATGACTATATATTTTATCTTCAATTTCATCAACTTCCATCGATCCATCCGGTCCGATAGCGGTAAGGAGGACTGGCTTTAGTTCGTTGATCAACACTGGATCGTATTTGGCTTTGACCCTGATGTAGTTTTCAGTAAATCCAAACATATACCCGTCTTCTATATCTTCTTCAAATAAAACGGTTTTCTGAGTTCCGATTTGCTCTTCGTAAAACTTCCTTCGTTTTTTTTCTGAAAGGTTTCTCAACATCGCCGAGCGCTTGTTCCGAATCTTCAAAGGAACAGGATTGTCCATTTCCGAAGCCAATGTGTTTGTCCGCTCTGAATAAGTGAAAACATGTAGATAGGATATATCCAGTGCGTTCAAAAAATCATAGGTTTCCAAAAAATCCTCATCAGTTTCTCCTGGAAAACCAACAATTACGTCCACTCCTATACAGCAGGATGGCATCAATTGCCTGATAAACGAAATCCTGTCGCTATAAAGTTCTTTCATATACCTCCTTCTCATCAGTTTGAGAATCTTGTTACTGCCTGATTGTAAGGGAATATGGAAGTGGGGAACAAATTTTTCGGAGTTGGAAACGAATTCTATAATTCGCTCATGCAGAAGGTTAGGCTCAATAGAAGATATTCTATACCTATTGATCCCTTCTACTTTATCTAAAGCGGCTATTAAGTCATAAAAGTTTTCCTCCCTCTTTCCTTCTATGAGCCCAAAATCACCGATATTTACACCCGTAAGTACTACCTCTTTTACATTCGTTGATGCTATCTCTTCTGCGTAGGATACAACGGATGCTATCGGAGTGCTTCTGCTCTTTCCGCGGGCTAAAGGAATGGTACAGAACGTACAGGTGTAATCACATCCATCCTGCACTTTTAGAAAGGTCCTGGTGCGATCTCCTTTAGAAAAAGCGTTGTTAAATTGTTTGGCTTCAACAATGTCTGAGGCCAATACTTTTGGGCTATCGGCCCTCACGAAGCCATCCAGTAATTCTAAAAGTCGGAATTTTTCGGCAGCCCCCAAAACCGCATCTACACCTGGTATGTTGGCAATTTCTGCGGGCTTCAACTGTGCATAGCAACCAATAATTGTAACGTACGCATCAGGAGAGATTTTTCTGGCTTCACGCACTATTTTCTTACACTTTCGGTCTGCGTTATCTGTTACAGAACAAGTGTTGATAATAAAAATATCTGGAGTTTCAGTAAAGTCAACTTTTTTATACCCCTTTTCCTCGAACAGGCGAGCAATAGTGGAGGTCTCAGAAAAATTTAACTTGCATCCGAGGGTATAAAAAGCAACTTTTTTCATAAGTTTTATGGTAGACGCGCAAATCTACATTATTAATGTGTCTTAGAGACAGCAAGTGGTTTGCGGGTGCAAAGTTAAAGAAATTCTATTTATTCAGAAAGTCCTGATAAGAAACCTGCAGGTACGCCTTTGATATCTCAGATTCAAAGGCTGTAGTACCCGTGTCCCTGTGAATGTACTGCTTGCTGATGTTATCAAAGGCCATGAATCCATTTGAAGTGACATGGCCAACCCCGTCATTAAATACAAAGTGTGCAAAAGGCTTAAAGTTCGGATCAAAAACATTCCGACTCCACCGGTACTCATCAGAGGGGATGGAAAGCTGGTCTAAAAGCGTAGATGCAAATTCAACCTGCGATGCATAAGTACTTACAACTGTATCCTTTGCTCTTAAGGCACCGCCGAGCCAAAGCATAGGAATATGGAATTTTTCTTTCTCATAGTTTCGGGCATTACCGGGAAGCCGATGTCCATGATCTGCTAAAATGATCACCAAAGTCTCCTCATACCACGGCTCTTTTTTAATTGCGTTTAAGAAATTGCCGATAGACTGGTCAGCATAGTACAGACTGTTTAAAAACTTACTTTCTTCGTCTTCTCCCTTTACAACCGGATCTATGGGAACCTCAAAAGGTTCATGGCTACTTAATGTAAAAATCGTGGAGAAGAAGGGTTTAGAGGTCGTTTTGAGGTCCTGCAAAACCTTATCCAGCACAACGTGATCATGGGCCCCCCATTTCGAGTTCCAATCTTTTGGTTCAAAGTCTTCCTTACCTACAATTTTGTCGAAACCGCCATTCATGAGATAGGCTTTTATATTTGCAAATTCAAGTTCACCGCCATAATAAAAGGAGGTAGCATATCCGGCATTGGAAAAGCTTTTACTTAGTACCGGAAGCTTTGAAGATTTTACCGGTAACTTCATGATAGATTGAGTAGGCTGGGCAGGATAGCCGCTTAAAATGCTTACCAGTCCTTTGTCACTTCTGTCTGCGGAAGCATAGAAATTTGTAAACAGCATGCCTTCAGATGCAAGTGCATCAAAATTTGGTGTAATCGCCGATCTTCCACCGAGTGATTTTGTTGCGTTTGCTGTAAAACTTTCCCATATAATCAGCAGTACATTCGGCGTTTGAACATTTAGGAAGTTGGGCGAATTTGCTGCGGACAGGTTAAAATCCGACGAAATGATATCCTCGGCTACCTTTGCATCCATGAATTGATAAGGATTCTTACCGTCATACGTTTTCCTGCTCAGGTCATTAAAAAAGTTCCAGGGCACATTAATAGCTGCCTGATTTGAGAAATTATTGGCTGAAAAGTACGCGTCGCTGATATTGATGGGTGCTAATTGCAGCCCTCCTCTTATAGGGATAATAAGACTTGCCGTGAAAAACAGAAACACCAGCACCAGCGCGGGGTATGGCTTTTGAGCGCCCTCTAATATCGGATGAACCCACTTGAAATAAGCCACAGAAAAAAGAAAACTACAGGCAAGAAGAATGAGAAGTAAAAGAAAAACAGGGGAGGAGTCAGCCGATGCCAGCATTTCCTGCGGTGTATTCAGGTAGGCTAGAGGCGTAGCATCAAGCCTGAACCCCCAGGCTTTAAAAAGTTCGAGATCTATAACAGAAAGCAAACTGACGAGCAGGACTACAAATAAAGTATATATTTTCAGTATGATCCGTGTAAGCGACAATGGTATAAAAACGGATAGACTGATCATCAGAAAAGGCAAGGCAGCTATGTATGCGCTAAAGGATAGATCAAGCTTGAACCCCTGAAGGAGGATTTGAAGGACCTCTGGTCCCGGAAGCATTGATGTTTCGTGAAAATGATAACCAAGAAATAAAATCTTTAGCAAAATAAAGCACAGCAGCCAAAACCCAAGATAAGCCGCAAGATAAAATACCCTCTTCTTCATTAAACTTTGTTTGCTCAAAAATACGTAAATCCTAAAGTAAGCGGCAAACATATACGCCTTGAAATGTAAACAATTTCAGACTTGAAATTATGATGCGATAACGAGTAAAATGTAAAAAAAATTAAAATATTGGTTAGGTTTTGAGGCATCTGTATTGAAAACATAAAATAAATGTTAATTTTGGGCATTAAAACAACTAATATCTACTTTATTTATGGCAATTATTAGATTCAGAGCGCTGCAGGAGATTCAAGGCCGCAAACCTGTCGACGTTATTCCACCTTCTACCAAAATATCGGATTTCTTTGGTGAGAATGTGTTTGGCAAGGATGCGATGCGAAATACCCTGGCAACAGATATTTTCAGAGAACTTACAAGGACGATTGACAAAGGCGGGAAAATAGAAAGTCATGTTGCGAACGCTGTTGCAGCTGCTATGAAATCATGGGCAATGGACAAAGGTGCTACCCATTACTCTCACTGGTTTCAGCCGCTCACTGGTACTACGGCTGAAAAACACGATGCATTCTTTGAGCCATCGAGCAGTGGAAAAAACCTGGAGTCTTTTAAAGGAAGTGCTTTGGTGCAGCAGGAGCCTGATGCATCCTCGTTTCCTCACGGGGGTATTAGAAACACCTTTGAAGCAAGAGGCTATTCTGCCTGGGATCCTACATCTCCAGCGTTTATCATAGAGAACGGTAATGTGAAAACCCTGTGTATACCTACCATTTTTGTGGCTTATACAGGAGAAGCATTAGATTATAAGGCGCCTTTGTTGAAGTCGCTATCATTTATTGACAGGGCTGCCACAGCGGTTTGTAATGAATATTTTGATAAAAATATAACCAAAGTGAGTACTTCTTTGGGCATAGAACAGGAGTATTTTGTTGTTGATCGTGCGCTTTATGACGCAAGGCCTGACCTGGTAATGACCGGTAGAACTTTGTTTGGACATTCTCCCGCGAAAGGCCAGCAATTAGAAGATCATTATTTTGGATCTATACCACGTCGGGTGCATCGCTTTATGGTGGATTTTGAAACAGAAGCTTTGCGTTTGGGTATTCCTTTGCGCACAAGGCATAACGAGGTTGCGCCCAGTCAATACGAATGCGCGCCCATGTACGAAGAAGGAAACTTAGCGGTAGACCACAACCAACTGCTGATGGACCTGATGGTAAAAATTGCTGAAAAACATTCTTTCCGGGTATTGCTTCATGAAAAGCCATTTAAGCACGTAAACGGAAGTGGTAAGCATTGCAACTGGTCTTTGATAACCAATACCGGAAAAAACCTGTTGGCACCAAGCAGCAAAGCCAAGGAAAACCTGCAGTTTTTGACTTTCTTTATCAATACCCTAAAAGCAGTACATGATCACCATGGGTTGGTAAGGGCTTCAACCGCCTCCGCCAGCAACGACCACAGATTGGGCGCCCAGGAAGCTCCGCCTGCCATCATCTCTGCGTTTATCGGTTCTCAGCTCACTGATGTACTTGATGAATTGGAGAAGAATTCCAAAATTAAAATCGACAAAGGTGACAACATGTATATGAAACTGGGCATCAATAAAATTCCAGCGATTCTACTTGATAACACCGACAGAAACAGAACGTCGCCATTTGCCTTTACAGGAAATAAATTTGAACTAAGAGCGGTTGGGTCGTCTGCAAACACAGCTTCATCTATGACTGTGCTAAATACCATTGTAGCCAACCAGTTACTTGAGTTTAAAAAAGAATTAGACGCAAAGATCAAAAAAGGAGAAAAGAAGGAAGTAGCAATTATAAACATTTTGAGGGACTACATTAAAAAGTCAAAGGCCATTCGATTCGAAGGAAACGGGTATTCCGAAGATTGGGAGAAGGAAGCTCAGAAAAGAGGCCTTTCAAATGTTAAAAATACTGTGGAAGCGCTTGATGCCTTCCTGACTGAAAAATCAAAAGATCTATTCATTAAAAACGGAATCTTTACTGAAGTTGAGCTCGAAGCCAGGAACGAAATCCAATGGGAGAACTATAATAAGAGCATTCAGATAGAATCCAGGGTGATGGGCGATTTGGCGATGAACCATGTGATCCCTACCGCTATCAACTATCAGAACAAGCTGATAGAAAATGTGAAAGGGTTGAAGGAAATCGGTCTGAATCCAGAAGATAGTGGTGTTATCGATACCATCAAGGATATATCCGGACATATTAAGATTATAAAAGAGAATGTCCACAACATGATCGAAGCCAGGAAAGTGGCTAACAAGATCGAAAATGCCCGTGAAAGAGCGCAGATGTATTGTTGCGATGTAAAAAATTACTTTGATGAGATCCGCTATCACGTCGACAAACTGGAGTTACTGGTCCATGACGAAGATTGGCCATTGGTGAAAAACCGTGAATTGATGTTCTTGAGATAACAAGATA
>CAZHZR010000145.1:0-7714 GCA_964537095.1 uncultured Roseivirgaceae bacterium
TTAACCCCGCAGGGGTGACATTATTATAGAAACAACATTATAATTGGCATAACCCCGACGGGTGGCACCAGCAAACCCCGTTCAGAGGAATACAGCAAATCACCGTCACAGGGATACCTTCAACCCAAAATGATCTGACAGGGCTTTTTTGGCTGCGTGGTACCCACACATGCCATGTACACCTCCACCAGGAGGAGTAGAAGAGGAACAGATATAAATATCATCTAAAGGAGTTGTATAGGGCGACCAGCGCATAATAGGTCGTGTGAAATGCTGCCAGATATCCTGAACACCGCCGTTGATATCTCCGCCCACATAATTTGGATTATAATACTGCATATCCCGGGTATTCATGGTGTGTTTTGCAAGGATTATATCTTTAAATCCCGGTGCAAAGCGCTCTACCTGATCTTCAATCACATTGACCATGTCTTTGGTCGAGTTTCTCGGAACGTGGCAGTAGGCCCAGGCGGTATGTTTGTTGTTCGGAGCCCGTGTAGGGTCAAAAAGACTCGGCTGACTGAGCAGAACGAATGGCGTTGGATGAATCTTATTGTTCCATACAGCTGCTTCCGCTTCTGCGATTTCTTTGAATGATCCTCCAATGTGGACAGTTCCTGCATCACTGCAACTTGAAGCTGCAAATGGTATGGGTTCAGAAAGGGCCCAGTCAATTTTAAACACGCCGTGACCATACCGGAATTTTTCCATTCTTTTTCGATAGGAAGTTGGAAACTTATCTCCTACAATCTCTAACAACTGGCGCGGTGTCACATCAAAGAGTTTTATAGTCGATGAGGGTATATTTTTTAACCCATTAATTTGCGTTTCAGTCTGTATTGTTCCTCCCAGCGATTTGAAATAATCGGCCAACGCATTGGCCAGCGCTTGCGAGCCACCTTTGGGACAGGGCCAGTTTACTTTGTGTCCCAATATGCCCAGCACCATTCCAAATGAAGCAGATATCATCTTATCCAGAGGTAGCATAGAGTGTGCTGCCAATCCGCCGAAGAAGCCCTTTGCTCTTTCTCCACGGAACATTTTGATAAGGTTCTCTGCTGATTTAACAGCATGTAATCCAAACTGAACTGTCTTTCCAATTTCAGAGGGTATCCGAAAGGGACCCAACAAATCAGTGGAAATTTTATCCCACATCTCCACCATTGGCTCCATAAAAGATTGATAACTAGTGGCATCTACACCCAGGGTAGCGGAAGTTGCATCGATAGAAGGGTATAGCATAGCCGCAGTTCCATCATCAAATGGATGGGCCAGCGCAGCTTCGGGATAAATCCACTCCAGGCCAAATTGAGACAGCGGTAAAGTAGAGAAAAACGGCGAACTGACACCTAATGGATGCACCGCTGAGCAAATATCATGCTTATATCCGGGAATAGTAAGTTCAGCAGTTCTCATGCCGCCGCCCACTGTTTCTTTTGCTTCAATTAGTAGAACGGATAGGTTTTGTTGTTGAAGCGTAATCGCTGCAGCAAGACCATTTGGCCCGGAGCCAATAACTACGGCATCATACTGATTTTTCATTGTTTAAGGCCAGGTTAGAAATTTGCTTTAGTTTACTTGTTCAAATTTTACTTGAGGCTGTCCTGGAAGTATGAAGGTACTACTAACACAACAACTTTACTTTAGCCAATAACCAAGGTATTCCCTTTGTGTTTGTTTTGAGATATAATCTAACTAAACAGATCAGACATAGACCTTCTTGAACATCAAAGATTTTAGTAGCTTTAAGTGAAACATAAGCCGATACTACCATGATATATTCCACACTCTCATTAACCATACAATCTCATATAGCAGAGGTGGTTTTAAACCAGCCCAATATCGGAAACGCCATGAATCAGACGGCCTGGGATGAACTATCGCAGGTGTTTGATAGCCTCGATTCAAATAATGATGTACATGTAATTATTCTCTCCGGAGAGGGAAAGCATTTTTGTACAGGAATAGATCTGAAGTTACTGGGGAGCATTGAGGACGTGGTGCAGGGAAAATCCCGGTCTGAGGCAGCAGAAATGATTAGAAGTTTGATATTGAAACTACAGGAGCCGATCAATAAAATAGAAAAATGCAGGAAGCCAGTACTGGCTGCTGTTCATGGCGGATGCATAGGAGCCGGTTTGGATATCATAGCAGCCTGTGATATGCGATATTGTACGTCTGAAAGTTTTTTTACCATTAAAGAAATTGACATGGCGATGGTGGCGGATCTGGGATCGCTACAACGATGGCCGAAGATAATGCCGGAAGGAATGGTGAGAGAAATGGCTTTTGCCGGAAGGAATGTTTTTGCAGAGGAAGCCTTAAATTCAGGACTTGTAAACCGGAAATTTGAAACGAAAGAAGATATGTTAATGCAGGTGAGAGAAATAGCGGAGACCATAGCCAGAAAATCTGCGCTGGCGGTGAGGGGCACTAAATCGGTATTAAATCATGCCAGAGAAAATTCAGTAGCAGAAGGGCTGGAATATGTTGCTACCTGGAATGCGGGCATGTTGCTGTCTGATGATTTGAAAGAGGCGGTTAGCGCGTTTAGGGAGAAACGGCAGCCAGTATTCAATAAGCAGAATTAGTAATTCAAGTGCTGGCAATGCTTTAGAAAAGTTAGAGCATAAAAAAGAGGTCGTTTTAAGGCAACCTCTTTTTAACCAACGTCAACGTTTACGTGGCTTATTTCTTTCCGATCCAGCTGAATTCATATTCAAGCGCAGGGACTTTTAATCTATCGGCTATTCTTTTTAGCCTGTCTGGCAGCGCGACCAGGTAATCTCTGGCTTTTTCCCCTTGTTCGTTCAGCCCACTTATATTTTCTATGTTCCAGTCTTTGATCAACCCGGACAAGATTTGAATATAATCGTGTGAGGTATATACCCCGAGCCTTTGCGCTGCATTGGAAAAGTGATCGAATGTGCTGCCGATTTTTACGCCAGTTTCTCTTAGATAATGTGCAGGCATCACAATCTTCTTTTTCATCATATCTTCAAAAGCAAGCATCATCTCACTGGGATCCACCTCAAATATTTGAGTGACAAATGATTTATAGGCCCGGGCATGGCGCATCTCGTCACCGGCAATGATTCCGCAAATTTTTGCCAGCTCCACATTATCCGCTTTTTTAGCAAGCGCAGATACCCTGCCATGCGAAATGTTTGTCGCGATTTCCTGAAAGGAGGTATAGACAAAGTTTTTGTATGGATCGGCACCGGTTTGTATGTCAAACCCGTCGGCAATCAGGTATTGTGTGGAAACCTCAAGCTCCCGCATATTCACCCGGCCAGAGATGTACAGATATTTATTTAAAAGATCGCCGTGACGATTTTCTTCGGCAGTCCAGCCTCTGATCCATTTTGTCCACCCTTTGTTTTCGCCCTGGTTCACCCCTTCCATTCCCACGAGCCATGACTCATAAGTAGGCAATGCTTCTTCTGTTATGGTATCGCCGATCAATACCGCCCAAAAATCATAGGCAAGTTCTTTTGCACTTTCCTGAATGTTTTTGATCTTTTCGAAAAAATCAGGATCCCGCGAATCGGGAAGCAGGTCGGCGGGTTGCCAATTCGTTTCAATTGGTTTTAGTAGTTTATCAATTACCTCATCTACGTGAGATTCCAAATGGTGCATTACCTCCAGCCTTCCGGAAAATTGTTTTTTGCTTATTTCATTCATCTTACTCTGCTTTTAAGCTTCTAGTTGCCATACACTAATATATTGAAAAGGGCCTAAATCATCAGGCGCATCTATCATAACCGAAGAAAATAGCTGGCTTTAAATGATAACACTGGAACAGGGGTATCCTGTTTCGATTAAAGAACTTTTAAAAATAATTTTTAAAGTTGTAAGTTATGCATAAAACCTGTGAAAAAACAAAAATGATTCGTTACGACCAGCCATTAAAGTGATTTCCTACTGCTTTTCTATTTTTCAGTTTATAACATCCAAAGCTAAAATACCGATCATTAAACGACAAATTTTCTCCTAAGCGGGGCTATTTTAAAATAAAATTTTGAAATTCTTACATGCCTGTGATAAGCGCCAGTATTCCAATGAATTGAATTAAATTATTTAGCTCTTTTGTAACAGAGACTTAATTAAAATTAAACATGGGAAATCACGAATTAAATAATCTTAAACTGGAAGAAGAAGCAAAATATATAGTGAACGAAGGTGTATATATTTCCAGAGTAGAATTTCATCAATTAGAAATATCTCTTTACAGAATAAAAGGAGAGCCTGTAGAAATTTGGTTTGAACCATACCTTGAGGCAATTACAAAAATAAATTATCTGAGGGGGAATCAGTTCAATCCATATTTGAAGCATTTGAATACCAACAACCTGAACTAGAGGTTCAAACCTCTAGTTCTTGACTATTAATGTTTCATTGATAAGGTTCTGAACGAGTGCATCTTGTGGACTGTGCAAGTTTACACTGGCTCTAAGCGCTTTAAGGCCCTGTACATCCTGAATGTCATCTAGTTCAAATTCCTCCAGTTTTGGCAACAGTATCTTTTTACTTTGAAGATATTTGATATAATCTATGTATTCCAGAGCTTCTTTCTGCTGCGAATAAACAATGGCGATAGTACCAGGTTGCGTAAGCCTTTCTTTGGTATCTTTTACGACTGCTTTGTCTATTCTTTTCTTCATAATTTCGTAGCGCACATTATAACCGCCGTCCACATCAAATTTCTTTTCGTCCATCCTAAACCGGATAGATAAGGGAGTGCCATGAACGAGGATTAGCTGTGTCGTTTCCAGTGGCACTTTCAGTTGCGGCGCCAGGAGATGCGTTTTAAGTGCAATTTCAGCCATGCTTGTCAATTGCCAAAGCCGAAGATTTCGTATATAGATAGGATCGAAAGTTCGGGTCTCGGTGATAGGCTCACCTATGTAAATATTATATTCTACACCATCGGTTTTATACTTTTCAAAGTAGTGTGGGTACATAGCCTGCAATTTTATTTGCTCCTCGTCCAAGTGGTTCCCGATTAATGTGTTAATGGCATTCAGGCTATCTTCAAATGCCTTTCTTCTTTCATAAATTGTTCGTAGCTCCGGATCCAGCCTGCTTTCATAGTTGTAATATGCATCTGCAATAGCTGGGCTTGATTCTGCCAGCCTTAGCAGAAGCGGTTCTATTTCCTCACGAATAACTTCGGTAATTGTGGCCTCATGTCCGGAAATGAGTTCCTTTGTCAGCGATTTTTTATATTTATCAATTCTATAAATGATCTGCTCAATAATAGGCAAATTGGTCTGGGTGTAAGCCAGTGACAAAGTGTTACGGACTAAGTCCAGGTGTTCTGATAAATCCTTCCTGGTGGCAATGTTCCTTTCCAAAGAAGAACTTCTAATGTCGGAAGCACCGTATAGAGGATACACCCCATCAAATACAATAGGCTCGACTTCATTGTCCGTGAAGCCCTTCTTCTCCTTATTGATAAATTTAATAGCAGAATCGACGAACTTCCATTCTACAGCAGGATGTATGGTTGTATATTTTGTCCTGATTACTTTTCTGATCTGGTTTTCTAATTCTTCAGAGCTTTTTTTAATGGCAATGGCAAAAAGCGAAATTATTTTGTTGAGTTTGAATAAAGTTAAAGCATTTAGTTCTCCCGGCACAGGAGATCCCAGTTCGAGTATTCCAATGAATTCCTCATCGTTATATAAAGGAGTTAAAATAAGATTTTTGATGTCTGCATTCTCGCAAATTATCTTTCCATATCCGGCAAGAGGATCTAAACTGCTCTCGTCGCTAATGTCGTGGAATATCAAAGGCTTTCTGTTTTTTTGAAAGTCATTGAATATTTTCGTTGTCGAATAGGAACAGTCCATTTCCTGAGAGTTAGCCAGGGTAATACTTTGGCAGATTTGCTGTCCGTAATTCACATAGCTTTTACTGTTTTTCTGAAATGCACCCAAGCCTAATTTTAAGTGAGGTATTCCAAAGAAATCCCGCACCAGCTGCTGCAATGTGTTAAAATGCTTCTGGTTTTTGATGCTGTCTCTCTTTAATAAATCGTTTTTAAGTGCTGAAAGGATTTCCTGCTCTGTTACATCTATAAATTGAATGATGGCGAGACCATAAAATTCAAAATGATGTGGTGGTAGGTATTGCTTCCACAGAGACAAGTCAGAGATATTGTTTTTAAGCTCCTGAATCATTTTATCGGTAAGAACAGGAAGCTCTCCATGCACTTTAATTTCGTAAAGTTTCTTATTAAGAGATAAGCGATAATATCTTTGTAGCTGTGTTTCCGGGTCCAGATGTTTTACGATAATAGGGTGGTCCATAGCTACCTGCACACCATAGATCTGATTCAGTATTTCTGTGTAAGCTTTGAGTGTTTTGTTTGATTCTAAGTCTGCACCAGGCTCACTTAAGATAAAGTTTGAGGGAAGTGCTGACAGATCAAATAATCTTGTGAACTTCTGGGTAGTGTAAAAAGGATTGAGGTTGTACGGCGCCATGGCGCAGGCCAGCTCATCATCTTGTAAAGCGAATGGAAAGACCGCAGACATGATCATGTCTAAGAGGGGCTTGTTTTTAGAAAGCACTCCTAAATCTTCAATGGTATCTAAAAACTCCGGCGTTTTTTGCAGGCCCTCAAATATCTTTTCGGCAAATTCCTTTCCCGAAAAGTTCTTAAGGGCTGACTTCTCTTTCCAGAAATTGATGATACTGGAAAGGCTTAAGGTACTTTTAAAAGGAAAATCCGATGGGGTGATAGTGTTTGGGCAGACTTGCATAAAAAATCGCGGTTTCAATTGGTAGTTGTTGTGATAATGCTAAGTACGTCTATTCAGACAAGTTGGTTGTAGCGACTTTTACAAAAGCGCATATTCCAATTTATTTGGTTTAAAACACTTCTGCATGGAGTTGGGAGGCAGGCAGCAATCCGGAATTGTACATGATTTGAACTGTTCCTGGTTTTGTTCCATTATCTCTAATGATTTATTTTGTGAAAGCCGCACATTGTTCTATTTTTGTGAAAAAAAAAGAAAACCATGAGCGTTTTAGTCAATAAAGATTCCAAAGTTATTGTGCAGGGTTTTACGGGTTCTGAAGGGAGCTTTCATGCCGAGCAGATGATTGAGTATGGTACCAATGTAGTGGGCGGTGTAACGCCAGGTAAAGGTGGTCAGACACATTTAGGCAAACCGGTTTTTAACACCGTACAAGACGCTGTTGATAAGACAAAAGCAGATGTTACCGTGATATTTGTACCGCCTGCTTTTGCTGCTGATGCCATTATGGAAGCAGCTGCTTCAGGTATTAAAGTAATTATTACCATCACAGAAGGTATTCCTACAAAGGATATGATGATGGTAAAACAATATATTTCGGATAAAGATGTGGTATTAATAGGTCCTAACTGTCCGGGCGTGATTACACCCGGAGAGGCCAAGGTGGGGATTATGCCAGGGTTCATTCATAAAAAAGGAACTATCGGCATTGTATCCAGATCAGGTACGCTTACTTATGAAGCAGTAGATCAGGTAACCAAGGCAGGTTTAGGGCAGTCTACCTGTATTGGTATCGGTGGCGATCCGATCATTGGCACTACTACAAAAGACGCCGTAAAAATGTTGATGGAAGATCCGGATACTGAAGGCATCATCATGATTGGTGAAATTGGCGGTAGCATGGAGTCTGAAGCAGCGCAATGGATCAAAGAAAATGGCACCAAGCC
>CAZHZR010000146.1:0-2329 GCA_964537095.1 uncultured Roseivirgaceae bacterium
CTCGTGTTCAGCACCAAACACCGGGAGCCGCTGATTCATCCACCTGTAGAAGCTGAACTACACAGCTATCTTGGTGGCACCTGCAACAAACTAGAGTGCCCTGTACTAAAAGTGGGCGGCTTTACCGACCACATACACATCCTTTGTCTGCTTTCAAAAAAGATAGCATTAATGAAATTGCTGGAAGAGGTGAAATCACATTCGTCAAAATGGATAAAAACAAAAGGACCCGACTATGAAAACTTCTACTGGCAGGATGGTTACGGTGCTTTTTCAGTGAATCCATCGGAAGTGGATGTCGTAATTGCTTATATTGCCAATCAGCACGAACACCACCGCAGGAAAGGGTTTCAAGATGAATATCGCGCATTTTTGAAGAAATATGAGGTTGATTATGATGAGAGATATGTTTGGGATTAATAGCTCACCTCACTATAGCGAGGGGCGGTACCACCTCGCTAAGGATGATTTCGCCCCTTCAGATACTATTTGGGTGGAGCGATATTTTTTTGGGTTTCTTTATTTAGAAGATTTCGACATTCTCCGTTTATTTCCCGAGCAAGATGTAAGGGCTATAAAACTAATCGTTTTGAAAGCAACCTTGGTACTTTGTGTCGGTAGCTGGCGGAACTAACATTAGCTAATTTCCCTTCTGATTCTACTCAATGACTGAGGCGTAATTTGTAAGTAAGAAGCAATGTATTGAAGCGGTACACTTAGTGCCAGGTCGGGATACCTGCGCATAAACTCCAGGTACTTCTCCTTTGCACTTCCGAAGTAAAGAAATTCCTTGTCCTTAATTTTATTGAGGAGCGCTGCCTCAGTTAATGTTTTAGCTAAAATATACAGCTTGGGTACTTCCTCATACAGCTTATTCCAAACAGCACCTTTTACAGTGAAAACCCGGCTTGCTACCACTGCCTGAATGCCTGAATCACTCGGGTTATTGGAATAAAAGCTTTCTATTTCAACAGCAAACTGGTTGTTGCGCATAAAATACTTAGTAGCTTCTTCAAAATCTCCTCCCAAAGCGTATGACCTTAAAACGCCGCTATCTACAAACCCTATTCGATTAGAAACATTCCCAATTGATAGAAAGTCCTCTCCTGCTTTCAATTCCAGTGCTTCAAAAAAGCTAGTCACGTATTTAATTTCTTCTTTGGGTAATATTCCTCCAAATCCCAAAGCCTGCAGCAAATTTTCCATGATTGAATTTTAGGGTCAGATTTCTATTTTAGTTATACCAGGCCGAGGTCGATTACGCTTTCCGCACAGGAAATCACAGCCTCCTTTCCCGAGCGTGGTTTCCAGTTGAGCAGTCGTTTTGCTTTTGCGTTGTCAACCTTTCTTTCTACGCTCAAATCCAATAATACCGGCTTCAGCGATTTGTCAAAATTAGAAAAAAGACGCACCAAAAAGTCGGGCAATGTTCCCAAAGGTATCTTTTTCTGAGGATATTTTTCTTTTAAAATCTGAGCAACTTCCTTAAACTTTAGATAATCTGCCGAGCATATAAATCGTTCGTTGGCTGCCTCTGGTCTTTCCATGGCCAAAATGAGGAGGTCAGCTACCGATCTGACGTCCACCAAATCGAATCCGATATTGGGAACCGCAGGCATGCTCCCATCCAGCATTTTTATCACGATATTGGCAGATGTTCCGAAGTCCTTTTCCAGCACCGGGCCGAGGATGGCACCCGGACATACTGTGGCCAATTCCATCCCAGTTTGATTATTCTCCATAAATTCCCAGGCGGCGCGTTCGGCAATGGTCTTACTTCGAAAATAGGGTGTGGTGTCTTTTTTGTTATTGATATCCGTCCAGTCGGTTTCATCAAAAATACCGCTCCGTTGTCCGCGGGATTTCCCATAAATAACGGCGCCAGTAGAAGAAGTAACCACCACCCGCTTTACCTTGTTGGCAGAAGCCGCACGCAGCACATTTAATGTTCCGTTTTTAGCCGGAATGAGCAAATCGTTTTCCTGTTTAGGCAACTCCCTCGGAAAAGGAGAAGCTATGTGCTGGACGAAATCGACCCCTTTGGTGAGGGTATTCCATACATTTGCATCTGCCAGGTCAGCTTCTGCGAATGTGAGCTTGTCTACATGGCTGGTATATTTGGCTATCACTGCTTTAATTGACGCTGCCCTATCTCGTGAGCGTAAGGTTCCGATAACATCGTAACCTCTCTCCAGCAGCTGGATTGCGGTGTGAGACCCTAAAAATCCTGTCACTCCTGTCAATAATACACTCCCTTTGCTATTCATATTCTAAGTCTGTTCTGATGATAGCTCAAAGGTAGCGCCTGGAAGTCGCACAGTTTTTACCA
>CAZHZR010000146.1:2429-4162 GCA_964537095.1 uncultured Roseivirgaceae bacterium
GAAGATCCATCATCAGACCTCTTGCCAATTATAGCGACTTATTAACTTTTCTTGTTTTTCTAAACCCTATTTGAACCAGTAAGATCCCATGTCGTACTCCTATTTGTTGGTTCAGCTTAAATCTTGTTATTTTATACAATTGTAGCCAAAGCTAAAAACCGCAGAACACGTAGAGAGATCGATAGCCGTATATAAATTTAAACTCAAACAATCATGAAATGGACTTTGACCTGATTTGGAGCAAATACCAAATATATCTATACAATTTCATCAAAGGAAATTCTAAGTCTAAAACTGATGCGGAAGATATCCTTCAGGAAGTTGCCATCAAATTTCAACAGGCCATGGAAAAGCAGCATATAGAAAATCACAAGTCATGGCTCTTTCAGGTGGCACGGAATACTGTTGCAGATTTTTACAGAAAAGAGTCCAAAAACTTTGCAATACAGAATACGGAGCTTAATGACATATTAGACAATAAGGTTTCATCCACTTGCTTTTGCGACTTGACAGCTTTTGTTATAAAAAACTATCTGCCCGAGGCGTATGGATCGCCCCTTTTTATGAGTGATATTGAGATGCTGCCTCAAAAGGAAATTGCCCTTAAATTAAACCTGAGTCTTACGGCCACAAAAAGTCGTATTCAGCGCGCCCGAAAGCTGCTCAAAAAGAAAGTTGAACATTGTATTGAAATCACTTATAGGCCCGATGGTTCAGTTTCCGATTTTTACTTAAAGCCAGGTTGTAAACTACCGGATAATATTCTAACGGAAATCGAAAAATTGAAAATTGATTTCTGATTTTGCGTCTTTTTACCCCTGTTTTTCGACTATAGGAAAAAACGATATGGTAAAAAAGATATTACATTATGTTGCTGTGCCTGCTATGTTCTTAATAGGAGCTGTAATTACATACCTGACGATTAGCAAGCAATGGAATTTTGAGTTGGCTGGCCTGGGTATTTTTATTCTAACTTCATTGCTTATTTTGATTCTGGAGCTGTTGATTCCTCTTAAAGTAGAATGGCGAATTAAGAAGGGGGATATGTCTACTGATATGTTACACCTGATAACGGTAGCCGTATTTGATGCCCTGGGTAAGGCTATGGCCCTGTCGGTGGTCCTCTATTTACATCAGTGGCTCGTATCCGAGACTGCTTTTTGGGATAAGGTTTCTTTTCCCTTAGCTTATTTGACTGCCAATGTTGTAGGCGAGTTGCTGCCTTATGTCTATCACCGAATTAGCCACACCGGCAAAGAGAGTTCGTTTACCAGTCTGTTTTTATGGAAAGTTCATTCCATTCATCATCTTCCGAGAGCCATGAACCTACTGAAAAGCAATTGGATGCATCCTCTTAATATGTTTTTAAACACCTTTCTCAAGTACGGGCCACTGTTCCTGATGGGGTTTGCCGAGGAGGTTATTTTTGCGGTAGGCGTTACACATGTGGTTGTAGCAATAGTATCACATGCCAACATCATTTCAAAAACAGGATTTTTGGACTACCTCATCGTAACACCTCAAGTGCACCATTTTCATCATAGCACAAAATTAGACGAGGCTAAGAACTACGGGAATATCCTTCCTGTTTGGGATTTGATTTTTGGAACCTATTTTAATCGAAAAGGTACTGTAGGCAAAATAGGGGTAGTAGAGGCACGCTATGATTACCCAAAGCCTCAAGCATTTTTAGCACAAATAATGTTTCCCATGAACGCCTATAAAAACTGCTG
>CAZHZR010000146.1:4262-7469 GCA_964537095.1 uncultured Roseivirgaceae bacterium
GATGAAAGGTCTGTCCTGGAGCCATTCCGATTTTTTTCTTCTGTTTTTTTATTTGCCGACAGTAGCATATAATAAATTATTTATGCTTATTTAGCCCCTACTGAAAAGGCTCTGGCGCATTTAACGGAGTATCAACTTTTAAAAAATTGACAATATGACAAAATTAGATAAACCAGCATTGGTACTTGTGGATATTCAAAAAGCTTTTGAAGACATTGCATATTGGGGTGGTAACCGAAACAACCCGGATGCAGAAATAAATGCTGGGAAACTGTTGGATTTTTGGCGACAAAACAGGCTACCGGTTTTTCATATTCAGCATTGTTCTACAAACCCTGCTTCAAAACTTTTTGAAGGAAATGCAGGAAACGATTTCAAAGATGAGGTAAGACCAAATGACAACGAGCCCATCATTAAAAAGAAGGTAAACAGTGCATTTATAGGCACTGATCTGAAGCAGCAGTTGGACGATTTGGGCATAAAGCAGCTTGTAATTGCAGGACTGACGACTGACCATTGCGTATCGACGACGACACGGATGGCAGCAAACCTGGGTTTTGAGACGGCGATTGTTTCAGACGCCACTGCAACTTTTGACCGAGTTGGTGCTGACGGCCAAAAGTTTTCAGCGGAAATTATACACCAAACAGCCTTAGCGAGTTTGTATCAGGAATTTGCAAGCGTAGTCAAGACAAATGAATTGATCAACCGGTTTTATGAGTTGAAATAAGGAGTGGCATTTTACCCCCTTTGGAGATGGTGCCTCTTCATGTCCGTTGTTAATGCTTTCGTTGTTAATGCTATTTTAGCATAGTGAAGATTTTTTAACACCTCATCCCCCAGCTTTAGGTGAAGGCCATCAGTATGGGGACGGAATATCCAATACATTGGAAACCTCCTCCACCAAACCCTTGAATAAAGCTTCAGCATTTTTATAGCGTAAGCTGGCTGAAGGCTTGCCCGCATAAAACGCAAGTAAATCTTTTTTGCCTCTCTCTCGAGAAGCCTGCATCAAAGGGCTTAAAAAGGCACTCTGGAGCGGATAGGGAGCAAAATCAGCCTCTCCCCGCTTCTCAAAATCGCTCGTCAGCCCATTGGAAATAACCCGTGCCAAACGGCCGGTGTAAACCTGGGTGAGTGTCGTTTCATAGCCGTCGGGAGATAACAGCAATTCTTTATGTACAGAGGTAGCCCTGGACTCTGCAGTGGCTAAAAACGCAGTACCTATCTGGACCGCAGCGGCACCAGATTTCAACGCAGCCACTATTGCGTGACCATCCGAAATACCCCCGGCGGCTACCACCGGAATCCGGACCTTCGGTACCACTTGCCGCAGCAATACGGAAGTCTCGGTAAGCGAACTTGCTGCCTCCTGCAAAAAAGAGGCGCGATGCCCTCCAGCCTGCGAACCTGAAGCCACTATTGAATCCATTCCTGCCTCTTCTACAGCCAAAGCCTCTTCCAGCGTGGTAATGGTACCGATGGTTTTTATGCCCAGGCGTTTTGCTTCTGACAAAATTTCTTTGGATGGAATTCCAAATATGAAACTCATTACGGATGGCCGTGCCTTAAAAACTGCTTCAACCTGCTCTTCAAAATTTAAAGTTTTTCCTTGGGGAAAGTCAGGTAATTGAATCCCCAGGGCATCAAAATAAGGTCTGAAGAGTCCTTTTACCACATCAAAGTCCCGTTGGGTATAGTTTTTAGCCGGATCATTTTTCAGAGGTACCCATAAATTTAGCGCATAAGGTTTAGTGGTTAACGCTTTGATGGAAGCATCTATTTGAAGAATGTCGTCAGGGCCGTAGGCATTCAAACCGAAGGAGCCCAGTCCCCCGGAATTAGACACGGTGGCAACAAGTTCGGCGGAAGAAAAACTTCCGCCAAATGGCCCCTGGATGATGGGATACTTTATTCCCAGCAATTGCGTTGCTTCTGTTTTATTCCACATGTGTAAAAACTTTACTTACAATTTTCCAGGTATTATCCGTCAATGAGAAGGAAAGGTAATCATAATAGTTGTAGCCCAGCATGGGCACGTGTACTTTTGCGACCGCTACCTGGCCCAAAATTTCGAGCGACAAAATATCCATTTTAAAAACTTCGCCCAATGCTTTGGGACTTTTTCTGCTTTTGACACCGTCCAGATATTCTTCAATGCTTTTTTTATAAGCGACGCCGTTTATGTCGCCATAGAGAAAGGCTGTGTCCGCAAATGTGCGCCTCAGTTTTAGAATATCTCCGTGAAATATTCCATCAAAATAATCTTGTATGGTAGCGTGTATGTCCGCTTGCTTTTCATTGTACGTCATGATGTAGGTATTTAGATCGCATGGCCAACGGTATGTCCACCAGCCACATTAATAGTTTCTCCGGTTACAAATTCTGCATTTGCCAGGTAGTGTACTGCCTGTGCGATTTCCTCGGCCTCGCCGATTCTGTTGAGCAGATGTAGCCCAGCCAGGCTGTCTGCGTCTTCTACTCCGATTTTTCCCTGCAACGGACTTCTGATAATACCAGGTGCTATGGTATTGATTCTGATGTTGGCTTTTCCAAATTCTGCCGCCAATTGTCTGGTTAGTGCATGAATGGCTCCCTTGCTTGTAAGTGGCGCTGTGGATGGAAATCCGGCAATGGCATGGTCAACCAACACAGTGCCTATATTGATAATGGCTCCACCTTTCTGTTTCAGCATTTGTCGGATTGCAGCCTGCGAAGTAAAAAAAGTGCCCTTCAGATTTGTGGCCAGGAATTTCTCCAAATCTTCCTCCTGAACTTCTAAGAATGGTTTTGGCTCAAAAATGCCCGCATTGTTTACCAGCACGTCCACCGCCCCGAAAGTCTCGATGGCTGCCTGTACTAATTGTTCTCCTACTTCTTTTTGGGCAATATCACCGACTATGGTGATTGCATTCTCAGGAGATCCAAACTCTTGATAACTTGCATCTAGTCGATCCCTGCTATGGGAGTTCATCACCACATTGTCTCCTTTTTTGATAAATAATTGTGCAATGGCCTTTCCTAAGCCTGAAGATGCTCCGGTTACTATGACGGTCTTTTTCATGATGTGTTTGATTAAGCTTTTTGATTTTTTAAGTCTGAATACTGAAGTCCCCGAACTCCCCAGTTGTCCACCGGAATTTCTTCAATCACTACATGGGTGGTTTCAGGATTTTTGTGGAGGATATCCACCATCAATTGGGTGAC
>CAZHZR010000147.1:0-1926 GCA_964537095.1 uncultured Roseivirgaceae bacterium
ACCTAAATGCAGTAGATGTGGAGTTGTCTTCAGAAGACTTGCAGAAGATTGATGAGGTAAGCAAGCTAGCACCGGAATACCCGGGATGGATGATTGAAAGACAAAGCAGGGATAGAAAATAATTGTTAATCTCAATGAAGATGTTTGTGTTTAATGGAACGGCAGATGAAAAAAAATTTCTAATATTCAAAATTTAATTTGGCGATTATCAAATTTATCCTAATTTTGCTTTTGCAATTATGAGATAGCCAACATCTAAACTGCATCTCTACAGCAATTTTAAAATTAGATGTAGATGCGAAGATGATGATTTAGGGATGATGAGCTATTCCACTCCGAAACTGGTTCGGGACAGGATTTTGGTAATTGAAAAATTATTTATATAAGTGAATCAAGCAATTTTAAATATTCTGGCAGTCGTGGTCGCTGATTTTATCAGTGAGAATGGCTCCTAGATTTTAAAATCTTCAAATATTTAACAGCCATTCTCTTCGGGAATGGCTTTTTTTATGGCAAATTTTACAAAAAGGATTTTCAACTTTTACCTGGTGGTGGCACTGGTTGTCGCAGTCATTGACTGTCGAAGTGGTTGAGCATGCCTTCTATCTTTATAAATTTTTGAAGCCTTTCTCATCCACTCCGGAAAAGAAAGGCTTTTTTTATTATAACCTCTTAACGCTATATTATGGAACCTATCAATTCAGAACCTTATCAATTTAGTAGCAGATGCCAAAACCTGCCTTCCAGTTTCATCAGAGACATATTAAAGGTCGCCGATCAAAAAGACATGATTTCTTTCGCCGGCGGACTTCCAGACGCTTCTTTGTTTCCATTAGATGACCTGGAGGCCTCTGCTGCTTCGGTTTTTAAAAATCAAGGCGCAAAACTTTTGCAATACAGCAATTCTGACGGGCTGCGTACTTTAAAACAACTCATCTGCCACTATTATCATGTTACATTTAAGATGCGGGTAAAGCCGGATCAGGTCCTGATTACCAGTGGCTCACAACAAGGCCTTGATCTGATCAGCAAGGCTTTCATCAATGCCGGTGATGAGATTATTCTGGAGCAGCCATCCTATTTAGGGGCTATTCAGGCTTTTTCCGCCTATGAACCGATTATTCTGCCGGTTAGAATTGAGGCAGATGGCATAAATCTGGATGAACTGGAAGAAATTCTGAAGGCACATCAACCTAAATTCGTCTACCTGGTTCCTAATTTTCAAAACCCATCAGGCTTCACCATTTCTGATGAAAAGCGAGAGCAATTGGCAGCCCTTGCTGATATATATAATTTTATAATCGTTGAAGATGATCCTTATGGACAGATCAGGTTTGAGGGGGAACATATCAAACCCATTCGGTATTATAGCGACAAAGTAATATTGTGCGGGTCCTTTTCAAAAATTATTGCGCCAGGACTAAGGATTGGTTGGATCATAGGCAATGAAGCCATCATCAAAAAGCTCCTGATTCTGAGACAGGCATCTGATTTGCATTCAAACAACCTGAGCCAATATATCGCCGACCATTACCTGCGAAATTTCGATTACAGTAAGCATTTGAACAGCATCATCAATAGCTATTCTTCCAAATGTAACTATATGTATGAGACGCTCCTCAAGCATTTTCCGGGCGAATGTAAATTTTATAAGCCTGAAGGAGGTATGTTTTTATGGGTAGAACTTCCCGAGTACATGGATGCAGAAATGCTGCTGAAAAACAGTATGGAAGAAAATGTGATTTTTGTTCCTGGAAAATACTTCTTTACCAACGGAGAAGGGAAAAATACGATGCGCTTAAATTTTACCAACAGTAGTTTGGAAGAAATTAGAAAAGGGATTGCGATCCTCGGCAGCATCATAAGAGATATATACTCGCTTTCCACCTCCGACCGGTTTGAGCTTTTGAAGCTTGTAAAAGAGGG
>CAZHZR010000147.1:2026-3527 GCA_964537095.1 uncultured Roseivirgaceae bacterium
AACAGATCCTTCTGAATTGCCTTCGACAAAAAACAACAAGGCGACCATCAATGCCTGGTGTTCCTATGATTGGGCCAACAGTGTGTATAACCTTACAATTACCTCCACTATATTTCCAGTATACTATAGTGCGGTTACGCGTGATGCGTTTGGCGGAGAGATGGTTGCTTTTTTAGGATGGTCGGTTAAAAACACGGTGCTTTACAGTTATGCCATTTCTTTTTCTTTTTTAGTCATTGTATTTCTGTCGCCCGTTCTGTCTGGAATAGCAGACTTTAGTGGCAGGAAAAAACGGTTCATGCAATGTTTTACTTACCTTGGAGCTTTCTCGTGTTTGGGCTTATATTTATTCACGGGCCCCAACATTGAGTTAGGGATATTCTTTTCAATCGTTGCTAGTATTGGCTATGCAGGCGCCCTCGTGTTTTACAACGCCTTTCTGCCAGAGATAGCCACTCCGGAAAGAATGGATAAGATCAGTGCCCGGGGTTTTTCTATGGGCTATATAGGAAGCGTGATTTTGTTAATTGTTAACCTCGGCATGATCACCTACTATGATTCCCTGGGATTTAGTTCAACCTCTTCCGCAACTCGCTTTTCCTTTTTAATGGTAGGCGTGTGGTGGATGGCATTTGCACAAATCGCCTTTTTTCATTTGAAAGATTATCCTATAAAAGGGAAAAAATCGCCTTTCGTATTGCTCACCAAAGGAGTAAGAGAGTTGAAATCAGTACTAAAAGAAGTTAGAAAGTATTCGAATATGCCGAAATACCTTTTGGCTTTTCTATTTTACAGCGTGGGGGTTCAAACCGTGATGTTACTGGCTCCCTTGTTTGGCGAATCGGTGCTTCGGTTATCTGGGGAAAAGCTCATCATGACCATTTTGTTATTGCAGATCGTCGCCATATTGGGTTCCTATATTTTTGCCAATATTGCTAAAAGGCGGGGTAATAAAGCAGCTTTGTTGATCATGATTGTCATCTGGGTTGGAATCTGCGTAGCTGCCTACTACATTCAAACCGAACTCCAATTTTTTGTAATGGCTGGTTGTGTGGGAGTAGTGATGGGTGGAATTCAGGCAATATCAAGATCGACTTATGCAAAATTAATTCCTCAGGAAGCCGAAGATACAGCGTCGTATTTTAGTTTGTATGATGTTACTGAAAAGGTTTCAATAGTAGTGGGTACTTTTTCATTTGGGCTCATAGAGCAAATAACCGGTGATATGCGCAACAGTGCGATGGCTTTGTCTTTTTTCTTTCTGGCAGGACTGTTTATTTTGCTGTACACCAAAATGCCGCATCACAAAGGCAGATTGATTATTCAGAAAGATTTATAATGCTAAATTTAATATCATGATAAAAATAAAGCGATTGGCTTTTTCGGGGCTACTGATTTTTTTAACAGGACTTACCCCTTTGGCGTTCGGTCAGACTTTTTCGCCGGGCCCGCAGGTTCTTACTTTCTTTTCAGATGTAGACGATACCGAACAGCCTTATGG
>CAZHZR010000147.1:3627-4795 GCA_964537095.1 uncultured Roseivirgaceae bacterium
CTGAGAAGGATGTCTATGATGCTTTGGAAGATGTAAAAAAGAGATTTTCTGTAGATGAAGACCGCGTTTACCTCACAGGCTTATCTATGGGAGGAGGAGGTACACTTTGGCTCGGACTTACCAGACCGGATATATGGGCAGCTATTGCGCCTGTTTGTCCTGCTCCGCCTGCTGGGACAGAAGCCCTTGCTGGTAACGCTGCAAACCTGCCCGTCCATTTGTTTCATGGGGATGCGGACCCGGTAGTACCCGTTAAAATATCCAGAGATTTTGCGCAACATTTTAAAGAAGCTGGTACGGAAGTCGCCTACGCAGAGTATCCTGGCGTTCGGCACGATAGCTGGGTGCAGGCTTATGAAGATGGATATATATTCAATTGGTTTACCCAATTCAAGAGAAATCTTTTTCCTGATGCAGTAACTTTCGCAAGCGAAAATTACAAGTACAATAAAGTATATTGGGTGGAACTGGATATACTGACACCTGGAACTCTGGCTTCAATCTCCGCCTCTTTTAAAGCCATTAACAAAATAGAAGTAGCGACAGAAAATTTGGATGGGTTCACACTGCATTTGGCGCAGCATCCGAGCTATGACGCCACTAAAAAAATAGAGATTGAAATCGATGGTAAGAAAATCAAGGTCGATACCAAGGACTTGTTATCTTTTTATAAGGATGCTAATAAATGGAAATTCGGAGCAATTGACTTATCTGAAAATGTAAAACGTAAGGGTGCAGAAGGTCCCCTAAAAGAAGCCTTTGCATCCCGACATGTGTACGTGTATGGAACGATGGACAATCCCTCGCAGGAGGTTTTGAATGAACGGATAAAAATCGCTAATGAAGCCGCTAACTGGTCTATCTATAGGGGTGGCTTTTTGGGTAGATATATGGTTTTTCCGCGTGTCGTTGCTGACAAAGAGTTAAGACCAAGCGATGTCGAGCAAGCTAATTTGATAGTATTCGGGACGAAAGAAACCAATGCTGTTATAGCGAAAAATCAGGATGTGCTCCCTTTACACCTGAAGGAAAGCGCAAGTAACCATGGCTTGTTTTATATTTTTCCCCTGAACGGAAAATATATAGCAGTCAGCTCCGGACTCCCTTGGTGGAAGCAGGAGATAACTTCGGAATTCAATTTTCTTCCTTCCAGTTTAACTCCTTTATC
>CAZHZR010000147.1:4895-7451 GCA_964537095.1 uncultured Roseivirgaceae bacterium
GTCCCTTTCTTTTTAACGAGGCAAAAATTCAAGGCTTTTTTCAACAACACTTTTCAATCAAAAGCGTAAACCGAAACTTACTCCCATACCTCTTTTTAATATGGGCGGAATAAAATCATGAGCAGGAAAGACTATTTTGTTGTAATTCTGATACTCGGGGCGCTCTCAACAATAAGTCCTTTTGCCATCGACATGTATTTGCCGGGCTTTCCAGCTATCGCCAAAGATCTGGGCACATCTATATCAAGGGTTCAACTTTCGCTTACAAGTTATCTGATCGGCATCTCAGCTGGGCAATTGCTGTATGGGCCACTATTGGATAAGTATGGCAGAAAAGCACCTTTGTACATAGGGTTGGTCGTTTTCGTATTCGCCTCTTTGGGATGCGCTTTCACCGACAGCATTGAAACTTTGATTGCGATGCGCTTCGTCCAGGCATTGGGAGGTTGTGTAGGAATGGTTGCTGCACAAGCTTTGGTCAGAGACATATTTCCTGTGAACAAAACAGCTCAGGCTTTTTCATTAATAACGTTGGTGATTGCCGTTTCTCCTATGATAGCTCCTACCTTGGGAGGCTATGCCACAGCGGCATTTGGCTGGGAATCCGTTTTTCTAATACTCGCTTTTATTACTGTGTTGATAGCCATTGCGGTGCACTTTATTTTGCCCGAAGGAAGCCCGCCCGACAGAGGGATATCATTGAAACCCAAACCTGTTCTCAAAAATTTTTTAAAGGTATTACAACAGCCTCAGTTTTTAATTTACTGCCTTGCAGGAGGAATAGCCACCGCTGCGCCCTTTGCTTATATTGCCGGTTCTGCAGATGTGTTTATCAATATTTACCATCTCACTGAAAAGCAATATGGCTGGATTTTCGCGCTTTTAGCCTTTGCAATGATCGGCACGACGCAACTGAATCACTTTTTGCTGAAAAAGTTCAGAAGCGAACAAATCATTCAGGTCACACTTCTTTATCAAACTGCTGTCGGCTTAATTTTAGTGGTTGGTACCAGCTATGGTATCTTTGGACTTTACAGCCTGATAGCTCTGATGTTTGTATTTCTTACTGGCCAAGGTCTCTCTAGCCCTAACGCCGCTGCATTGTCGTTGGCTCCTTTTTCTAAAAATGCGGGAAGTGCAGCCGCCTTAATGGGCAGCTTCAGGATGGCTATGGGTGGTCTTGTTTCTGCGGTTGTGAGTATTTTGCACAACAATACGCCCATACCCATGGTCGCGCTTATGACATTTTGTGCCGTTGCGGGGCTGGTTGTACTTTGGTTTGGCAAGTCCAAAGTCAGCTTTAGGGCAAAACGAAAAAAGGTAAAGCAACAAAGGCGGCTGCTGGTATAGCTTAAGCCTTGACAATTTCGCTCTGCGCACATTGCTGTATGCACAATGAGGTTAAGGCAATCTCTTCTCCTTCAGGAGAAGATCCCCGAATATTCCGGGGAGATGGGGTATTTAAAAAAGCTTAACTTCACGACTTTGCCGTACACATGGCAGATCTCCACTTCTAAAAACCATAGTCAGGGAAGTCTGAGGAGAACTCGGCCTCATCCATCTCCGGATTTAAGTCGAGATCAGTATATTCATATTGCTCATAAAGTCCTTTGTCGTCATATATTTTCATCACCAAAGGAATGAGTCGTTTCTGATCTAAAAGCAAGGTAAAATGAGGGGAGTAATCATTAGGGATTTTTATTACCTGCCCTGGTTTTACATCATAATAACTGGAAACCGCCTTGTTGTTCTCCAGGATCATATATTCGCTGATCTTGTATTGTTCAGCAATGGTGATGAGGTTTTCTCCTTCTTTGACAGTATAGTTTTCATATTTAAAATGAGGGTTTTTAATGTCAATCACCCAACAGACGTTTCCATCCCATAGCTCTGTTCCAAGTATTTCTGTCATGGTCTTACTTTCAGGACCATATTTGGAAAAAAGATGTTCTAAAATGGAGACAACCAGGTCATAGCCGGCGTCGTGTATTGTATGGTGTTGGTTTTTTCGCATGGTATTTCCATAAGGATCAAGAGAAAGATTCACCCATGGAAACCCATTCGGATTAATTAAGGCTTTTGCATCACCACCTTTATACAGCACCTCAAGACCAGCGGTAGGATACAGCTGTCGAGAGTAAACAGACATCGGTTCCCGTTTTAGCTTAATAAAAGACTTTTGGTCTACCAATTTGCCGTCAATGCGTTCCAGCTTTCGCATATGAAAAGTCATGCTTTTAATGGATTTGGTTGCAGCAAACATTTCAGTAGTTAGGTCGTGGCCGGAAACGTTTTTGTCTTTGTTGCTGGTAGCGGAACAAAGCAGGAGGCATAGGACTGGGAGTATATATGTTAGGTGTTTCTTCATAGTTGGTATTTGATTTTATGACACTACTTTATTGACAAACAGTTAAAACCAATTTTACATGAATACGAAACACATCAATATGGTAATCCGGCAAGGTAGAATATTTATAAGCATAATTCTCGGTTTTTAATTCCATAAGTAAACATTTGCCTTGAGGTTGTCTGAAAGCAAGGCCATTGAGGCGCAGT
>CAZHZR010000148.1:0-7426 GCA_964537095.1 uncultured Roseivirgaceae bacterium
AAAATGTTCCTGTAATTTTGCCGCGGATCCTGTAGGGTTTAACAAAACGGTTTTTTAAAACCCGGAACTGGCGAACACAACTTTGAACTTTGGACATCAAAAAATCAGGTCGCCAGTCAACAACAGAAGGTCTGCTAATAATTCAGCTTTAACCATACCACTACCTTTAGGGAATCTTGCCTAACTTTTAAATAATGCACCTGCAATCTCATTTGCTGCGCATCCTGCCAGGTTTAGTAAAGCGGTTTTGTCTTTATAACCTTAACCCTGAAACTTTAATCTGCGACCCCAATATCTTTAACTTTGAACCCTGATCTTTGAACCCTGAACTTTGTCTAAACTTTAAACCTGAAACTTTAGACAAAGTCGACTTACCGCATCTTCGCGCGCTTAATCAAATACGATGACAGCACCTTGTCGTACCCCTCATGAATATCAGCTTCTATAAAATCAATTTTCAACTGGCTGGTTTTTAGCTTCAGGTTCTGATAATATGCTTTCGCGATTTTTCTATAAGTCTCCTTTACCTGAAAAGGCTGAAGTTTTACTTTGTTACCGCTTTCTATATCAATAAATTCATAGGGCCTGTCTTCAAATTCAAAGTCCATTTCCGTCTTTTTATCATTGACATGGAAGAGCAACACTTCATGTTTATTATGTTTTAAATGCTGAAGTGCTGAAAACATTTGTTCAGAATTTGATTGGTCTTCCAACATGTCGCTGAAAATGATGACGAGGGAGCGACGAGGTATCTTCCTTGCGATATCATGTAAGGTATCACTTACGGCAGTACTTTGTCGTTCAGGTTTCGTCTGGAGTAAATTTTGAAGTTCCAGAAAAAGCTTATGCAGATGGGAGGGCGTGGATTTGACCGGTGTTTCAATATTTATCTTATCTGAAAAAGTAAAAAGCCCCACTGCATCCCGTTGTTTGTGCAACAAATAGGCGATGGAGGCCGCACACATAATACTGAATGTAATCTTCCCATTGTTCTCCTGCGGGTAATACATGGACGAAGAGGTGTCAATGATTAAATGGCATCGCAGGTTTGTTTCTTCTTCATACCGTTTGGTGTACAGCCTATCTGACTTGGCAAATACTTTCCAGTCGATGTGGCGCGTGCTCTCTCCTGCATTGTAAAGTCGATGTTCCGCAAATTCAACCGAGAAACCATGGTAAGGCGATTTGTGAAGGCCTGTTATAAAGCCCTCCACCATTTGCCGCGCCAGCATTTCAATGTTTTGAAATTCACGAACCTTATTTAAATCTAATTGCATACGGTTTTCAATAATAATTCTAACGCCGAAAGTCTGAAAAGTATTTAATTTTCAGCTCACTCCTCCAATCGAAAAGCGGATGACTGCCACTACCCACCATCTCAAATTTGCTTCCTCCTATGTGACGGAGATGAGGCTAATCAGTAAGCTGATTTATTTAATCCACCATAATGTCTTCATTCCAAATTTACAAAAAAATAGTGTAGTCTTTTTTTTGAGGAGCAATGGAACAAATTTTAAAGGCGTGTTTTACAGAATCTCGAACGAAAAAAGAACTACTAAATTTCAGTTTCGACAAAGTAGGTCTGTAATTTAAAATAATTATAGACATGTTTGCAAACATGGGATTTATTATACTATATTTAAATTGATTTTGATATTAAAAATTTTATAGTTTACTTAAATTGAATTTTAAATTTATTTAATTAAAAAAAAGGATTGTGGAAGAGAATAAGGAAAATGACAAAGCTGAGATTTACTCCCAAAGAGTAAGAGCTGGAAAAAGAACCTATTTTTTTGATGTAAAATCAACGCGTTCTAATGATTATTATCTGACCATTACAGAGAGCAAGCGGAGATACAAAGACGATGGGTACTTTTATGAAAAACATAAGATTTTCCTTTATAAGGAGGATTTTGACAAATTCATTGAGGCGTTGCAGGAAACTGTAGGCCATGTAAAAACAGAGTTAATGCCAGAAGTAGACTTTAGCCAATTTGCGGAAAGAGTGGAAAGCAATGGCGAATCTGACGATGAATTAAACTGGGACTAGTAGCTTACTTTTCTTTATAAATACTCAGCTCTTGATCTCTCAAGAGCTTTTCTTTTTTCTGTAATATTGGAGATGCAGGTTGTTTATGGTTATTAATAGGAAAATTCAGGCGCCGTTTGTTTACCTTTTGATTATAATTGGCCTGGTAATTTTTTTCGGTTGGTTCTTTTTTAATATTCTCGTTTATTTTGTCATCTCTTTTGTTATCGCCACTATCCTCAGACCACTCACCCTTTACATAAGCAATACACAATTTTTCAATTTCCGGGTTCATCGTGCCATTGCAGTATTAATTTCCTTTTTGGTATTGGTGATAGTTCTTTCTCTATTCATTATTCTGTTTATACCCCTGGTGTCTGAACAGATCCAAATTCTAATGAGATTGAATTACAATGATTTGTACGTGAACATCACTGCCCCGCTGGCTACGCTAGAGGAATTTATGATTAGGAATGGATTTACGTTTGGCGGCCGGGGCTTCCTTGTTGACAATTTGAAGGAGAATATCATATCGCTTTTCTCTCAGGTCAATATCCGGACGATCATTAATAACCTGGTATCCTTTACCGGCAATTTCTTGCTTGGATTAATTGCCGTAGTATTTATTTCTTTTTTCCTGCTCTATGAGACCGGCATTATTAGAAAGCAATTTATCGCACTTATTCCGAACCAGTATTTCGAAGTATCTATTGCTGCCCTTTCTAAAATCGAAAGGCTGCTCTCCAATTACCTGCTGGGCTTATTGTTTCAGATGTTTGCTATATTCAGCATCGTTTCTTTTGGTTTGAGCATTTTTGGTATCAAATATGCACTCACAATAGCATTATTTGCCGCTATAGCCAATCTAATTCCCTATGCCGGTCCGCTTTTAGGAGCTATATTCGGAATTATTGTAGGCCTTTCCACGGGTGACTTCGGTCTTCATTCAAATCTATATCTGGTGCTTTTTATTAAAATTTCCACTGTTTTTGCTGTAGTTCAGCTCACGGACAATCTAATATTGCAGCCACTTATTTTTTCAAAAAGTGTGAAAGCGCACCCTTTAGAAATATTTGTCATTATATTTGCAGGCGCTAACATAGCTGGAATTTTAGGAATGGTAATGGCCATACCAGTATATACGGTTATCAGGGTATTTATCAAGGAGTTATATTCCGGCTATAAGCAGTATCATATATTTAGAAATTAGATTAAGTTAAAATGGGACTTCAATGTGGGATTGTAGGCTTGCCTAATGTGGGGAAATCCACGCTGTTTAATGCCCTATCAAATGCAAAAGCTGAGGCAGCAAATTTTCCTTTCTGTACAATCGAACCTAATGTAGGAGTAATTACAGTACCTGATGAAAGATTGAAAATCCTTGAATCTCTTGTAAATCCAAAAAGAGTAGTTCCCACTGTGATTGAGTTTGTAGACATTGCAGGATTGGTGAAGGGAGCAAGTAAGGGAGAAGGATTAGGCAATAAGTTTCTGGCCAACATCAGAGAGGTAGATGCTATCATTCATGTGATCAGGTGTTTTGCTGATGATAACATAGTGCATGTAGCTGGTTCTGTTGATCCGGTGTTTGACAAAGAAGTAATTGATACAGAGCTACAAATAAAGGACCTCGAAGCTGTTGACAAAAAAATCAGCAAGACGGAAAAGCTGGCAAAGTCCGGAGATGCCGTGGCAAGGAAGGATCTGGCGGTGTTGCAATTGTATAAAGAGAAGCTGGAAGCGGGATTTAATGCCCGGTCAGTAGAAGTTACGAAAGAAGACAAAGCTGCCATCGCGGATTTGCATTTGCTAACCGTGAAGCCCGTGATTTATGTAGCAAATGTAGATGAGGATTCAGTGTTGTCAGGAAACGATTATGTAGAAGCATTGAAAACGGCTGTGAAAGATGAGGGCGCGGAAGTAATTTTGATAAGTGCTGCTATTGAATCGCAAATTGCAGAACTGGAGCCCGATGAAAGGGAAATCTTCCTGGAAGAATATGGGCTGAAGGAATCGGGTCTGAATAAATTGATCCGAGCTTCCTATAGCATCCTACAGTTGATTACCTATTTTACAGCAGGGGTTCAGGAGGTGAGGGCCTGGACAATTCGTAGGGGCTGGAAAGCTCCCCAGGCCGCAGGAGTTATCCACTCAGACTTTGAGAGGGGTTTCATTAAAGCCGAAGTGATAAAACTGGACGACTACCAGAAATATAAAACAGAAGCAGCCTGTAAAGAGGTAGGAAAAGTTTCAATTGAAGGAAAGGAATACGAAGTAAAGGATGGGGATATTATTCATTTTAGATTCAACGTCTAATGCTAATTGTGGACCTATATGCAAACATTCATTACACTGTTAGGTTAAAGTTCTATGAAATCTAATTTATTTGGGGCTTTTTGTAAATAAGTTATTATTTTGGGGATTAAAATAAGAAATTGTAATTTAAGGTCGGATTAAATTCATTTTTTTGCATGTTTGAAACTTTTTTAAATTTTAGAACAGCGTGAGGGTACGAATTATATTTTTACTTAAAAATAAAGGTTCTTTTGTGCCTTTTCATCACCAGTATCTTTTGGCTCAGTTAGTGAAAGGTATTATTGTGAAAGGCGGAGAAGAAAGGTTTAAGAGTTTTAATTTTTACAACTTTTCTGGGCTGAAAGGTCAGACGAAAATTAGTCGTAATGGCCTGCATTACTATTCGTCAAGGGTAACGCTTGTATTTTCCTGCCCCGATAAGGAATTTGTCGATTACTTTCTGAAAAACCTTTTTAGCTTTCCTCAAATAGAAGTAGGTAATCTTGTGTTAATTCCTGAAGGCGTTGAGAAGGAAGAATATCCTGAAATAGGAGATGCGATGAAGTTTATATGCATTTCACCGGTTGTACTCCTCAATCCGACTTTTAACGACAATGAAGGTAAAAGATTCGTCTCGCCGGAAAGCGAAATATTTTCCGACCTGCTCTATGAAACCACGATGATTAGAATTGAGAAGTATGGAGCATTTTCCAGCGAACAAATTGCAAATTTTTACAAATTTCAAATTGTTCCCGATAAAGACTATTTAAACAAAATACGGGAAACGCAGAAAAAGTTTGCCCGAATATATCCTGTTTATGATCAGGATGTGAAATATGAGGTGAGAGGTTACACTTTTCCTTTTACATTATATGCAGCCAAAGAGGTGCAGGAGTTTGTTTTTACATGCGGACTGGGTTCATATACCCACAAAGGATTCGGTATGCTTGACATCGCCAATTCAGACCCCAGCAAAAGAGCATTGAAGTATGAATTTGAGTCGCACTTAGGCGAACGCCTTCTGGAATAGTCGGCTTCTTTTCAGTATTGCGTCTGGCGTATTGACAGTAGAACTGCTCCCAATCTACAGACTATCGCTTATTATTGTGGTTCAATAGGTAATACCCTACAATCTGATCTGCCCGCGTTCCCGGAGGTCTGAAATACACAAAAAACTCATAGGTGTTTTCAGTTTCAAAAAAACTTCCTTCCAAAGTATAAGGATTCCCCGCTGGTTCAGGAGTATAATAAATATAGTTATACCAACCTTGTTTCAAAAGCAAACTGCCTGTATAGCCTTTTAACTCCTCATCGTACCGCATTAAATTTCCACTGGTGAATTTCCAGTCGGTGAGCTCGCCTGCAATGTGAATAGCGTCACGAATTTTCTCCATCTCCAGAAAAAAATGAACGTTGATATAGTCAGATGTTGTTTGAGGGGGCGAAGTTTCTAAATTATTAATTAAAAAATTGCCGTTTATATCGTTAAACTGTCCGTAGACCTCATCACCGCGGTTTTTGTCTTTGAACATAAAAGCATCCACACGATTGGGTTTCTTGTCTACCCCACTAATGTTTTGGCCGGTATAATTGATTGTTCTCAGGTCGAAAAATCGGAATTCATTGCCTCCTGGGAAGTTATTCTCTAAATTAAAATGTTCATATTCTAGAATTCTTTCACTTTCCCGAACAAAAGTAGGCTTTAAGAAGGTGAGAGCATTGTCCCACCTTTTATTTTGCCGGATTACCACCTTTATGTCATTAAGCGGATCCAGAACTTCCAGATTATTATAGTTGATTACAAAGTTAATTTGTTGATTAGATCTTCTCTTGCTGATGTCACTAGACACCTCAACCTCAGGAGCCAAACCCACAATGCTGGCATAGACCATAAAGCGCCGGGTGAGGATCAGATCATTGGGATTGTCACCTCTATAAACCGCTATTAAATAGTTTCCAGGTATCTTCACCCTGGGTACCGGCAATCTATAGTGGGTATACTCCGTTCTGGTGTTGAAGGACACCTCATAATCTCTAATAGGAAATTCATTGAAATCATATAGGTATTCGTTGTCATTAAGAAGCGATTTTTCCCAATTATAATTGCAATGAATTATTCTTACTTTAAAATCCTCGTATTCACTGTACAACTGATCAAATGATAGGAGTAGTGGTATTTTTTGGTCAATGGCTAAAACAGCCGGCTTGATTTGGTCCTCAATATTTCCCTGAAAAGGATGTAGAAGTACGGTTTTAATGTTGTCTTCATAGATGTGATCTGATGTTCTTAATATTTTATTTGTTTCCGTATTGCTGGTGCTTTGATTTACGGGAACACAGGCAATCCAGGTAAAAATTATACAGCTAAAATAGAATAAATGCTTCATGCTCTGTGAGATATTTTCTGAGACCTTAAATATCTGTATTTTAGTAAATACAAAAAACAAAAGCATAGAAAAGATAATCCGGAGGAACCATTCCAACCCTTTTTGATTTATCTGTGTCTTAGAACAAGAGGAGAAACCCCCTAACTGCTGCGAATATTTATGTATCATGAAAATGACCTCATTGAGGGCTGTATCAAAGGTGATAGACGCTGGCAAAGAGCCTTATATGACTGCTATTCAAAAAAAATGATGGTGGTCTGTCTGAGGTATTGTAAAGCAACGCAGGAGGCGGAAGACGTTCTACAGGAGGCATTTATCAAAGTTTTTGATAATATAAAAAACTATAGAGGCGAGGCCTCGATAGCATATTGGATCAAACGAATAGTGATAAACACAGCATTGAACGCCCAGCGAAGTAAACTTTATTTATATCCCATGGTGGATGTAACAGAAATAAAAAATAATTCAGATCAGGAGGTGGGATTGTCCGGGATTCATTATGAAGATCTGTTAAAAATGATCCAGGAACTTCCCTCCGGTTGCCAGGTCATTTTTAACCTTTATGCGATTGAAGGATACAAGCATCAGGAGATAGCCAGTATGTTGAATATTAGCGAAGGAACGTCAAAATCTCAGTATGCCAGGGCTAAAAGTTTATTGCAGGAAATGTTGCGGACATCTGAAGGTATAATTTATGAAAAATATAGATAAAGAT
>CAZHZR010000149.1:0-7378 GCA_964537095.1 uncultured Roseivirgaceae bacterium
ACTCGTACGACGGTTTAGCAAACCGCTCCTTTCGGCCTCTCAGGCACCTCTCCAATAGCTCCTCGTTTCCGAAAAGTGATGCAAATATAACACAAGTTTTTTTAGATAACCAAGGCCGATCTTAAATTTTATGAAATACTTTGCAAAAACACTCAAATCTACCCTTTAAGACAGCAATAACGCACTTACTCCCAACAAACGCATAACAAAAATAATCTTTACCCTTTCAGTTGGCTTTGCTATATTTGTTCACCTTACAAAAAGTTACAATATTTCTTTTTCTTTTAAGTTCTACTCTTGGTTAACAAAAAGAGTCGGTTTTAAATTAATTATACAAACATAGATGACCTGGTTTAATGCCCTAAGCACCACAGAATACCTCCTTATTTTTGCTTTTATAATTTTTTACGGGATTTATGCCTTCAGAATGGTGCGTATATCCCGCCAATTGCATACGGGCTATAACAATATCTTTATCAAGCTACTGCTCAGGGTTGTATATTTTTCGCTACTCATTATTGCTTTACTGGGTCCATCCTTCGGCGCCGATAAAAAAGAAATAAAAACGGTAGGGAAAGACATCTTTTTCGCTGTCGATCTGAGTGAATCCATGAATGCTGAAGATATTGCACCCTCCAGGTTGCGCAAAGTGAAATTTGAACTCAAAAACCTGGTAGAGGCTTTCAGCACAGACAAAATGGGGCTGATTATATTTTCCTCAGAAGCATTTATCCAATGCCCACTTACTTTTGACCAAAGTGCCGTAAATCTTTTCATAGAAACACTTTCCACAGGCCTTGTACCCAACTCAGGTACAGATTTTGCACCGCCCTTGTCCATGGCACTTTCTAAATTTCAATTGGAACAGGAAAATCCAACCCAGCAAAAGTCCAAGATCATTGTCCTTATCAGCGATGGTGAAGATTTTGGTGACGAGTCTACAGATGTCGCTAAAGAACTGGAGAGCTATGGGATTAAAGTTTTTACGCTCGGAGTGGGGACTGAAGAAGGCGCGAGAATTCCAGAAGGAAACGGCTTCAAAAGAGACCAGCAAGGAAATGTTGTCATCACAGAGCTAAATTCGGATGCCCTGCGGAAGATAGCTTCTATCACCGACGCGGAATATTTTGAACTAAGCGACAAAAATAATGGAATCCCCAGCCTGATCAACACGATAAATAATATTGAAGGTGAACTTCAGGGAACAAGAACGGTTGACATAACAGCCAATAAATATTATTATTTTCTTGCTTTTGCCTTTTTGCTTTTGATATTCGACGTTTTAATAAGTATTAAGACCTTTTATCTCTAAGCGCGCTTGGGAATTCTAATTTAGTGCCCGTTGTTTGGAATTACACTGTTCACAAATTTGTTGGAAATATGGGTTCATGCTCTTTCCACACCATCCGGAGAGAGGGGATACCTTGTAGCCAATCTATGTTTCGGGAACATGAATAGGAAATTTCAATCAGAAATACGGAATAATTTTAATGCAAAAACAATTATATACAGATGAAAATCATCTTAATACTTTTATTATTCATCAACCCGGTCAACGATCTGACCAGGATATCTGAAATAAATGCCTTGAAAGAAGAGGCCAAAATTGCCTATACCAAGGGTAATTTTGAGGATGCCGTAGTAAAGTATGAGAAGCTCGTCAACGAATATGCCGTTCAGGACGAAAATGTGCTCCTGAACCTTGCAAATGCTTATTACAAGAATAACAACCCGGAAAAAGCCACGGAGCTATATCAGTCATTGTCCGGCTCCACCGACAAATCCATCAGATCCTCCGCCTATAATCAGACAGGAATACTAGCCCATCAACAAAAGAAGAAGGAGGAGGCGCTTGAACTCTTTAAAGAGGCTATGAAAGCAAATGCTGCCAATGAAGCAGCTAGATTTAATTATACGAAGCTCAAGAAAGAAATAGAAGAAGAAAAGGAGCAGGAGCAACAGAACGAGGACAAAGACGATAAGAACCAGGAAAAGAATAAAGACAACAAGCAGGATCAGGAAAACAAAGAAAACCAGGAAAAAGATAAATCTGAAGAGGAAAAAGAGCAGGAGAAGCAGCAGGGAGACCAAAATAAAGAAGAGCAAGAACAGGAAAGCGACCCACAGGAGCAGGATGGAGAAGAACAGGAACCTCCGCAACAGTCACCTGCTGACAAGCTGAAAGAAATGAATATGAGCGAAGAAAAAGCACAAATGATTCTGGAGGCCATGAAGAACAATGAAATTCAGTATATTCAACAAAACAAGAAAAAGCCGCAATCAAGACCCAACGACGGCAAGCCTGATTGGTAACGGTAGAGACGTGATTTATCACGTCTCTCATCTGTGATTTATCAAGTGGGATATTGATTCTGAAAATAAAAGCCCGAATTATGAAAGAAGTATATATTATTGCCGCAGTCCGAACCCCCATAGGTAGTTTCGGAGGAAGCTTATCAGAAATATCCGCCACCAACCTTGGTTCCATCGCCATAAAAGGTGCCCTCAATAAAGCGGGTGTCGATGCCAAAGAAGTAAACGAGGTATTTATGGGCAATGTAATCTCTGCGAACCTGGGTCAGGCTCCTGCAAGGCAGGCGGCCATAGGTGCAGGAATTGGCACAAATGTTCCCTGTACTACCATCAATAAAGTCTGCGCATCAGGGATGAAAGCCGTGATGATTGGGGCGCAATCGATTATGTTGGGCCAAAATGAGGTAGTGGTAGCAGGTGGCATGGAAAGCATGTCTAACATCCCCTACTATATTCCCAAAGCCAGGTTTGGATACAAATACGGAAATGGTGAAATTGTAGACGGACTGCTAAAGGACGGCCTCTGGGAAGTTTACAATGAATTTGCCATGGGGAACTGTGCAGATCATACCGCCAGGGAACTTAACATTTCGCGCGAAGCACAGGATGCTTACGCCATCGAAAGCTATAGACGAAGTGCGGCTGCAAGCGATTCAGGGAAATTTAAGGAAGAAATAGTTCCGGTAGAAGTTCCACAAAGAAAAGGTGACCCCCTGCTGATTCAGGAGGACGAAGAATACAGAAATGTAAAGTTTGAAAAAATTCCTCAGCTAAGACCTGTTTTTTCTAAAGAAGGTACCGTTACAGCGGCCAATGCCTCAACAATCAACGATGGTGCATCTGCATTGATATTGATGAGCAAAGAAAAAGCCGATGCGCTTGGACTTAAACCTGTTGCGAAAATCAGAGGCTTCGCGGATGCAGCCCAGGACCCATTGTGGTTCACCACAGCCCCTGCACTGGCAATTCCGAAGGCAATAAAACATGCTGGCTTGGTCGCTTCCGATGTGGATTTTTATGAAATCAACGAAGCGTTTTCTGTAGTGGCAATAGCCAATAATCAAAAGCTAAACCTTAATCCGGAGAAAGTAAATGTATTTGGCGGAGCTGTAGCATTGGGACACCCGCTTGGTTGCTCCGGCGCCAGGATAATTTCCACTTTGAACAATGTACTCCATCAGGAAAACGGGCAGATTGGTGTTGCAGGGATTTGCAACGGCGGTGGTGGGGCTTCTGCCATAGTTATTGAGAAGGTATAATTTGTTGATTAAATGGTGTCAAAACCTTTAATCTTTGAACTTTCTTACCAGCGACCGCCTCACCTTCAGTAAAAACATCCGCCTTTTGGGAGACCTGGTTAGCGTCCAGATTTCTGAAAGCGCAAACTCATTGCTGGATGAATTAAAACCCATTTACCACATTAAGTCAATGAAGTACATTTTATATTCCTTGATCTTTATTTGTATGTATTCCTCGCCAGAGCTCCGGGCGCAGTCGCAGGTAAAAACCTATTACGACAGTGCTGCCACTATTATAAAGGAAGAATATTTTATTCTGAATCAAGATAGCACTATGGTGGATGGCGTCTACACCATGTTCCATGAAAATGCGAAAACGGCAGTGGAAGGCCAATATACCAGAGGAAAAAAAGACGGCTTATTTAAAGAATATTATCCCGATGGCACTTTGAAGAGAGAGATGCACTATAATAATGGACTGCGGGATGGCGAAGTGGTGGTTTATAACCCCAATGGAAAGCTGGCTCAAAAAGGGGTATTTCAAAACGATACCTTAACAGGAACCCTGGCTGTCTATTATCCTGAGGGAGACATAAAAAGCCGTACGGATTTTGAGGCTGGAAAGCCCGACGGATGGGTGACGTCCTTTTACCCGACGGGAACTGTTAAGGACAGTATCCAATATAGCGCCGGGAAGCAGAACGGTATCTCCAAAACCTTCTACGAAGACGGCGTGTTGCAGACGGAAGCAAATTATAAGGATGGGATGCTGGATGGTTATTTTAAAACTTACCACGCCAACGGCCAATTAGACACGGAATCCTACCATGCGCTGGGAATTAAAAACAGTACATTTAAATCTTTTAATGATCGCGGCCAGTTGCTTTTTGAAGGAAATTATGCCAAAGGGAAATTAGAAGGCCCGAATAAGGCCTGGCATGACAATGGGCAGTTGAAGCATCAATATAGTTACAAAAATGGATTTAAGATCGGAAAAGGGCTGGTGTATTACGACAATGGCGAACTGAAGGAAGAGATCATCTTCGCTGACGAAGAAAAAAGCCGGGACATTAAAACCTACCATAAAGGAGGAAAGATCGAATCTGAAATCACTTACCGAAAGGGAAAACCGTTCGGAACCTGGAAGTTCTATAGTCCGGAAGGCCATCTGGAAACAGAGGAGCCTTATCAAAACGGGACACTCCATGGTAAACGAATTAACTACTTTGCGGATGGAATAAAAAAAGAAGAAACACCCTACGTTAATGGAATTATCACCGGTGATGCCATTAGCTACTTTCCCTCAGGAAAGATAAAGGAAAAAACCTCCTACAAAACAGGCAAGAAAACAGGCACTTACACTTTGTTTTACGAAAATGAAAGGGTACAAACAGAAGGAAATTATATGGGAAATGTAAAAGCCGGTACCTGGAAGTTTTATACGCCAACCGGTGAGTTACAACAAGAACAAATTTACAGAAGAGGAGAGGTTGCCGAAACAAAAGAATATTAATTGTGGTAAATTTCTTATTCGACTATAAATTTTTTTTATAATAACAGCCTGATTAAATTTGTCAATCAATGGAACGAGGAATAAAAGAAACAAATTTTCAATTTGAAGGTCAGGTTGGATTCTATAAAGGCAAAGTCCGGGATGTTTATTTTTTCAATCAGAAAATTGTAGTTGTCGCTACGGACAGGATTTCAGCCTTTGATGTGGTGCTGCCGAAGCCAATTCCTTTTAAAGGACAGGTACTAAATCAAATAGCTGCTAAATTTTTAATGGCTACAAAGGATATTGTACCTAACTGGTTGCTGAATGTGCCGGACCCGAATGTTAGCGTTGGTCTGCGTTGTCAGCCATTTCCGGTAGAAATGGTGATCCGGGGCTATCTTGCGGGGCATGCCTGGAGGGAATACAGAGATGGCAAAAGAACCTTATGCGGCGTGGCATTGCCCGAAGGTCTGAAGGAGAATGACAAATTGCCAGTCCCAATCATCACTCCGACCACAAAAGCTGACAAGGGGCACGATGAAGATATTTCAAGAGAAGATATTTTAGCAAAAAATATTGTAAAAGAAGAGGAATACCTTCAACTTGAGCAATATACGAGGGCTTTGTTCGAAAGAGGTACCGCTCTGGCTGCTGAGAAAGGGCTTATACTGGTGGATACTAAATATGAATTTGGCGTTTTTAATGACACCATTTACCTGATTGATGAGATCCATACACCAGATTCTTCCCGGTATTTTTATCAGGAAGGTTATGAAGAAAGACAATCCAATAACGAAAGTCAGAAACAGTTATCGAAGGAATTTGTACGTCAATGGCTGATTAACAATGGTTTTCAAGGGAAAGAAGGACAGGCCATTCCCGAAATGACAGAGGAAGTTATTTCTCTGATATCAGACAGGTATATAGAACTTTATGAACAAGTAACCGGAGAAAAATTTATTAAATCTGAGGATCAATCTGTTGAAAATATCAAACAAAGCATATTAAAATCGATTTAATATTTTATTCGTTCGCTTTCGGGGCTTTATATTTACGGTTCTATTTTTAGTTTTATGCCAATGATATTTTGGTAAGAATTTTGCTATTAGGCAATCATTGATGCAAAATTTTTCGGAATTAGACTAGATGTCTAGAGAGGTGAAACAAAGCAGGCATAACAGAAATTACGTACCATCTAACAAAAATTTAAAACACATGAAGTATTCAATTGATAAACAAGATAAATACAGCCTGGTAAAACTGAATGAAGAAAAGCTGGACTCTACATTAGCACCTACATTGAAGTCTGATTTCATAACGCTTCATGCAGAAGGAGTTAAAAACATTGTTTTAGACCTCGCGGATGTAAAATACATCGACTCTTCGGGATTGAGTGCACTCTTGGTAGGCAATAGAGTTTTTCATGAAGATGGAGGCATGTTTGTAATTTCTCAGATTACAGATCATGTTATGAAGCTTATTAAAATTTCACAATTAGACTCTGTTTTGAACATACTGCCTTCAGTAGAAGAAGCGGTAGATGCTGTTTACCTCAATGAAATCGAAAATGATTTAGAAGGTGGGGAACAGGATAACTTATAAAATAACGTCGATTGTCCTTTTCTCTTAAAATTCTCGGTTCTAATTCTGCTGCTCCGGCTCATAATAGGCACCAAACTTCACAATTGCTGGTGGTTCAAAATCACACCTTTCTGATAGATTGCGGGGAAGGCACGCAGATGCAGCTGACGAAATACCGGATAAAAGCTCAAAAAATAAATTATATTTTTATCAGCCACCTGCATGGAGATCATTACCTGGGACTGATGGGCCTTATTTCTACAATGCACCTGCAAGGTAGAAATAACGACCTTTTTATTTACGGCCCTCCCGGATTGGCAGAGATCATTACCTTGCAATTACAATATTCCCAAACGGTTTTAAACTATAAGATTAAATTCCAGGAGTTAGACACTGCTATTCGAAAAGTGATTTTTGAAGATGCAGTTTTGTCAGTTGAAACAATTCCTCTCAATCACCGGATTGGTTGCGCAGGATTCCTGATCAGAGAAAAACCTAAAAAAAGGAGAATCATCAAAGAAAGGCTGCCGGAAGATTTCTCCTTGCAGAACATACTTTTGCTAAAAAATGGTGAAGATATTCTTGATGATGATGGAACCATATTATTTTCCAACGACGAGATGACGCTTCCTCCCCGCAAGGCGCGATCCTACGCTTATTGTTCAGATACCAAATACGAAGAGAACATTATCGAGCAGATAAGAAACGTAGACCTGCTTTATCATGAATCCACTTTCCTGAGTGACCGGGA
>CAZHZR010000150.1:0-7358 GCA_964537095.1 uncultured Roseivirgaceae bacterium
GGTTAAGGGTGAGTATTAACTTATAAATTAAATATTACTTAGCTCTTTTCAAAGAGGAATTGTATAACCTTGGAGAAAGCGAGCTATTTGCTATCGACGAAATTCTGAACGTTATAAAAAATTCCAAGTGCTAAACCCTGGCTGAACTGAACTTTTGAATCCTGATCAATATCATACAGCATATTACCAGTCAGGTTTACGCTCAAGAATTTGTTCACCTTGGCAGAAACAATGGTCAGCAGTCTATGGTCAATGGTCTTGAACGCAATATTTTCATAGTTTGCAAATCCCTGATAGCTAATTTTCAGGTTCAGATTAGTGGCGATATCTTTTTCAAAATCGGCTTGCACCAAAGCAGCCAACCATTCCGTTCTCACTTTATCGCCTACAGGCACACCATATCTTTCATTTACACCCACTTTTTCATCTGTTAAAAATGTAAGTCGAGGTGCAAAGGGGCTTAATCTCACCGAAAACCATTCAACCGGCTTGTACTCAAATCCCAAACCGAAAGTTAAAAATCCGGGAGACATAAAATTGGAGATCAGCAAATCAGTTCCTTCATCATCGACGTCATATTCATAGCCAGGGGCAAATTGCGAGATAAAGTTTCCTGATACAAAAATATTCCAGTCACTGCTAATCGCATAGCCGTACTTTGAATCCAGAAAAATCCCGTCAACACTTTTTCGCAGGTCTTCCCCGGCATTTCTTACTATGCCATACTTCATTTGCACTTCATTGTCCCATGAAGATTTGTCCTTTTTATAGTTTGCCTTGGCATTAAGGAAAAGCCCCAAGGCAATGGAATTCGTACCACCTGATTTCCAGTTATCACTAAATGCAGCCTGGTTTACATTAGCACCTACATTTAGGGATCTCCGCCAATAAGTGGTATCTGAAGTTACGCCTGTCGTATCTGTTTGTGCGAAACCGAGGGTGGAAAAAAGCATCGCACCCATAACAAAAAGCAACCTGTGGTTCATTGATTCAATAGTTTTGTTAAATAAAGAATTGGAAGGAACTCCACTACAGCAACGGAAGCGGTATTCCGCGCACAAGTTGCAAATAATAAATCAAAAAATCGCCTTAATAGGGATTAAAATTGCCTTTCCCTATACTGAACAGCCAAAATAAGCAAAGTCGGGGATTCGGGCCTACCCATAGAATCGCGCTTTTAATATTGCCGGGATAGATTGGCCTGATAACCAGATAATTTAAAATCGCAAATTTCGGATTGTCGGGACGAAGGAAGGGCTTTATCTTTGACGCATCAACAAAAAAAGTCTTCAAATATTTTTAGCGCGATTTACAGAAAAAAATATTCCAGGCATTAAATTGCTGACGATTTACACGCATTAATATCTCAGAAAATGAAATTAAACCCTTACCTGATGCTAATTGCCCTGATCACACTCATCTCCTGCAATGGTCGAACCGATGAGAAAAGGGCTGCTATAGGGTCAGAACCTGTCAGCGAGCCCCTCAGTTGTTACACCTTCATCAAAAATATGGATACCATTAGTCTGTCTTTTACAGTGGAGCAAAACAGAGCAACCGGTGACCTCAATTACAACTTCTTCGAAAAAGATGACAATATAGGCACCATTGATGGCACAATGCATGGAGACACGCTTTTTGCCGACTATGTATATCAGTCGGAAGGGAAAACGTCTGAAAGAGAGGTCGCATTCCTGAGAAGGGGCGATACAATGGTAGAAGGCTTTGGCGAAATTAAACAGGAATCCGGAAAATCAACTTTCAAAAACAGAAAGATGCTTTATTTTGAGAGCAACCTCGTGCTGAACAAAACGGCTTGTAATTAGCAACTCTTGTCCATACCTAAATGCCTGCACACACCACAAAGCTACTCACCGGATTATCTTTTGCTGCCATTTATTTAATCTGGGGCACGACCTATCTGGTTATTCTAATAGGTCTGGAAGATTTTCCTCCGCACATGATGGCCTCTATTCGATTTATAATTGCTGGTGTTATTCTGGTGGGTGTCTGCCTGTTACGAGGTGAAAAACTTCCGGTCGGCAAGACCATATTTAAGAATACCATTCTGGGCATTGTCATTCTTTCCGGTGGCCAGGGCATATTGATTTGGGCTGAGCAGTATATTCCCTCAGGGTATGCGGCAGTTTTAGTAGCTACATTGCCAATGTGGTATGTTATTATTGACAAAAAACAATGGACCAACTGCTTTTCAAATCCCTTTATCATTTTTGGAGTGGTACTAGGCTTTTGCGGTATCCTATTGATGTTTAAGGAATACCTCCATATCGGCGCCCTTACAGCACAAGACAAAATGTACCTGATTGCTTCTGTTGCTGTACTGGTGTCTTCGATTTTATGGGTGAGCGGATCCTTATATCACCGCTATCAACCGGCTCCGGGTTCTATTTATTCAAATTTGGGTTGGCAACTTCTAGGTGCTGCGGTTTTCAGTTTCTTACTAAGCATGGTGTTGGGAGAAGGAGGGAGTTTTTATCTGGCTACAGTGAGCTGGGAGTCCTGGGCCGCAGTTTTATATTTATCATTGTTTGGCTCCATTGCAGCATTTGTAGCATATACCTGGCTACTTACGCAAAAACCCTCTGCTGTTGTAGGAACCTATGCATATATAAATCCTGTGGTTGCTGTATTTCTGGGATGGATTTTGGCCAATGAGACTATTTCTAAATCGCAGTTCTGGGGCATGCTGGTAATTTTAGGGAGTGCTGTTATGGTGAATCTTACCAGAAATAAGGCTGAAAAGAAAAGTCGAAATAAGTACTAAAAGTAGTAACCTACCGAAAATTTAAGAACACGATTGTAGGACTTACCATAATACTCCACGTCCTCTAACTCATACAATCCGAAATCGTAGCCTGCATTCAGGTTTATACCATTTGAAAACAAATAATCAATTCCAACTACTACTGCCAGGTCGAACTTATTGTAGCCTTTTAAATCAATTTCTAATTCTCGAAAATGCTCTTCTCCTTCATTAATCCTAAAACGTTCTTCCGATTTAGACGTAGCTTTTAATAAGTAGGAAAATTGTGGACCAGCATAAAGACTCAATCCCGACACTACTTCAAATTTCAAATAGACAGGCAAGTCTAAATAGGTAAATTTAAATTCCTGCTTAAAATCTCTAAACAAAGACTCTGTCCCATGCACTTCATCAAAGATCCGGTGGGTCATATTTCCTTTTTGAGAAAGCAAAAGGGAAGAAACAATAAAAATATTATCAGACGCTTTCAATGAGATAGTCGGCCCGAAATGTAAACCGGTTAATAATCGAGCACTTTCGGGGCTTTTACCTTTCCATTCCGAAAGATTTACCCCTGCTTTGACACCCCAGGAAACATCCTGAGCAGATAGCTGTGAATAATGACATGCTATAAAGACTAAAAATATCAAGAGCTTCTTCATGGGTCCCAAATTACCGTCAAGATAGATCGTCAGCTTTTAATTACAGAAAACATTATAAGGTAGTATAATTTCCACACAAAGTAAAGCAGAATCAATAATTTCACATGAAGCTAACTCTACATAAGCATAAACAAAAAAGTGAAAAGCCACTGATTTAAGAATCAATCACCTTTCACTTTCAAATGCGTAAATCTAATTTCAAAACCATCTTCGCTCCGGAGGACGATTCTAAAATCTAGGATCTACCGTCTATAATCTGGTTTAAGCCTTTTCAGCCTTCTTGTTAATGTTTGATAGCGCCAGCTTGTTCAATTTTGTATCTGCGTTCTTTTCTTCTTTCAAAGTTTGCTCCAGCAGTTTTGCTACATCTTTCATGTCCAATTGTTGCGCATAAGCATTGGCAGCTCCGTAGCCTGCCATTTCATAATGCTCTATTCTTTGGGCAGAAGCAATCAATCCGGCATCTTTCACGTTGTCTTCACCCTTCATTTTCATCATATCCTTGCCTTCTTTAATAAGGCCTTTCATTGCAGCACAGGTTTCTCCCTTCGGATCAATCCCAAGGATTTCTGCAACCTGCTCCAAACGCTCAAGCTGGATTTCAGTTTCTTTTAAATGATCTTCAAATGCTTTTTTAAGCTTTTCATTGATTGCTGCCTTCGCCATCAAAGGGAGGGCATCGATTAACTGCGTTTCTGCACTGTATAAATCTTTCAACTCATGTTCCAAAAGATCCTGTAATGAATTTAATTTTTCACTAGCCATAATTAAAAAATTTTAAATGTTATTGATTAAAAAGTTTAAGTAAGAACCAACTCACACGACAAAGGTTTTCTGAAAGCTATTTTTTTTCAAATCGGAATTGAAAAACTATCACTACTGAATGACTAAGAATAGAAATTGCGAAGTTTAAAATGATTAATCAGGTCAGAAGTTCTTTTTTTAGCGCTTTTCAGCAGGCCCTACATTGAGCCGAGGTTGACCCCCTGCAAAAATTCAGGGTTAAAGGTATGTATAAAATCAAATCGATAATTTTAATTAGTTTTGCAGCTCTATTTTCAAAATATCTTTTTGTGAGTATTGTGTTCAGGATTCTGTTTCTTTTTGCCTTATCTCTACTATTAAATCATGCCAGTGCACAAGACGTGCTTTCTGATAGAAAATATTCCTACAAGGCGGGGGGGTATACCAGTCGGGGTTTTATCATCATGCACGATGAACAAATGGGCCACCTTTCCCAAAGCCATACCGACGGATTTTCCCTTTTTGTCAAGAAACAAACTTATGGAAATCGATATTGGGAGCAGCTTTTCAGATATCCGGATCTTGCCGTAGTATTTAATTATGTGGACTATAACAATCCCATTCTTGGAGAGACGTTTTCCGCTTTAGGAACTATCGATTGCTATATTGTCAGAAACCCTGGGAATGCGTTGACCTTTCAATTTGGGTTTGGAGTCGGTTATAATACCCATCCATACGATGGAGAAACAAACAATAAGAACATAGCACTGGGAAGCAGGATTACTTATGCAGCTTTAGCCAGGATTAACCATACGCTACAACTATTGCCTGGTTTAGACCTGGAAACTGGCATCAAACTATCACATTTTTCAAATGGCGCGTTTAAGATGCCCAACAAAGGGATAAATGTTGTTACTGCAGATATTGGCCTGTCTTATGATTTCAACAAACCCAAACTCGTTTATCAGAAGGCTCCTGAACTGCCAGCAGTAGATAGAAGAATGCGTTATGATGTTGTTCTTGCTAGCGGTATCAAAGAGATTGACCCTGTTGGGGGTAGGAAATATTCTTTTTTGACGCTTTCGCTACTTGCTTCAAAGCAAACTTCGCAAACAAATCAATTTGCTTTAGGCGTAGATTTCTTCTACAGTCTAGCGACAAAAGAAGAAATTAAGATCGACAGGGATTTAAATGGTGCAGTCCCTGATTTTAAAAGGGTTGGCATAGTTGGCGGTCATGAACTCCTCATGGGCAGGCTTTCTTTTATAGCACAAGTGGGCGCTTATGTGTACAGACCCTATAAATCAGATAAGCCCATATATCAGAGATACGGTTTCAAATATGGGTTCGCTGAGCGAGTATCTGGGGGGGTGTTTTTGAAAACTCACTACGGGAAGGCCGACGCTGTGGAATGGGCCATTGGCTTTAAAATATAAGGTATGAAACACGCGCTCAACAGATTTTTCCTCATTCTTATTTTCGTGCCTCTTTATGTGGGTTGTGAAAACACCTCTTTTGATTGCGTTAGGAAAACAGGTTCACCTATTAGCATAGAGATGGAACTTCCTGACTTCCATAGCATTGATGCATATAGTGGTATCAACCTATTTATTAAAGAAGGTGATGGGCAGGCTCTGCGGCTGGAAATTGGAGAAAATCTGCTTGAAAATATAGACATCCATGTTAACGACGAAGGTCATTTGATAGTCAAAAATAACAATAGCTGTAACTGGATAAGAAGTTACCAGGATATCAATCTCTATATTACTACTGATACGCTGGTTCACATCAACCAGTACGGGTTCGGAACAATTCGTTCTCAGGAAAAATGGAGCTTTCCTTCTGTCACGATCAACGCAAAGGATGGTGTTGGCGATATCTATGTAGAAGTGGAAAATCAAAGACTGTATCTGGTATCTAATTCTATTGCCAATTTCTATATATCGGGCAATACTGAAAATTTCATCATCGGTAATTATTACAGTAATGGGAGATTCTCTGCAAAAGAACTTGTAGCCCGAAACGTGTCCATAAATCATCTTGGTTCTAATACCATCATTGTGAATGCAACGGAAACCTTAAAAGGCACCATAGGAAGTGTTGGAGATATCGTCTACTATGGCGCTCCTGAAATTGTAGATGTAAAAATTGAAGGAAAGGGGCAGTTGATCCATAAATAGGTTAATGCAAGGCATAGCCATCAAAGCGAAGCATGTATTCCTTATTTCGGAGCCGCCATCTGGGTGAATAATTTTACCAACGCTGGCTCCGCCTTCCTTGCTGCTTCAATAATTTCGGGAACAGTCACTTTTTTAATATTTCCGGGCGTGCAAATATCAGTAATCACCGACACCGCGAAAACGGGCAAATTCATGTGCCGTGCTACAATGTTTTCAGGTATTGTTGACATGCCCACAGCGTCTGCCCCTATCGTTCTCAAGTACCGGTATTCTGCCTTTGTTTCCAGGTTTGGCCCTGCTACCCCGGCATATACCCCCTGGTGAATAGAAAGATTGTTCCCTTTGCCAAAGTCCATTGCCTGAGCAATCATCTTCTCATCATAAGGCTCGCTCATATCAGGAAAACGGTCACCCAATGTATCCAGATTGGCACCGGTGAGTGGATTTTCAGGAAATAGATTGATGTGATCATTGATGATCATCAGATCGCTGATTCTAAATTCAGGATTGAGGCTCCCCGCTGCATTAGAAATCAATAACTTCTTAACTCCCAAACCCTGCATCACTCTGACAGGAAATGTTACCTGCTTCATGTTATAACCTTCATAATAATGAAATCTTCCCTGCATCACCACAACCGATTGTCCGCCGAGCTGCCCAAAGATCAGTCTTCCCGTATGGCTTTCTACTGTTGAGATGGGGAAATGAGGAATTTCATTGTAGTTCAGACTGTATTGCACCTGTACATGATTTACCAAAGCTCCTAACCCAGTACCGAGAATAATCCCAACAGCAGGCTCAAAATCAACCAAACTCCTTATATAGGAACAGGCCTCCTCTATATTCTTCATCATAATTCTTTATAAATTGACCTCACATATCAACTGTGCAGGCTACTGGAGTGAATCACCCTTTTGACAATTCCTGCTCTTCCTCCTTTAATCTTTTATCCAGAATAAAAGTACCAAAAGGGATGAGGGAGGAAATAAAAGCCATGCAAAATTTCAC
>CAZHZR010000151.1:0-7339 GCA_964537095.1 uncultured Roseivirgaceae bacterium
TTCACCAATGTAACAAACGGGAATAAGACAATAAAACGATGGTTCGTTTCTCTTTTTCTTCTGCTTTTATTTAACATAAATACTTTCTCGCAAACCGCCAATTTAAAGTTTGATCATATCGGTGTTAACGATGGACTATCCCTGAGCTATGTAACATGCATTTTGCAGGACAATCGTGGTTTTATGTGGTTTGGAACGCCCCAGGGATTAAATAAATACGACGGATATAGGTTTACGGTGTACACAAATATTGAAGGGAACTCACAAAGTCTGAGCAACAATCATATCAAAGATATTGCCGAAGACCTACAGGGAAACATTTGGGTTGCTACCATGGATGGCCTCAATATGTATGACCGGGAAAAAGATAACTTTGTAAGGTATCAGTTTAAGAAAGATGACCCCAGCAGCATCTCAAGCAATTATATATCAACCGTATATTGTGACCGCTCGGGAAAAATGTGGATAGGCACTCAAGAAGGTGGAGAAACGTACAGAGGGGGGTTAAATTACTATGACAAAGAAACGGACGGGTTCGTATATTTATCTAATGATTTAACATCCTCATTAGGCAACTCCAGCGAGGAGATTACCCTCATTACAGAAGACAGCGAAGATAACCTATGGATAGGAGGCAACTTAAATGGTCTTCACCTATACGACCGGGAAACAAAAAAATTGAAATCCTTTAATCACGTCGAAAACGACTCTCATACTCCGATTTCCAAAGATGTAAAGGTAATATTTGAAGATACTAAGAAAAACATATGGGTAGGCACGCAGCATGGCCTCTACCTGGCAAATAGAAAAACCAGCAACTTTAGCCAATACAATAAAAAAACGGGCACCCATTTTGCCGATCAAGCGATACTTTCTATTTCGGAGGACTTAAGTGGCAATTTATGGATAGGGACGGAAAATTATGGATTGACTATTTTTAATCCAGAAACAAAAAGCCTTAGCCATCACACCCACGACATAAGTGACCCAACCGGAATTAACAGTAACTCAATCTACAGCATCGTCAAAGACACCAAAGGCAATATGTGGCTGGGAACGTTTAGCGGGGGTGTCAACCTATACAACATCGATGGCAATAAATTCAAGCACTACCGACAAAATCCATCGGAAAACAGCCTGAACAATAATGTTATATTTTGTATCAGGGAAGATTCCAAAGGCAATATTTTGCTGGGGACTGATGGTGGGGGACTTAACATTCTGGATTCCCACGGTGTATTTACCTATTATAAACACGAAGAGGGAAATCCAAATAGTATCTGCGGAAACCATGTGCTTTCTGTATTAGAGGACAGTGATGGGAATATATGGGTAGGCACATGGGGAGCAGGTGTAACAAAACTCAACAGGGAGAAAAATACCTTTGCTCATTACAAACACAATCCCGCGGATTCCACATCATTAGGTGGTGACAACGCCTGGGTAATCTATGAAGATAGCGACAAAGATATTTGGATAGGAACATATCGGGGAGGACTAAGCCTCTATCAACCTCAGACAGATAATTTTATCAATTACAAAGTCGATAAGACGAAATGGGACGGTATTAATAGCAACCTAATCAATTCTATACTTGAAGACAAAGATGGCAACCTCTGGATTGGCACTAATAATGGGGGAATGGATTACTTTGACAAAAAAACAAAAATATTTAGCCACTACCAGCATGAAAATGACAACAGCAAAAGCATCAGTAATAACATCGTTACAAATATACGTGAAGACTCATTAGGAAATCTATGGATTGGTACAGCAAATGGCCTCAATTATTTCGACAAGAAAAGCAGTAATTTTAAGGTCTACACAACCAAAGATGGTCTGCCTCACGATTATATAAGTGCGATTATTGATGACTCAAAAGGCAATTTATGGATAAGCACCAATGGTGGTTTGTCCAGGTTTAATGTAAAAACCGAAACTTTTAAAAACTTTACAGTGGCTGATGGCCTGCAAAACCTTGAGTTTAAAATCCATGCCGCGCTTAAAAGCAGATCAGGAAAAATTTATTTAGGAGGGATCAACGGATTTAATGAGTTTATGCCAGAAAACAACCTCGACGATCGTCCGTTTGACCCGCCCCTGGTCCTCACCGAATTTTACATTTTCAATAAACCAATACTGTTAAACGACGCTACTAATAAGAAATCTACCCTCATTAAACCCATTTCGGAAACCAAAAGTATCACCATCTCTTATAAAGAATCGGTAATTTCTTTTGAGTTTGCCACCTTAAATTACACCTCTGCTTCTAAAAAACAGTATGCCTATATGCTGGAAGGATTTGATAAGGAGTGGAACTACATTGGCGCCAAAAGAACAGCCACTTATACTAACCTTGATCCCGGAAAGTATATTTTTAAGGTTAAAGGCTTGAACAATAATGGTGAGTGGTCAGATAATCTAGCCTCCACCGAGCTTATTGTAACTCCACCATTCTGGAAGACTTGGTGGTTCCTCTCGTTATTGACGGTAATTTTCTTCGGCGGAATTGGCACCATATTTCAGGTACGGACGAAAAGGTCTAGAATGCATCGGGAGGAGTTGGAAAGACAGGTCAAGGAGAGGACGGAGCAGTTGGAACGGATTACTCTTGAAGAAAAAAAGGCCAGGCTTGAAGCAGAAAAGGCAAAAATGGATTCTGAAAAAGCAAAGATAGAGGCAGAAGAAGCAAATAGTGCCAAAAGCATATTCCTGGCGACCATGAGCCATGAAATCAGGACACCCATGAACGGCGTTATTGGAATGGCTTCGCTTTTATCGGAGACCAAATTAAGCCATGAGCAAAAAGAATTTACAGACACAATACAAAGTTGTGGTGAAAGCCTGCTCAACGTGATCAATGACATCCTCGATTTTTCAAAGATCGAATCGGGCAACATGGATTTGGATGCGCACGATTTCGACCTTAGAACCTGCATTGAAGAGGTATTGGACCTATTTGCCCAAAAGGTCTCAAAAAAAGATCTGGATCTAATCTATCAGATGGATTACAACGTTCCAGCGAAGATAATTGGTGATGGGCTGCGTCTACGACAGATTCTGATAAATCTGATAGGGAATGCAATTAAGTTTACCGCCGAGGGAGAGATTTTCATACGGGTATCCTTGCTGCACCAGGAAAACACAAACCTCGTACTGGGATTCGAGGTGAAAGATTCCGGGATAGGCATTCCGCAGGAAAAGATCAATAAGCTCTTTAAGGCCTTTTCACAAGTAGATTCTTCTACCACCAGGAAATACGGAGGAACAGGTTTGGGATTGGTTATATGTGAAAAGCTGATCCATTTAATGGGCGGCAAAATTGAAGTAGAAAGCTCGGAAGGAGCAGGTACTACCTTTAAGTTCTCCATCAATGTAAATGCAAGCACACAATCCACCATGAACTATGTGCATTCGAACAACAATACCATCATAGGAAGAAGGATTCTTGTGGTGGATGACAACGGAACAAATAGAAATATTCTCGATAATCAAATGAAATCGTGGAACCTCATCCCCACATTGGCTGCTTCCGCCGAAGAAGCTTTGGATATTCTTGCTAAGGAACCTCCGTTCGATCTTGTGCTAACCGATATGCACATGCCAGAAATGGATGGTTTCGAATTAGCTCAAATTATTAGGAATAAATTCCCATCTCTGCCTATGATACTGCTAAGTTCTGTCGGCGACGATAAGCATTTGAAGGAAAAAAATCTATTTTCATCGGTGCTCACAAAGCCTGTAAGGCATGAAAGCCTGTACAAGCATATTATAAGCGTATTCAGACAATATCCTGGCAATAAAAAAGAGGAAATAAAAATTGGGAAGCAATTATTAGATATAGAAATCTCTGAATCTTACCCCTTGAAAATCCTCGTGGCTGAAGATAATATAGTCAATCAAAAATTGGCACTGATCATACTTAAAAAACTTGGTTATGAAGCGGATGTTGCATCCAACGGGCGGGAAGTGCTGGAAGCAATGAACACCAAAGATTATAATTTCATTTTAATGGATGTGCAGATGCCTGAAATGGATGGCCTTGAGACCACGGCTGAAATCCGGAAAAAACGATTGGCAACACAACCGATTATAGTCGCTGTGACTGCTAACGCAATGCAGGGCGACAGAGAGATGTGCATAAAGGCAGGAATGGACGACTACATCAGCAAGCCCATAAGGTTAGAAGAAATTATAGAGGTGTTAAAAAAATGGTCGTTATCCATTGAAAAACAATATTGATATCAAAGAAGTCTTAGAAATGCCAGACCGTTCTATAAACCTGTGATGTCCAGATGAGATTTGCATGGTATAAAATACGCTTGGTGTTGGAATGCTATCCATCATCACCAAGCGCAACAAGAACAGAAGCTGCTAAAGACGAACCTGAGTAAGCCTGTGAGGCTTTTCGGCCTCATACCTGAACAGAAAATCTCCTGTCGGCCATCTTTCATCACGCTATCTCGGCTTAAACAAGCATTCCTCCCTTTCTGGCAACAAGTGCGAAGTTCATTTAAACTCTCTTTTGGCAATACGTGAACAATTGCTCATATCGCCGACGAAGCAAGTTATTCAGACCCTATCCATTAACATTAATGGGTAGGATAAAAACAGCCTACTTTTGAGATAATATTTTATCTGAGAAAGTTTGACTTCTACTTTTCCCAGCGTAATCATAGATTGTGACAGAGTCAATATTCTCGTCTAATTGAAGTATTCTGGATGTCTGGCTAAGATAGGAAGAACCATAGTGAAATTCTCTTACCTTCTTGCTACCATCTTTAAAAAACATCTCAACCCGTTGATCTAAAGGTTCTAACCCCACCGTGTACTTTTTACTGCCCAAGGTGGTCTGATATACTTTTAGTGAGTCAGACTGTTGGCTCACTAAAATAAGTGGAACACCGTTTGAGCCCATTACTTCCACAATGGTCTTTGCGTTACCGTCTACAAAAAAACCGCTATTATTGACATCTACGGGTCTGAAATTTCCCTGACCATCTCCTTCGAGATAGTTTCCTATTGATGCATCGTATCTGCCCACATTTTTTTCTGTTGCATAAGAATTTCCCACCATCAGCAAGTCAATATTTCCATCGCCATTAAAGTCCTTGCTAATTATCCCGTTAACAGGCGCAAATTGTGCCTCAATAGGAAGCGGTGACAATTGGAACTTCCCGTCACCTAAATTCTCTATATAAGATGATCTTAACTCGTAATTGGTCAGTACAAGCGCATCATTAAGCTCTCCTTCTTTAAAAAACTCGTCAAATGTAGTATTCCCGTAATCTGAATATTTCTGAAACCTATGGCGCATGTAAGGAAGTTGGCCAATCAATTCATCCCTTCCGTGTGTGGGACGTTTCTTTCCGTTTAGGTAATAAAACATGATTGGATCAATACTTCCATTGGCATCAAAATCTTTCGCATAAACCGATATGGGTTCTTTGTCGGAAGCGGTATAACGGGAGTTCAGACCCAAATTTCCAGCTACAAAATCTATATCGCCATCATTGTCAAAGTCATCTGCTACTATGCTATTCCACCAACCTGAGGTTTGAGACAGGCCAGCCTCCTCGGTGACATTCGTAAATGCAATATTTCCATCCGACGCTTTTTGTTGCTTAACAATTGTCAACGGCATCCACTCTCCTACCAAAATCAAATCCAGCAAACCATCGCGATTGTAGTCGCTCCAAACCGCCGAACTAACCATTCCAATGTTTGCAATTTCAGGAGCAATTTGTTCTGTTACGTCTGTAAACTTACCATTATCGTTTCTAAGCATATAGCTTCTGGGGGCTACTGGATAACTTCCCGGAGTGACGCGGCCGCCTACAAAAAGATCTAGATCTCCGTCCTGGTCAAAATCAGCAGCGGTCACGATTGACCCACTTGTAAACATTTCTGGAAGTGCTGTGTCACTTTTGGTAAATTTTCCGGAACCATTATTTATATACAGCCTGTCCTGATATTCCTTCGCTTCATTGGCATATCTGCTTCCACCGCTCACTACATAAAGGTCTAAATCCCCATCATTGTCAGCATCAAAAAACAGAGCGCCCATATCATCATAGAGAGAGTCCGAAGAAATTTGCTGTTGCAAAAAAGACCCATTGCGACTTTGAATATAAAGCTTACCCGGAAAGGTAGCACTCCCTCCTATATAAAAATCCTCCAACCCGTCGCCATTCACATCTCCAACGGCAATACCGGGTCCGTTTTCAGAATGCTTATGCGGAAGCAACTGCTGAACCTTGAAATCTGCAAAGTCAACTGCCTGATGCACATGCTCCAGTCCCGGTATATCAGAAATCGCAGTAAATAGAAGCGGAATGTCATTTTGGGCTGCTTCTTCAAAAGGCATCGAGTTCTTATGATCCAACAGCAACGTTTGGTTAGGTTCTATATGGCTCAATAGCTCGAATCTTCCATCAGGCCACACGATTTTCAATGATTCAATCCCGCTCACTGCCCCGAGGCCAAAGTGGACGGTGTGGTCAACAGATGATTTATACCCTCTGGTCATATAATGCTCGTAATATTGACTTTCGGCTTGGTCTCCGTTTTTATAGGAAACGTATAATTTACTTCCCAGACCTTGACGATTTAATGAGTCGCCCGTAAGCCTTGCCTTTAAAAAACCAGCTGAACTGCCATTTGCGGTGCCATTTTCAATGGTTTTATTTCGATAGATAAAAGCAGGGTCGTTTAAATTACTTACAATCAAATCGAGATCGCCGTCATTGTCAAGGTCTGCAAAAGCAGCACCACTGGAGATTGTTGACTGGGACATTCCCCACGCCCCTGATTTATCCGAAAAAGTAAGATCTCCATTATTTCTAAAGATGAAATTTGGCATCCTTATTTCAACTAATTTTGCAATTTCCTCTCTTATTTTATTCTCTTTGGTTTCGTCTGTTCCAAATTGATTCATATTCTTACTGTACATAATATAGTCAAGGTCAGTTATATCCTTACCATAACCGTTCGTTACAAACAAATCTTTAAGTCCATCATTATCAAAATCCGCAAACAATGGTGCCCAGCTCCAATCGGTTTTATAAATGCCGGCCAAATGTCCGATTTCGCTATAAGATCCGTTGCCATTATTTAACTGAAGCGTATTTCTTACATATTGAGGCTCATAACCAGAATTTAAATTAAGCATATACCTGTCATAATTCGCAAAAGGAATCATCATAGATTTTTGTCGCCCGTTTTTATCTGGCAGCATATCCATTACTGCTATGTCCACAAAACCATCGTTGTTGTAATCAGCTGCGTCTACACCCATTCCATTATGGCTTTGGTGCTTCATTTGGTCTTTGATGACATT
>CAZHZR010000152.1:0-7255 GCA_964537095.1 uncultured Roseivirgaceae bacterium
AAGGAATGCCTTCGGCGCAGCTCGAAGTATATAGATACATCTTCACTTCGCCGCCGGGTATCTGACGCACCTGAGACTTTTTCAGCAAACCCTCCTAAAATGACAAATAAAAACTAACCGTTTCAAATTATTTTACGGATTGTAGTTCTAAATATAGCAAAGTGTTATGTTTGATTGATAAAAGGGGGAGAAAAAATGTTGTTTCAATAAAATTATCACGATGGAGATTCAAAAATTAAACAAGATCCTGGGTAACATAGATCTATACCTGCTTGATCAGCTGCTGAAAGGGCGATTCGATTCTTCTATGAAAATCTTAGACGCAGGATGTGGCGAAGGCCGGAATCTGGTTTATTTCATACAGAATAACTACAATGTGGCCGGGATAGACAGCAATCCCGGTGCTATAAATATGCTTCAGTTCGTGGCCCGCTCGCTAAATCCTGCTACAGCAAAGACGCAATTTATCGAAGGGAAAATCGAAGCAATGCCATACCCGGATGAGGAATTTGACGTGTTAATTTGCAGTGCCGTACTGCATTTTGCTGAAAACCACGGGCATTTTGAAAATATGATAAAAGAGATTTGCAGGGTTACCAAAAAGCAGGGAATGATATTCATCAGAACAGCATCTTCCATCGGCATTGAGGATAAACTGGGTGAGTCTTCGAATGGAGTTTATGATATCCCTGACGGTAGCAGAAGATATCTCATTCACAGGAGCCATGTTGATGAAATTCCGGCAAAATACGGTCTTGAATACATCGAACCCTTTAAGACAGTAAATGTTGCCGATAAAAGATGTATGAGTAATTTGATATTAAGAAAATTATAAGCTTCCGTATATGAAAACACTAGGAACAATATTGATCGTTGTAGGCCTGATCGCACTGGTAATAACCGGGATGGATTATATAGAAGAGACCAAAAGCATTAAACTTTTAGGAGAGCGCTTTACGCTTAGCAAGGGCAACATTACTTTTGTCATTGTAAGTGCACTCGTTTTTGTTTCGGGATTATTAATCCGGACCAAGGCCAAATAGTCTACCAGCTGCCGCCTGCGCCTCCACCGCCGAAGCCGCCACCTCCAAAGCCACCGAAACCACCGCCTCCTCCTCCGAAGCCACCACCACCTCCGGTAAAATCTCTAAAACCGCCGCCGCGCCCGCCCATAGAATTCATGAGCAATAAGGCGGTCAAGAAACCCATGTCCTTTTTACCGCCATAATGGTGACTCTTCATGCTCCGGTATCGTAGATAAGGAATGCCAATCATGAACATCAAAAAGAGAATGATCATTACCACAGAGGGCATACCCCCTCCATCTTTCAATTTCTCTGCCGAAAATTCTCCTGAAGCAAGCCCCATCAATATACTTGTGGCCTGATCCAAACCTTCAAAATAATTTTCCTGCTTAAAGTTGGGAACTATATAATTTTCAATCACCCTTTTACTGGCGGCATCTGTAATTGTCGGCTCTAATCCATACCCTGTGGCAATGAATACCTTCCTGTCTTCTGCGGCAACCAACAGCAATAGTCCGTTATCTTTGCCACTTTTACCAACACCCCATTTCTGACCCAGTTCTGCGGCGTATTGCGATATGTCATACATCCCTACTGAGCGAATGATTACCACACTAAATTGTGAAGAGGTAGTGTCGTTATAGTTCACCAGCTTGCTCTCCAGCAGTTCATTTTCCTGCGCACTCAGCAACCCGGCATAGTCGTTCACAAGCCGGGGCGGAGTCATGGGTTCCGGAAATTCCTGGGCAAATGATTGAAGAAAAATTAAAGAGAAAACAATTAAAAGATATTTACGCATATGATTAGTTTTTGCCAAAAGAGATATCGTCAGAGAGTTCATTCACATCATCAGACTGATAAGGAAAATGATGTTTTAACTGAAGCCCGGCCATATTTATCCCTTCTGCCAATCCTTCTACTATTTGATTGCTTTTAAATTTTTCGGTCATGTGGGATTTGATATCGTCCCAAAAATGTTCCGGTACTTTGCTATTAATGCCCGCGTCACCGAGAATGGCAAACTTATGATCCTTCATAGCCAGATAGAAAAGCACACCGTTCCTGAGCTCAGTTTTATGCATCTTCAAAATCTTAAAAACCTGCGCAGCCCGGTCAAGCACATCGCCCTTACAATGGTTTTCAATATGCACCTGTATTTCTCCGGACGTATCTTTTTCTGCGCTCTTTATAGCCCCAACTATGACTTCCTTTTCTGAGCTTGTAAAATTATCCGCTGCCATATCTAACTAAAATTGAACTTCCGGTGCCTGCTCTGCTCCTGCAGAAGCTTCAAAGTATCCTTTTTTATCAAATCCGTACATACCGGCAAGCATTGATTGTGGGAAAAGGCCTATGTATGTGTTGTAGTCACGGGTAGCTTCGTTGAACTTTCTGCGTTCAACAGAAATCCTGTTTTCAGTACCTTCCAACTGCGACTGCAATTGAAGAAAATTTTGATTAGCCTTCAGATCAGGGTACCGCTCTACTACCACCATCAGTCTGGAAAGGGCACTACTCAATCCTTCCTGAGCCTGCTGAAACTGGGCAATGCTGGCCGGATCCAGATCGTTTGCGTCCACATTTATAGCGGTAGCTTTTGACCGGGCTTCTATCACCTGGGTTAAAGTCTCCTGCTCAAAATCTGCATAGCCTTTTACCGTATTTACCAAATTAGGAATAAGGTCTGCTCTTCTTTGGTAGGCTGTCTCAACGTCAGCCCAATGTCGGTTTACCAATTCATTCCGGGTCACCATTTCATTATACCTCCCTGCAAAAAAAGAATAGAAGATGATTACCAGGAGAACTATTACCCCAAGGGTTATTAATAATTTCTTATTCATGGTTTTTCTAAATAGATTATTTAAATTTTGGTAAAATTTGTTTGTCTGGTTTTTTTAAGAAAATTTAAATTACTAAAAGATGAACAATTTTCTATAACAATCAGCTTTTATCAATTCAAAATTTACGAATATCGGGCGCAAAGGTATTATTGTTTTTTGTGCCGAAACGTTAAATTTAGGAAAAAGTTTGACAATTGATGTCCTGGAATTTGCCTCTACGATCGGATCCCGTGAATGTTCAACTACACCGAATAAAAGTTTTATGTAATATAATCTGAGATAATTTTAAATTAACAGACTTCATATTAGTTAACATTGTAAGTGTCTTCTCGTTCTTAGCGAAGCCCGGTTTTTAATACTTGATCTGAATGAATCTTAATCTGAAAAAGTCAGATAATGACTTTGTTACGTTAGTGAATAGATTGGTTGTCACCATTGATGACCGGATGGAAGTATTGCATTACGAAGGAACCCGGGAAACCTTTTTTAAAGGAAATACTGCAGTAGCCGGACATTTGCCAGACCTGCTACTGAGTCAGGTGTTTGAGAAACTTAAACCCTATTTGACACAAGCGCTGCTCCTTCGAAGTAAAATCATTTCAAAAAATCATATTGTTTCTTATCAGGACAGCCAATTGTCCCTCAGGTTTTTATTGTATCCTGTGCCAGGACCCGCGTTCTCTACTGTAATTTCTTTAGAATCTATGCCAGTTGATGAGGGCACAATTATAGAGGGGAAGCCATTTTATGACGAGAGCCAGTATTTAATCAGGAACAAAATAACCTCTGAAGACGAACGGGGCAGAAAGGGTAGACAACATGAGGATTTAAATGGAGTAGCCGAAAGTCAGGCTAAGTATGCAAGTCTGCTTGGCGGCTCAAATGACGCTATCTTTATTTTGAGGGAAGACAAAGTAATAGATTGCAATACCAAAGCTTTGGAACTGTTAAAATGTGAAAAAGATCTGATTTTAAATACATCACCTTTTTTATATTCCCCCGACCTTCAATCCGACGGAAAAGCGTCTTTGTTAAAGATTGAAGAAAAACTTGCAAAAGCAAATTCCGGTGGATCCGAAATCTTTTATTGGAAGTTCAAAAATGCTGAGCGGGGGATTATTGAGGCTGAGGTTAGTTTAGTGCCCATCAGGTACCGTGACGAGCCTTTGATGCACGTGATCATCCGGGATATTACGGCCATCCGAGAGGGCGAAAAGGCCATTAAAGAAAGTGAATCGCGATTTAAGGCCATATTTGAAGGCGCGGGCATAGGCATAGCTGTTACCGATCCTTATGGAAAGCTGATAGAGTCCAACGAGGCTTTAGAGGATTTCCTTGGTTATCCAAAGCAAGAACTGCTGGGAAAAGCTATCATTGAGCTGGTGCATCCCGACGACAGGGATTTCGAAAACAGGTACGTTACCTTTTATCAGGGAACACGCTTAAAGCCGGGCTTTTTTGAAAAGAGGTATCTTAAAAAAAATGGCAGTATAGTGTGGGGAAAGCTTACCACCAGTGTAATTCACGATGAGAAAGGGATTCCCGCTTATGGCATCGGCATGCTGGAAAATATTACGCAAAGAAAGATTGCGGAAGAAAAAGTAAAGGAAAATCAGGAGCTGCTGAATAAGATCAATGAAAATCTCAATGAAGGGATTTACAGAAGCACTCCTGGAAAAGGTTTAATATATGCCAATAAAGCGCTGGCACAAATGTTCGGATATGCTTCTGTAGCAGAGGCCATGCTTTTGTCTTCTGACACGCTCAATGATTTCTATAATGAGCCCGACAGAAGAAAATATCTGCTTAAAGAAATAAGAAAGAAAGGTGTACTAAAAAACCGGGAATCGTTATTCCGGCGAAAAGATGGTTCTACCTTCTGGGGCCTGGAAAATAGCAGAGTTTCCACAAACGCATTTGGAGAAATAATCATAGATGGGGTCATTGTTGATATCAGCGAGCGAAAAAACTCAGAAGAGTTGCTGAAATTGAAAAATGAGGAGCTGAAGAAAATCAATGAAGAGCTGGACCGATTCGTTTACAGTGCTTCACATGACCTGAGGGCACCGCTTACATCACTGCTGGGTTTGATCAACATCGCGCAGACGGATCATTATATTAATGGAATCGACGAACATCTTGACCTGATGAAGCGCAGCGTCATGAAATTGGACAGTTTCATTATAGACATTATCAACTACTCCAGAAACGCGCGGCTGGATTTGGAGGTGAGCGAAATTCAGCTGGAAGAACTGATCAAAGAAACACTGGATAATTTAAGATATATAAGCTCGGCAGATAAGATTCAAAAATTTGTGCAGGTAAAACAAGCCGTTCCTTTATATTCTGATAGCAAAAGAATTGGCATTTTGTTAAGTAATTTAATTTCCAATGCCATCAGGTATCACAATCTCATCATCAGCGATCCTTTTATCAGGATAAACGGAAAAGTAAGTAAAAAAGAAACGGTAATTGAAATTATTGACAACGGCAAAGGGATTGGAAAGCAATACCTGAATAATATCTTTGAGATGTTTTTCCGGGCTTCCGATGATTCCAAAGGCTCGGGACTTGGATTGTACATTGTGAAGGAAACCGTCAACAAGCTGAGTGGCACTGTAAATGTTTCCTCAGAAATCGGCTTAGGTTCCACATTTACAATTACCTTGCCCAATTTGCCTGCTTCAAAAGTAAAACCTCAGGTAGATGGGGAATGATTCGTTGCTACGAGCCCATGAGGGTCAATACGAGGTCTCTGCTTCCTCCGTGGTCTCTAAACTCACATAAATACACACCCTGCCAGGTACCTAAGTTCAGGGATCCATTGGTAACAGGAACCGAAACAGTGTTTCCTACCAATGCATTTTTAATGTGCGCAGGCATGTCATCCGAACCTTCCATGGTATGCTCAAAATACGAGATATTCTCGGGCACTAATCTTGAAAAGAACTTTTCAAAATCTCTTCTTACCGAAGGGTCTGCATTCTCGTTGAGCGACAAACCTGCAGAGGTGTGTTTGATGAAGATTTGTAAAGTCCCAATATTTACCTCCTTCAGCTCAGGCATGGCATCTTTTATTTTGCCCGTAATCAAGTGAAATCCTCGGGGAGAAGCTGGTATACTTATTTCTTTTTGAAAATATTTCATTGTTAGATGATGCTATTCTACTGGTTTATTATGGATCGGAAGCGAATACCGACGCTGCTCTAAAACAAATCGGAGGTTGCAAAGTTTTTTCTCCGGATTGCCTAGACAATTTCAATTTTACATTTTTTAATTCCTAAACCAAATCTTCCTGTGAAATTCCTGTTATTCTTTTTGAACGTTCTGCTCCTGACTGTAAACATTGAAGCCGGAGTTCAGCAAAAGACAGAACATTACTTGCATAAGGAGGAGGGTGCTGTTGCTGCGACGCAACTTGTGCAGTTGGTTTCAAATACAAGGCATAACCTTCATGCAAATTCCATTGCTTATGATTTAAGTGATGAAATAGGAGAAATGGTCTCATTTCCCACACCCGATGATAAACCTGCAAACGCTTACTTTATAAAGGCTCAAAAAGAAAGTGATAATTATCTATTTGTTTTTCACGAATGGTGGGGGCTGAATGATTATATCAAACAGGAAGCAGAAAAGCTCTACAAGAATCTGGAAGATGTGAACGTGCTGGCCATAGATCTTTACGATGGTAAGCTGGCGGACCAAGAAGAGCAGGCAACCGAACTCATGGAAAGTCTTGACGAGGAGCGGGCCGAAGACATTATCAGGGGAGCTGTGGAATTCGCAAGTAAAAATGCGCGCATTAGCACCATTGGCTGGGGATTAGGTGGGAGCTGGTCATTGCAGGCAGCAATGATTGCCGGTGCTCATTCTGTAGCTTGTGTTATGTTCTATGGAGAACCGGAAGGTGATAAAGACAAGCTGAAAATGTTACAAGCTCCGGTATTGGCCATCTATGGCTCCCAAGATGATTCCATTCCCCAGGATGACCTGGACGAGTTTGAAGAGGAAATGGAGGAAGTTGAAAAGGAGCTTGCACTGAAAATGTTTGATGCCGACCATGCTTTTGCCAATGCAGACAATTCTGGTTTTAATGACAAAGCAGCCGAAAAAGCCTATAAGAAAGCGCTGAAATTTCTAAAGAAGGGCTTTGACAGTGGGTATTTTTAGAACTCGGACGTGTTCTGGGTGGTGCAGTAGGTACCAAATAAATGTGTAGAGATTACCCAAGCTGCTCAGTGCAGGCAAGAGGAGATTCCGGATAATCCTCCTTCGTCAGATTCCCGGAATGACGGGCTACGATGAGGCGGTTTCAGACCTTAACGGATTATATTTATTACCATCACCATCATTCACTGCCCCAGCGGGCATGCGCGCTAACTTAAGCCC
>CAZHZR010000153.1:0-1067 GCA_964537095.1 uncultured Roseivirgaceae bacterium
ACTTAAAATACTGATTATAAAGTAGTTGATACGAGAATTTATACAACTGGGTGAGCCGGATGAAGAGGATAACTGTCTTTTTAAAATTATGGAGATTTGAATGAAGATTAGCATATCGGTTTAGTAAGCGCCATCCGAAAAAATCCCTCATTTATAGCATTTACCTGGCTTCCAAATTTAAAAGAATGGAAAATGTTTTTGTTTGCCTTAGATCTTACTATTAATTTAGTAGCTGAGAAGGTATAAACTAGTATGTATGAAATATTTGATAGCAGGATTAGGAAACATTGGTGCTGAATATGAGCTTACGAGGCACAACATTGGTTTTCTAGTTCTCGACAGGCTGGCTGAGCAGCATAAAGTAGAATTTAAAACTGAAAAATTGGCCTCCTTGTCGGAATTCAAAACTAAAGGAAGAAGCTTCCACTTAATTAAGCCTACTACATATATGAACCTGAGTGGTAGAGCCGTCAATTACTGGCTTCAGGAGCTAAAAATTGATCCGGAAAATTTACTCGTAGTTACTGACGACATTGCTCTGCCGTTCGGAAAATTACGGATGCGACATAAGGGATCAAATGCCGGCCATAACGGACTAAAAAGCATAGAGTCTGTTGTTGGAGGAAATGTATACCCAAGATTAAAATGTGGAATTGGTGATAACTTTCACAAAGGCCAACAGGTGGACTATGTATTGAGCAGATTCTCCCATGAAGAATTTAAAGATCTTCCTGAAATGCTTGATAAAGCATGTGATATGATCCTGGCTTTTGGCAGTATTGGCATAGAAAGAACCATGAGCCAATATAATGATTGAAATTTATAGCTATATAGAGAATACCAACTAAAAAAACCATGTCACAGATAGTAAACCTTGCCATTCAAATCATCCCCAAGTCAAAAACAAAAGAGGTGTACGCACTGGTGGATGATGCCATTGCTGTTATTCAAAAATCGGGACTGAAGTACAGAGTATGCCCTTTTGAGACAGTGATTGAAGGAACTTACGAAGAAACCATGGCTGTGGCAAAAGCAGCGCAAGAAGCGTGTTTTGCTTCAGGAGCGGA
>CAZHZR010000153.1:1167-7227 GCA_964537095.1 uncultured Roseivirgaceae bacterium
GTTCCACCGTTCCAGATATTGCGGTCTGGCTGCAAAAAGGCCAACTTACCATCTTTATCTTCTGCCATCAGGATCATTCCTTTTGACTCCACACCCATTATATTTCTTGGGGCAAGGTTGGCCAGAAAACACACTTGTTTTCCGATGATCGCATCCGGCTCATAGCTTTCGGCTATTCCACTCATGATAGTGCGGGTATCCAAACCGGCCTCGACTGTTAATTTCAACAATTTTTTTGACTTTTTAACCTTTACAGCATCCGTTATGGTTCCCACGCGCAAATCCATTCTCGAAAAATCTTCGAAAGTAACTTCGCTTTTTACAGCAGGTACTTCTGCCGCAGCAAGCTCGTTTTCTTTTTTTGTGTCCAATAGTTTATTGACCTGCGTGAGAATTACGTCATCTTCCACCTTTTCAAACAGCAGCACCGGATCATTTAATTGATGCCCTGCTCCTACCATGTCTACTCCCCCGGCAGCGTCCCACATTGAAGGCTCCAGGTTTAGCATCTTCAATATCTTGGTTGCCGTAAAAGGTAAAAAGGGTTCACCCACCACCGCCAGGTTGGCCATAATTTGCAAACTAATATTCAAAATAGTCTGAACCCGCGGCTCATTAGTTTTGATTAATTTCCAAGGTTCCGTCTCTGCTAAATACTTATTTCCTAATCTGGCCAGGTCCATCAAAATAGCCAAAGCTTCCCTGAATCTGTATTGCTCAATGGAGGCAGCAATTTTCGCTGGAAATTTGCTCAAATCCTCAATTAACTGCGTATCAATGTCGAACAACTCATTCCTTTGAGGTGCTTTTCCGTCGTAATATTTCCAGGTCAGGACCATTGCCCTGTTTACAAAGTTTCCTAAAATAGCAACCAGTTCATTGTTATTTCTTGCCTGATAGTCTCGCCAGGTAAAATCATTGTCTTTGGTTTCAGGCGCATTCGCACAAAGTACATACCGCAAAACATCTTCTTTTCCGGGAAACTCTTCCAGGTATTCATGAAGCCAAACCGCCCAGTTTCTGGAGGTAGAAATTTTTTGGCCCTCAAGATTTAAAAATTCGTTGGCCGGCACATTATCTGGCAGAACAAATTCTCCATGTGCCTTAAGAATGATAGGAAAAATAATACAGTGAAAAACAATATTGTCTTTTCCTATAAAATGCACCAGTTTTGTCTCCTTGTCTTTCCAATAAGGCTCCCAATCTTTATTTTCTTGCTGCGCCCAATCTTTGGTGGCGGAGATGTACCCAATAGGCGCGTCGAACCAAACATATAGCACTTTACCCTCTGCATCAGGCAGTGGAACCGGAACTCCCCAATCAAGATCCCTCGTCATTGCGCGAGGGTGCAAACCCTGGTCAATCCAGCTTTTACATTGCCCGTAAACATTGGCTTTCCATTCCTTATGGCCTTCCAAAAGCCATTCCTTTAGCCAAGGCTCATAGTCATTCATAGGCAGGTACCAGTGTTTGGTCTTCCTCAACACAGGAACCTCGCCGCTAAGCATGGAGCGTGGATTTTTTAGGTCTGATGGACTGAGGGATGTTCCGCAGGATTCGCATTGGTCTCCGTAGGCTTCCGGATAACTACAATTAGGACAAACTCCCTTTATGTAACGGTCAGCCAGAAATTGTTCCGCCTTGGGGTCATAATATTGTTCCGTCTCCTTTTCATCAAATAAACCTTTTTCGTATATCGCCTTGAAAATTTTGGAAGCGGTATCATATTGAGTGTCTGATGAAGTTCTTGAATAGATATTAAAACTGATTCCCAAATTTGTAAAGGAATCTTTTATTATGTGGTGGTATTTGTCTGTTACTTCTTTGGGTGTAATACCCTCTTTCTTCGCCCTGATGGTGATAGGCACGCCATGTTCGTCCGAGCCACAAATAAAAGCAACATCTCTATTTTTGGATCTTAAATAGCGAACGTAAATATCAGCAGGAACATATACTCCCGCAAGATGTCCGATGTGTACAGGGCCGTTCGCATATGGTAACGCGGCAGTAATGGTATATCTGGCTGGAGAAGTAGGCATATTATAGTAGTTTTAAAGCGCAAATATAAAAATTTTATACTTAGGTAAAACCATTACGGCTTTAACTATCAAAGCAACCCGTTTAAAACTCATGAGCTAAAGGCTACTCGAAACAGCCAATGTTTAATATCGGATTTTTGATCCAGTCAAGTTTAAATGTGATTAGCCATGGGCGTAAACTCAAGGATGCAAAGGTGGGAGAAAATCCATGTAGCGCTTGCCGAAAAAGTCTCAGGTGCTTCAGATATTAGGCGGCAATTGAAGATGTTTCTTTATACTTCGAGCTGCGCCGAAGGCCTTTGGGAAAATCAACTAAATAGATGGCGAGCCTGAGGCCAGGACGAAAAATGTTGCAAAATCACTTTTTTGGATGCACGAAAAAAGACTATTTTACAAAAAAACCTCGCACTTGCAGAAAAAAGTTAAGCCGGAAGAAAGCCTTGAAAAGTAAAATTCCTTGTAAAGCGTTTTTCAGCAGGCCCTAACTAAGCAGAAGCCTTTGGCAGTAAAATTTCAAAGATAGTCTCCTTCTTGTCCTGCAGCAATTTAATTGTACCGCCTAGCTTCTCGACAGATTTTTTGACCATGTACAAACCAAGCCCAGCGGTTGATGATTGAGCTGTATTTTGAAAAAACATGTCAAAAATCCGGTCAACGGCCTCCAATGGTATGCAGGTACCGTTGTCGCTAACTTGAAATTTCAAACAATTTAGGTGAACCAGTTCGGCGGAAAAAGTGATAGTAGAAAGGCCATCTTTACGATAGTCAAGTGCATTCTCATAAAGATTCTGGACAATGATATACAATAGCAGCTTATCGGTGGTGCAGGTTATAGTATCTGGGATACTAACTTCATAGTTTAAATCGTACAGATCATTCTTCCTTTTCAATCCATCAAGCAACTGCTCAATTTCGCTCTTCAGGTTCAGTTCTACTGGTTCTGTTTTATGATGATACAAGCCATGTATTCTAAAAAGTCTGGACAAAACGATGTTGAACGAGGCAGCCACATTATTTAACCGCTTAAAATAATCTATGGAAACAGGTTCTTTTGCTTCAATAAGCCCAAGATTAATCAAACCCTCTATTCGGGCAATGGGTCCCTTTACGTCATGTGAAGTTTTGTAGATGAAATTGTCCAGCTCTTTATTGGCAGTTTCAGCTTCCGAAAGAGCAAGCTCCCGGTGCGTAACATTATTGGCAAAACAAAGTATGGACAAAATCTCACCTTGGTCATTAGACAACACAGAGAAATTCCATTCTATGTACAACAAATTTCCGTTTTTATGAAAATTTTTAAGAAGAAGGAATTTCCTCGATAATTTGCCACTTCTTATTTTTTTAAAAATTGTGTTAATTTTCTTTGCGCTCCCTTCCGGAAATATAGGAGTCTCAAATAATCCCTGGTTTTCTACTTCAGGGCCTGCCCATCCAAAAATTTTCTCCGACTGCTTTGACCAAACGGTCACCTTTTGCCTGGCATTTAGTTCTATTACGGCCAGGGAAGTATTGTTAACATGGAATGAAAGCTTTTGAAGGGTTTGGTTCAAGGCTTCCGTTCGCTCCCTTACCGTTTCTTCAAGTATTTTACTAACATTTTTCTTATCCTTAAACCGCTTGTAATAAAGCGCCACCAGTAAAATAAAAACGATCACAAAAGCGGTGAGAAGGATTATGAACCCCCTATTGCTCCCCAGGCCTTCCGATCGGAGAGACGAATATTTCTCAATGATACGACTCCTCCTTTCCAGAGAAGCGAGTTCCTTTTCACTTTTGTTTAGCTTTATGTTGTTTAGTAAATCCTTTACTTTCTGCTCTTTTTGCTGAGCCAGCAAATGGGCTGATAATTTTTCGTATTCCTTAAAATAATTAATGCTGTTTTTGGAATTACCCAACCTGTCCTCTACATGGGCCAAAAATTTGAAACTTTCTATCAGAATACTTTCTTCATCGAGAATCTGCGCTAATTCCAGCGACTCATTAAAAAACCTTTTTGCCTGCCCGAAATTTGATTTTGTAGAGTGAATCTTTCCTAAAATAAAATAAGCCTCCATCAGCACATCGAGATCTGAAATTTCCAAAGCTTTCAGCTTCGCTTCATCGGCCGTTTGCTCTGCTTCAGCAAGATTTTCCAGTTCAACGAGCACGGCGGCTATTTTAACCAGCGTCAACGCTTCTTCGTCTTCCATTTTATGCGCCGAAAAATAACCTAAAGAAGCTCTATATTTCAGCAGGGCTTCTGCCGAATTACTATCGGCCTGGAGCACATCACCTATTTTATTTTTGACAACGTAGAACTGACTTTTATCACTGTATTCCTCATAAAGGCCCTGCGCTTCTTTGTAGAATTTTAAAGCACTATTGATATAGAGCATCTCAAAATAGATATCTCCTAAGGATTCAGCGGCAGGAGCAAGCACATCTGGTGCGTCAATTTGGTCTTTATAATTAAGGGATTTTCTAAAATTGATTATTGCGGACAAGTGGTTGTTGAGCTGTAGTTCGCAATTGCCAATGCGATAATAAATCATTGCAGCCAGCTTAAGATCCTTCTTGATGGCTGGGGAAGACAAGGCGATTCTATAGGTCTTAATAGCCTCATCGTACATTTCCTTTTTTTCTACAGCCCTGCCGATTAAATGCTGTGCATTAATTTCGTTTTTTGCGTCTTTTTTTTGTTTCGCAGCTTTCAGTGCAATCTGAGCATATATGAGTGCTGAATCGACATTGGTAGACAACAAACTGTCCGATTTGCGAAGGGAGGTCTCAACATCGTCCTTTTTGTGCACCTGCCTTTGGTCATTCTCTTCACACGCGAAAACCAGGAAGAGTAAAAGTAGAAGTAAAGAAAAGGGGGCTTTTATCCTTCTTAAATAGGTTATCATTAATTCCGCAGAATTTAAAAAATGTTCAGAAATTAAACACGCTAAGTCTTTAATCCTAAATTAAGAGGAATTGTAACCGCAAAAATGAATTTACTTCTAAATTTTGACGGGTAATTTGTTGGCTGGGATATTGTTATTATTGTTAGCAGCGTATTCAGCAAAAACCGGAAGAGCTATCTCAAAAATTGTGTTTCTGGGCTGGCCGCTAATGAGCTGAATGGTTCCGCCCAACCTCTCAGTTGCTTTTTTTGCCATGTATAAGCCAAGCCCCGTTCCACCCGACTTTGCTGCTCCGTGGAAAAACATGTCAAAAACCTTTTCTTGCACGTTTTCAGGAATGCCCAAGCCATTGTCTGTAATGGTTATTTTAAGCTTCCCATCAAAGGAAATTTTAGTTTCCAGCACTACATTCGTCTTCTTGGTGTCCTGAAAGAAGATGGCATTGTCAAACATATTTTTTATAATTATTTGGAACAACAACAGGTCTGTTTGCCAGGTAAGCGCCTCTTCGGTTTTTATTTTAAAATGTACATTTTCAATTTTATTTTCTTCATACAGGTCATTAAGTATGTACAAAAATTCCCGTTTCAGATTGATTTTGTCTATTTTGATAACATGATGATTGATATCGTAGATCATCAACAATCTGGATAGAATATTATTGAGCTGGTTAGCCGTCACATGAAGCATGTTAAAATATTCCTTGGCTGGCTTCTCCTTCACTTCCATCAAGCCAAGATTTACCACTCCCTGAATTCTGGCCAGTGGGCCCCGTAAATCATGAGAAGCTTTGTAAATAAAGTTATCAAGCTCTCTATGGGAGGATTGCAATGCCTCAAAAGCTTTTTCTCTGCTCGAAACATTATTTGCAATAGCCATTATTGAGTCCACACTCCCATCCTTGTTCAACAGCACGGAGGTATTCCATTCTACATGGAGGGTATCTCCATATTTATTGCAGTTTAAACTTAAAAAGGAGATACAGGTATCTTCGCCGTACAGCAAATCGTGCATAGACTTAATGGCTCCATCGATGTCATTTTCAAGCACAAAACCAATTTCGTGAAACCGTTTTCCCAATACCTCCGCAGCAGTCCACCCAAAAATAGACTCGGCCTGGTCAGACCATCTGATCA
>CAZHZR010000154.1:0-7213 GCA_964537095.1 uncultured Roseivirgaceae bacterium
AAGTCCCGTACTAATTTCGAGGAAGACTTTATTAGAATGATACTATACCTAATATGTATCTCAGGGAAATCACTTTTAAGCTTGTGTCAAAGGCGACATTCCGTAAAATGGATGAAAATATTATAGCTATATTGTCTTTTAAACAATATAGCTGAAAGAAGTAGGCCTATTTCGTAGAAATAATGTCATTCTTTCGGAGTCCTAGAAGTAGTTTGATTACTTTCAATAATAGCGTAAACCCGAAGGCCCTTAAATAATATTTTAAATATTGTAAAAGCGATATCCCTGCTGGGCGTTTTAAGCTATTTTTTCCTATACTCCTCATAAACCCTTCCAATCCCTTCCTTCAACCCAATTTTATAGCTGAAACCGAGCTTATTCAACTTACTTACGTCCATCAACTTTCTGGGGGTACCATCAGGTTTGGTGGTATTAAATTTTAATTCCCCTTCATAACCTACAATGTCTTTAATAAGCAGGGCCAAATCTTTTATACTTAAGTCTTCACCTGTACCCACATTTACAAATTCCGGCTCATTATAATTTTGCAACAAGAAATAGCAGGCATCGGCTAAATCGTCTACATGGAGGAATTCTCGTTTGGGAGAACCAGTGCCCCAAATTTCTACCGTCGGCTGTTGCGCTGCTTTTGCTTCATGAAATTTCCTGATCAGTGCAGGAAGAACATGTGAATTGTTAAGATCGTAATTATCGTTAGGACCATATAAGTTAGTCGGCATGGCGCTGATAAAATTGCACCCATACTGAGACCGATATGCTTCACACATTTTAATCCCGGTGATCTTAGCTATGGCATAAGGCTCATTTGTTGGCTCTAAAGTTCCTGTTAGTAGGTACTCCTCCTTTAAAGGTTGAGGTGCCATTTTAGGATAAATACACGATGATCCTAAAAAGAGGAGTTTTTTTACATTTTGTAAATAACTATTGTGAATTACATTGTTCTGGATTGCAAGGTTATCATATAGGAACTCTGCTCTATAGATATTATTGGCCTGAATGCCGCCGACTTTAGCCGCAGCTAATATCACGTAATCAGGTTTTTCCTGATCAAAGAAAGCGCTCACCGCCGATTGATCCCTTAAGTCCAGCTCCTTCGAGGTTCTGATTACAAGATTTGTATAGCCCTCTTTTTCTAGCTTTCGAAGAATGGCAGAACCTACCATCCCTCTATGGCCTGCAATGTATATTTTATCGCTCTTCTGCATCCTTATTCGTGGTAATTAAGAATGTTATGTCCACCCTTCTGTAGATATTGATCTCGTTTGAATAATTCTATATCAGATTGCATCATGTCTTTTACCAGCCCATCAAGATCATATTTTAATTCCCAGCCCAATTTTTCTTTTGCCTTTGTAGGATCCCCAATCAGCAGTTCAACCTCAGTAGGTCTGTAATACGCTTTATCAACTTTAATCACTACTGTGCCAGGCTCTAATTGATACTCTGGATTTGAACAAGCCACTACCTTTCCAATTTCTTCTGCACCTTCACCCTCAAAAGCAAGGCTTATTCCTAACTCAGCAAATGCTTTTTTAACAAAATCCCGGACAGTGGTGGTGATTCCTGTTGCAATCACAAAATCCTCAGGTTTATCTTGCTGTAAAATCAACCACATGGCTTCTACGTAGTCTTCAGCATGTCCCCAATCTCTTTTAGCATCCAGATTTCCAAGGTAACAGCAATCCTGTAACCCTAAGGCGATTCTGCATGCTGCTCGGGTAATTTTTCGGGTTACGAAAGTTTCACCTCTCAACGGCGACTCATGATTGAATAAAATTCCGTTTACTGCAAACATATTATAGGCTTCCCTGTAGTTTACAGTTATCCAATAGCCGTATAATTTGGCGACGGCGTAGGGTGAACGAGGATAAAAAGGAGTTGTTTCCTTCTGCGGAACTTCCTGTACTAACCCATAAAGTTCCGATGTAGATGCCTGATATATCCTTGTCTTCTCAGTTAATCCTAAAAGCCTTACTGCTTCCAAAATTCTTAGGGTTCCGATTCCATCTACATTCGCCGTGTATTCCGGAGTGTCAAAACTAACTTTTACATGGGACATAGCCCCCAGATTGTAAATTTCATCTGGTTGTACCTCCTGGATGATTCTGATTATATTAGCTGAATCAGAAAGATCCCCATAATGTAATTTCAACCTTATGTTTTTTTCATGAGGATCCTGGTACAAATGGTCAATCCTATCTGTATTAAATAAGGAAGATCTTCTTTTAATACCGTGGACTTCATAACCCTTCTTAAGTAAAAGTTCAGCTAAATAGGCGCCATCCTGTCCTGTGATCCCGGTGATTAAGGCTTTTTTCATTAAAAAATATTGTTTTTTTTATAGATAGGTTTTGCGAGTCGCAGGTAACCCATAATTTAATAATATTTTGTAGCATGCGCTATCGGGGGTAAAATTACCATCAAAACTTAACTATCCAAATTATTAAATTATTATTTTTTGTTGGAATAATATCACAATCGTTTGCGGCGGCCACTTCGGCAGATTTCTTGTAGTTCAATCCTCAGCATGTGATTCTCAGGGACTAAGGAAGAATTATATCTCAAATACCATCATTATATTCAAACTTTTTATTAATATTAACATATTGAAATTCAACGAAGTACTTTTAAATTAATCTCTACATATGCATCCTTCATTTAGATTAAATCCGGTCCACACTTTTTTGATTTTTGCTGTAATTTGTTTTGCTTCCTGCATCCCCAATAAGAAGTTGGTGTATTTTCCTGATCCGGACTTCAACGAAACTCAGCTGACCTATTCGAACATACCTCCAGCCGATTATCTACTCCAGCCAGGTGATATTTTATCTGTGAGAGTAAAAACACTGGACCAGATTTCGTCAGACTATTTTAACATTGAGCCGGAAAACAACAACTTCAATTTAAACCCCGCCAGCCTGTATCTGAATGGTTATTCCATTGATTTAGAAGGCAATATCGATTTTCCTGAAGTTGGTGCGCTAAAAGTGGGTGGATTGACTTTACAGCAGGCTGAGCGTAAAATTCAGGATAGTGTAGGCATCTATTTGAACAATGCTACTGTGATAGCAAAATTGGTAAGCTTTAAAATTACTGTATTAGGGGAAGTTCAAAAACCCGGACATTACTTTGTGTATAATGAACAAGCTTCGATTTTAGAAGGACTGGGAATGGCCGGCGATTTAACTGATTTCGGAAACCGGGAAAATATAACTTTGATCCGAAAAACAGCCGATGGAACAGCCAGCATTCTGATAGATTTGAAAAACCCTGATTTGCTCTCCTCACCTTACTATTATCTTCAACCGAATGATGTCCTTTATGTGCAGCCTCTAAAAGCAAAAAACAGCAGGGACAACCTGAGCACCCTGACGCTTCTGAGCGTTTTGTTTGGCGCCATTTCAGCTACTGTTTTACTGGTGGATTTTATGAGGTAATTCGGGCCTGCCGCAGCTTGTGTCCCGCTCAACGGCCATTAAAGTAACGTAAATTGTTTCAAAAATCGCAAAGCGATGACCGAGGTGTGAGGACGCTTAGGTTTAGTGATTACTGCCCCGGGAACCTCAGAATCCAATTAGGATCCGGGCAAATCAATAAATATTTTTCTCGTTCCGAAGGTTTCGCTACACCTGGAAAGTCACCCGATGCGCCCATCAATTCCGTAATGATTTGAAAGTGCAGATGAGAGGGCCAATCACCATTTTCAGGAAAATTACCGAGAGTTCCGACTTCATCACCTGCTTTGACCTTTTTACCGGCGAATAAACCCTTTAGGGATCCACGCGATAAATGACCGTATAATGTATAAAATTGAACTGATCCGATAAGATGGGCAAGAATGATGGTTGGTCCGTAATTCCCCAAGCCTTCATTATCAGCAAAACTATGGATGGTGCCATCTAAAGGTGCAAATACCGAGGTACCTGCCTTCGCCCACAGGTCTACTCCCAGATGCACTGATCTTGGTTCGTCACTCTGAAAATGACTACTTCTTTTATAGATTACCCGATCTTCATTGTAACCTCCAAAGCCCACCTTGGCGCCTGCTGCCTCCAAAGTATCAAATATATACTTATTAAAGTCCGCTATATTCGTAAGATCGAGATCGTCAATGGCTGTATTAGCCTGTGTAAAATCCAGTTTCAAATAATCCTGCGAGGAAAAAGGAATGTCTAACACAGGCATTGGCGAAAGCTCATGTAGCAATAGCTTCTCTAATGCTTCATGTTTTTTTATCAATTTACTTCTCATAGGAGGCAAAATACGTAAAAAAAATAAAAAGCCCGATTTATATGGGCTGTCTATCTCAATTGAAATGGAAAAACATTGGCGATTGGCTGGGTACAGAATCTGCCAATGTCAGGGAGGTATTCCTAGATGTTCACACTGGCCCGCGATAGTTTTTGGGGCGCTTACTCCTCCCAAATAATGCGCACCCGAAATTTATTTGGTAAAATCGCGCCTGCGTTGTAGTTTTAAAAGGTAAATTTTTGTGAATATATTGAAACAGTTTTAACGAGAGCCAAATGTTTAATCAAGCAAGTCAGGATACAGCTATAAAACCCTGGGAACAGCCGAAGCTATGGGGGCACCCGAAGGGCCTGTATGTTTTATTTTTCACGGAGCTATGGGAGCGTTTTAGCTATTACGGCATGCGCGCCATTCTTGTACTTTATATCATTGCATCTATAGCCGATGGCGGCTTGGGCTGGACGAATACCGAAGCACTTGCATTATACGGATGGTACACTATGCTGGTATATGTGATGTCAATTCCTGGCGGACTTATAGCAGATAGACTTCTGGGACAGAAGAAAACGGTTTTATTAGGAGGGATATTATTGTGTTTCGGGCATGGAATATTGGCAATTGATCATCTGTGGGCTTTTTATGCAGGGTTATCATTGATTGTCTTGGGAGTAGGTGGTTTAAAGCCAAATATTTCTACTATGGTTGGAGGCTTGTACAAGCCAGGTGACGCAATGCGTGACAAAGGTTTTACGATTTTTTATATTGGAATTAATGTAGGGGCATTTCTTGCTAGTGTTATAGTAGCGCTTGTAGCAGATAAATATGGATGGCACGCTGGATTTGGATTGGCAGGAATAGGAATGTTGATTGGGCAGGTCTTCTTTATGGCCGGACAAAAATATCTAAAAGGGGTAGGAGAGCAGCCAACTGGATCAACTGAAATAGATAGAAAACTAAAGGATAAACCACTTACCAATATTGAAAAGGACAGGGTAATTGTGCTATTGTTGTCGTTTTTAATAGTAATTGTCTTTTGGGGAGCGTTTGAGCAGGCCGGCGGGTTAATGAACATTTACGCACAGGAAAAGATCAACCGAACGATATTTGGCTATACTATTCCTGCTGGTGTTTTCCAGTCTTTTAATCCTTTATTTATTATGCTTTTCGGTACCGCAGTTGCTGGCTTCTGGTACTCGCGTAGGAAAAGAGGGAAGGAAGAATCGGCTTTGTTCAAAATGGCTGTTGGAACCATGATCATGGGCGCTGGATTTATATTGATGGTTGGCGCCTCTTTGGATGCTCAAAATTCACCTGACAACGAGGCTGCGATGTATTGGCTAATAGGCGCTTATTTATTACATACCATTGGCGAGCTATCTTCAAGTCCGGTTGCATTGTCTTTCATTACTAAACTTGCTCCAGCTAAATATGCCTCATTGATGATGGGGGTTTATTTTGCTATGACTGGATTCGGTAATAAAGTAGCAGGCTTATTGGGTGAGGCCGCGCAAAGTTTCGGAGAACTAGAGATTTTTGGAGGCATCGCCGCCTTCACGATATTGTTTGGCCTTTTGGTGATAGCTTTTCTTAATAAGCTAAAAGCCCTGACCCATGGCGCCGAAGATCAGGAAGATAAAATTCAACCGGAGACTATAGGCGACAGCAGCGTGTTCGAGGATGAAGGATACTCCAGGCCTGACAAGGCATAGTTAATATGGTCCGAAGTGATTACTTTTAATAATAATATTATTTGAAGTTTATTTTTTTATATTTGTAGTATACCGCTTTTTGCACTGATTAAATCTATGCGACAGATTTACGAACATTATCAAAGAATGCACCATGACAATATAATTCTGGCCTACAAGGGGTCGGTGTCTGAGGCATTGTTCGATAGCATTCTTCAGTTGGCGGAAAATAAGTTGGACAAAATCGAGCTTCATACAAAGCTAAAGAAAAAGGTATTTAATATATTGGTGGAGATTTTACAAAACGTATACCACCATTTTGAAGCAAAAGAACAAGGATTAAATGAAGAAAAGTCAATAATATTTTTACTTTATAAAGAAGATTTTGGCTATCGGATCATTTCCGGAAACCATGTCTTTAATTCTGAAGTTACGCTTCTAAAAGAGAAAATAGATTTGATTAATAATTTGACCGGCGACCAACTCAAATCCATCTACCGGGAAAAGCTACTAAATGGTAAGATTTCGAAAAAGGGTGGAGCGGGACTAGGGATGCTGGATATAGTGCGAAAATCGGGCGAAAAAATAGATTATAATTTTCAGAAGATAGATGATCAATATGCTTTTTTTAGCCTTGAGATCAAAATTTCTGCTTAATACAATTAGAATATGAATAGTTTTTATTTAGAACCAACACCAAAAACACCAAAGATTAGTTTCAATGTAGAGGATGGTTCCTTTGAAATTTCCGGCAGATCCATTCCCGAAAATTCAATAGAGTTTTACAAACCGGTGCTGGAATGGCTTGACGAGTATATTCCCGAGTCAAACGGCGAGACAAATCTGGACGTGAAATTGGAATACTTCAACACAAGCTCTTCCAAATGCCTGGTAGAGATTTTCAGAAGACTGGAGAAGCTTCAAAAGGAAGGCAAGCCTGCCGCCATTCGATGGTATTATGAAGAAGAGGATGAAGACATGCAGGAGTCAGGAGAAGATTTCAAAGAAATCATCAAATTGCCTATTAAAATGATTCTTGTGGAAGACAAGGGTAAGGCTGATAGTTAATCTTTCTAAATGGCCGGACTGTCTTAAAAGTAATTTTATAAATTAGTATTACTTCACCTTAATTACCAATTAAACCAACAAATAAAAAAAGCCTCAAATCGAGGCTTTTTTTATTTGTTGGTCTTGGTAATAGCTTGATATTACATCATGCCGCCCATGCCGCCGCCCATTGGAGGCATTGCAGG
>CAZHZR010000155.1:0-7172 GCA_964537095.1 uncultured Roseivirgaceae bacterium
AAAATTCAAATCATTTTGCGGGTTTATCAGTTTCTTTAAAACTTGATTACATTGCTTAAACTTAAATTATTCTCTACATGAATTTTAAAAATGCCGTCGTTTATGTTTGTTTGATACTTTCAGTTTCCTTTTCCTGCAATGCAAAGAACAGTAGCGAAACAAAGCAAAATAAAGAAGACGCTGGTAAGACGAATGGTAAAATGGTTACCGTGGTCGAAAAGTGGGAATTGCCTGCCGTTTTAAAAGAAGTTTCCGGAATCGTTTATTTAGATGAGCAGCGCTTTGCCTGTGTTCAGGATGAAGATGGTATCATTTTTATATTCAACACCGAAACTTCTGAAATAGAAAAGGAAATCAAATTTGCAGGTGACGGAGATTACGAGGGACTAGCCCTGGTGGATCAAAATGCATATGTAGTCAGAAGCGACGGAACTTTATTTGAGGTGGAGAATTGGAGAGGTGGCAGTCCAAAAACGAATGAATTTGCCACTGCTTTGACCGAAGACCACAATATTGAGGGCTTGTGTTACGATGCCACCAATAACAGATTACTATTGGCCATAAAAGATGAAGAACCAGGAGATAAAGATTACAAAGGCATTTACGAATTTGACCTTGATTCGAAAACATTGGCGGATGAACCCGCCTATAGAATTAACCTGACAGATGAGTCGTTTAAAAATCTTAAGGTAAAAGATCGGCAAGATTTAATATCACCCTCTGAAATTAATATCCATCCCAAAACCGGCGAGATCTATATCCTTGAAGGAAAGGATCCCAAGCTTTTGATTTTGGATAGCAATGGAAAAATTAAGCTACTCGAAGAGTTGAACAAAAAGGACTTTCCGCAGGCAGAAGGTCTTACCTTTAGTCCCGAAGGCGATTTGTTTATCTCGAACGAAGGAGGCAAGAAATCAGGTAATATTTTAAAGGTTTCCCTGAATCTATCGAAAAATTAATCTCTACGGGTTTTTTTCCGAGGAACTAAAAAGCTAAAAGTAAGAGTGTTTTAAATGCTAAACAATGTTTACCTCAGGACTAAGCGCTACGCCGAATTTTTCTCTTACTGACTCAATAATGTTTGTTGCCAATGCTTTCACTTCATAGCCTTTAGCTCCGCCACGGTTTACCAATACAAGAGCCTGGTTTTCGTGTACACCCACGCGGCCAACTGTTTTACCTTTCCACCCGCATTGTTCAATCAACCAGCCAGCCGGCACTTTAATTTTACCGTCTGGCTGCTCATACCCCGGAATGGCTGGAAACGTTGCTTTAAAACTATCAAACAAAGCTGGTTCAATGGCCGGATTTTTAAAAAAACTGCCTGCATTGCCTACTACTACTGGATCGGGCAGCTTACTTTGTCTGATTTGAATCACTGCATCGCTTACGGCTTTTAATGATAATTGCCTTATGCCCATTGCTTCCAAAGTTTTTTGAATGTCTCCATAGGAGGTGTTGAAAATTGGATTTTTATTCAATTTGAAAGTAACCGAAGCAATGATATACTGTTCTTTCAAGGCTCCTTTGAAAATGCTATGTCTGTAGGCAAACTCGCATTCCGCATTTGTAAAAACCCTAAAGGCGCCGCTGTTTACATGCACTGCCTCCAGGGATTCGACGGTGTCTTTAATTTCAGCCCCGTAAGCCCCAATGTTTTGCATGGGAGCCGCGCCCACTGTACCTGGTATCAGCGAAAGGTTTTCTATGCCCCCTAAATTCTCGGCTATAGCAAACTTAACCAGGTCATGCCATACTTCTCCTGCTCCGGCTTTAACCCAAACGTAATGTTCATCCTCCTTAATTTTCTCGACGCCTTTGATGTCAATTTTAACCACCAATCCTTCGAAATCTCGTGTGAAAAGCAGGTTGCTTCCTCCTCCCAGCACAAGTTTTTGCAGGGGCTGAAACGTCGGGCTGAATATGATCGAACGAAGGTCGTCAATCGATTCTACGCTGGCGAAGTGCCCTGCTTTTACATCTATCCCGAAGGTATTTAGTTGTTGAAGGGATATGTCGTGCTGAATGGTCATCTTTTTTGTTTTTCCAAAACTAGCTTTTTGCCTTCAATTTTGCTACCTACCCGGCAGGATTCCTCGTGATAGCCTTATCTAAAAGACCTTAAAGCACAAATGAGGAATATAGTCGAATTTTTAAAATTGAACCCAGAAGTTGAATTGCGTTTTTCATAATTTTTTTTACCTTTATAACTTATAATTTTATTTTAATTTTATTTTACATTACGATGAACACAGGAAAAGTTAAATTTTTTAATGAGTCAAAAGGCTATGGTTTTATCAAAGCTGATGATTCTGATCAGGAAATTTTTGTACACATCTCAGGTCTTATTGATGAAGTTAAAGAAGACGATGATGTAACCTTCGAAGTGACTGAAGGTAGAAGAGGTTTAAATGCCATTGATGTTAAGTTAGCATAAGAAGATATTTTATTCCTTTTTAAAAGTCCCTGTCGGGACTTTTTTTATGCCGGCGTATCATGATTTTCAGCGTTTTTAGGGTTTGATCCTGATGAACAACTAGTTGTGGAAGCATTGCTTGCAAACACCAAGGTCAGGAAATGCATCATGAGAAATAGTTTCCTCATCCTCCCAACTATTTTAATCATTTCTCCTAAAAAATTACAAGAATTAATAATAATTCTTCTGTTATATTAAATAATTGTTAACAATTATGCGTTAATATAAAATACTTTAAATTTACGTTATAGTTAAAAGTGTGATTAAAAAGGTTCAAAAATAGGATGAACCCATCTGAATTTTAAGAAAGTATAGTGGAAACTCTGGGAGAAACCTACAGCAGTAAAATATTTGATGATTGGGATGGCAAGTTCCGTGAATTAATTTCTTTCAAAGAGGAATTTGGACACTGCAACGTACCCCTCTTTTATGATCAGAATAGAGACCTGGCTCAATGGGTGGGCATTCTTAGAAAAATCCGGAATAAATTACCAAAAGACTTGGTGGCGCGACTCAAGGCAATAGACTTTGAATTTGAAGCGCCACCCAAATCTTGGGAAGAAAATTACGCTGATCTTGTAGAATTCTCGAGGACAAAAGGCCACGTATATCTTCCTATGGATGATCCAGAATATGAGGATCTGAAGGACTGGGTCTTAAAGCAGAAAGCAGATAAGGATTATCTGCCCCGAGAGCAGTTCAGACAGCTTGAGGAACTTGGCATTGACTGGAATGATACCTCGGTAAGAAATGCACGTTGGATGGGCATGTTTGGTAAGCTAAAGGAGTTTAGAGAAAAAAATGGCCATAGCAAAGTACCGCAGAAGTATCCTGACGATCCTAAACTGAGTAATTGGGTGAGCGTGCAGCGGAGAACGGAAGCCGCGGGTAAGCTCAGTGCAGACAGGAAGAGTAAATTACGCTCCATAGGTTTTGTCTGGAGCTTTCACGAAATCTATGCCAACCAATGGGAACATCATTACCAACTCCTGCTTGCTTTCAGACAAAAGCACGGGCATTGCATTGTTCCGGGGAAGCACGGCCAACTTGCTGGCTGGGTGGATCGGCAGCGTACGAATAAAGCAAAAGGAACGATATCCAAATCCCGGGAACAAAAGCTAAATCAAATTGGCTTTATTTGGGATTTTAATGACATCAAAGAAAAAGCATGGCAGGAAAAATTCCAACAACTGCAATCGTTCAAACAAAAATTCGGTCATTGCCTCGTCTCTGTAAACGCTGCCAAATTTAAGTCTTTGGGCCATTGGGTCGCCACACAAAGGAACCTGGAAGAGCGAGGCAAACTTGATAATCAAAAGAAGAAGAAGCTCGAAAATATTGGGTTTGTTTGGAAAAAGGATGTAATGCCCCTATTTACCGCCATTTATGAAGAAAAGTGGGAGGCCAACTTTAAAAAACTGAAGGTCTACAAAAGAAAATACGGAACCTGCCAGGTTTCGCTAAAGATAGACCCAGCATTACAAAGGTGGACCAGCTTACAGAGGAGACTGGAAAGCACAGACAAATTGTCTGCTAAAAGGATTAACAAACTTAATGAAATTGGTTTCCCCTGGAACATCAATAATTCCTACTGGACAAAAATGTACAGAGCCCTGCTCCAGTTTCACCAAAAGCACGGTCACACGAGAGTTCCGTGGGACTGGGAAATGAATCGACATTTGGCTCCCTGGGCGCAACGCATGAAAAAAAGCAAAAAGAAGCTTGATAAAAGTAAGATCATGCTTTTAGATGCGATTCGTTTTAATTGGTCCTACGAAAAACGGGATATAGTTCCCTGGGAAGATATGTATCAGCGGCTGGTCCTTTTTAAATCAAAATACGGGCATACACGGGTACCAGTTTTATGGAGTGAAGATCCCAAACTTGGAAAATGGGTCAGTAGAATGCGCTATCAGCGACCGATTTTGACTTTTCAAAGGACTGCACTTTTAGAAAAGATAGGTTTTGACTGGGGCAATAAAAGTATTGCGGCTTAGCCATAAATTAACACCTGAGACTTTTTCAGCAAGCCCTAATAAGGTGTTGCGTTTTTTTTTCAACTTGTACGCCAGGGATTTACACTTTACCAGAAGAAAAAATTATAGTTGAGAAGGCTGTAAAGACTTAATACCCGCCTTCATCACCTCCTCCGTCTTCAAAACCACCACCCTCTCTTTCTCTTTGAGGAGTTTTTCTTTGATTTAGCCTGTAGCTGAATGAGAACGTGAATTGTCTCGCTCTCCACTGAAACTCGCTGTCGGAGTAGAAATTATCGCCAAAGGTTTCATTGCGCCATTTCCTTGAATTGAGCAAGTCGCTTACGCTTAGCGTGAGAGAGCCCTTTCCCTGGAAAATATCTTTGCTAAGAGCCAGGTCGACTGTATAGAAGGCTTTTCTTTTACCCTGCGGAGTCTCTTCAGGAGCCCGGTAATTTAAGTTTTGCTGAAATTGTACCGCATTCCACAACGTTATTCGGGAATTTAACCGGCCACTTGCTGTATAGGTATCACTTTCAAGATCTTCCCCAAAAGCAGTACCTACCGTTATCGCGCGGTAGAAGTTTGCATTCACATTTAGCTTCCACCAACTCGCCAGGTCTTGCGAATAGTTAGCCTCCACGCCGTAGGCATCTGCAGTGCCGAAATTTTCCGGTCTCGTATAAGTGGTGCCACCCTCCCCCCGGCTCAACCATTGGATTACATCTGTTGTCTTTCTATAATAAACACCCGAATAAATAGAAGCTGTAGGCCAGTTTTTCAAATAGCCCACTTCAAAAGAATTGGTAAAGTCGGGATCAAGGTCAGGATTTCCGGTTCTAATAGATCTATTATTGCTAAGTGAACTAAATGGGTTAAGATTCCAGAAATTGGGTCGGTTTAATCTTCGGCTGTAGCTGGCTTGAAAAGAGTTTTCATTTGCAAACTCATAAGTAAAATGTGCACTTGGAAACAGACTAAAGTATTCTTTATCAGTCCTGTCGTCCGTTACTACCAATTCGGTGGACACCTGGGTCAATTCGGCTCTCAGGCCAATTTGGTAGGAAATTCTATTTACTTTATTACCAAAAATACCATAGGCAGCGTGAATGGTTTCGTCGTAATTGAAAATATTTGTAAACTCACCAATGTTGGCCCACTCATTATTTCCAATTAATGAGTCCACCTTATAATTTGTCTCAATAAATCTAAAGGAGCTTCTGTATCCGACCTCGAGTTTACCGTCCTTTGCAAAGGGGTGAACATAATCTGCCTGAACCAAGATGTTTTCAAAATTCTCTTCGTTTAGCACTCTTTGATCAGCCGGGTTTCGCAATGTTTCCAAAGACTGGTTCTGAAAAGATTCACGAATTATGGAGTTTTCGGTCTCGCTGCCTTTTCGATATTGAATAGCGGCAGTAAATTTTTGATCGTCGTTGTTAAAGGTTTTATTATAATTTAGCTCGTATTCCAAATTGCTTTCGTCCTCCAACTCGTCATCTATTCTGAGAGAACGAACTACAGAATCAGGAGCGTAGCTATATCTGCTGGTATAGTTTACTTCGGTGTTGTTTTCCTGATCAGATACCCGATAAAGCATAGCGGCTGTTAAGGTGCTAGTTTCACTCAGATAAAAATCTGAACCAATCCTAAAATTATGGGAAAGGCCCGATCTGACCCGATCCTCAGTAAAATCAGTAAAGGTGTTACCATTTGGATTATAGAAGATTTGACTTGTTTCGCCCCCTCCAGGACTTTCTCTGTAATTGATTCCATAGCTAGTAAAAAGGTTTAACCATTGCCGCCTCACATTCAAATTCAACGAGGCACCATAGTTCGATGGGATTCCCAAATTCGCAGTGACAGAACCATTAATTCCATTTCTTCTTTCCTTCTTAAGTATAATGTTGATGATTCCTGCCATCCCCTCCGCTTCATACCTTGCAGATGGGTTGGTGATCACTTCAATTCTTTCGATAAGATCTCCCTGAAGCATTCTAAGTGCATCGGGACTGCTCAAGCCTACGAGGCCGGAAGGTTTGCCATCAACCAATATCCGTACATTGCTACTTCCTCTCAGGCTCACGTTGCCCTCCACGTCCACCGCAACCGACGGCACATTGTCCAATATTTCAGAGGCGTTTCTCCCTCTGTTCGTTAAATCACTTGCTACATTAAATACTCTCTTGTCGAGGCTCAATTCCATTTGTTGCTTTTCGCCGGCCACAACCACCTCGGATAGCGTTTGGGAATCGTCCGTCAAAATAATAGAACCAACTTTCACATGCGGATTAGCACTTGTAACATTGATGTTTGGTATCTTTTTTGTTTGGTAGGAAATAAATTGAACCTCAATCCAGTAGTTCCCTGGTTTAGCTTCGATGCTGAAATTACCGGAAGCATCGGTAATATTTCCGGTAACAAGGGATGAGTCTGCTTGGTTATGAAGACTGACTGTTGTATATTCAAGAGGATTGTTTTTTGTATCAACTACTTTCCCGGAAATGGAAAAATCAAGATCATTTGCATTGTTTTGAGAAAAAGCAACGTTTGTTAAAACAAGTGTAAAAAAAGAAAAATAAGTAAAATATACTTTGATCATAAAACTAGGGAATCAATAGGAATTCGTTTATCTGCTCGCGGGAAAAGCCCGGCGCTTTTCTAAACGGCAAAGAAACATGAATGGATAGAAAAAATACCAGGTTTTAGACAAGTGAGCG
>CAZHZR010000156.1:0-1163 GCA_964537095.1 uncultured Roseivirgaceae bacterium
CCTGCAGGTAAATATGTGCTCCGTGCCAAAATTGATATGAGCTCTCCCAATATGCTGATGCGGGATCCCCTACTCTATCGAATTGTTAACAAGGCACACCACCGCACCGGAACGGACTGGTGCATTTACCCAATGTATGACTGGGCGCATGGAGAGTCGGATTACATAGAGCAGATATCACACTCGCTGTGCACGCTGGAGTTTAAACCTCACCGTGAGCTGTATGACTGGTTTCTGGACCAGATCTATGAGGAAGGAAAATTGAGGCCGAAACAGCGGGAATTTGCCAGACGAAACCTAAACTATACAGTGATGAGCAAGCGGAAATTGCTGGAACTGGTGCAGAGCCAAACAGTTTCGGGATGGGATGATCCACGCATGCCCACTATTTCGGGACTAAGACGAAGGGGTTACACACCCACATCGATCAGGAAGTTCAGTGAATTATCTGGAATCGCCAAGCGCGATAACGTGACGGACGTGTCATTGCTGGAGTTCTGCATTCGTGAAGACTTGAATAGAATAGCAACCAGGGTGATGGGTGTTTTGGATCCGGTGAAGCTGGTGATTACCAACTATCCGGAAGGCAAGGAAGAAATATTAATCGCAGAGAATAATCCAGAAGAGCCGAATTCAGGAACTCATGAAATTCCTTTCTCGCGCGAATTATACATAGAAAGAGAAGATTTTAAAGAAGCAGCAGGCAACAAGTTTTTTAGGCTGACGATCGGCAATGAGGTGCGTCTCAAAAATGCCTACATCATCAAGGCGGAATCTGTGGTGAAAGACGCTACGGGCAATATCACAGAGATCCATTGTACCTGCGACCTGGAATCAAGGTCGGGCAGTGGTACGGAAGCAAGTGAACGAAAGGTAAAAGGTACGCTGCATTGGGTATCTGTGAAGCATGCGATAAAAGCGGAGGTCAGGGAGTATGATCGCCTGTTTTTAGATGAAGCCCCGGACAGTCATGAAAACAGAAACTTTATGGAGTTCATCAATCCAGATTCACTCAAAATTATTAAAGAAGCTTATGTAGAGCCTTTTTTACAGGCAGCAAAGCTGGATGACAAGTTTCAGTTTCAACGACTGGGATACTTTACGCTGGACAAAGATGCCACAGAAGGCAATTTGATCTTCAACAAAACGGTAGGCTTAAGAGA
>CAZHZR010000156.1:1263-7171 GCA_964537095.1 uncultured Roseivirgaceae bacterium
TACACGAACTTGTCTGGTGATAAGTTGGCGGGAGCCCGCGCAAGCATCATGAACCTTGCAGAAGGTGTTGCCTACGAAGATTTGGAGCCCTTGTTTAACACAGCAGCCAAAAAAGTGGGTACGCGCATAGGCGTAATGATATCTCTTGGGGTACTGCTCAACAAAGGTTTGGTGCGAAATTCAGAGATCGATGCTTTTATTGAAGCAGGCTTAAAAGATGAGAATGCACTTTTGGTAGAGGAGGCGAAGGCAATCTCGAAATAGCGATTAGCCCAGCCTCTTCTTTTCAGCGACTAGCCTAATGTTGGGTTTGTCGCTTTTTTTAATCCCATCAACGCATCGAAACTACTGCCGTGGGCCCCGACCACCTGAAGGTCTGCCGCCCGAATTGGATCCCGGAGCTTCTTCTCCGGCGTAGCTGCGCAGGTTGTAAGTAAAGGTGAGCATGAAGAAGCGCTGCAATACCGTTGACCGAACATCTTCTACATAGGATTCCGTGACGTTCTGTCGGAAGCTGGTGTTTTGATCTAAAACGTCGTTTAAGCTTAAGCTGACCTCTGCTTTGTTGTCTTTGAGGAACTTCTTGCCGACACTCATGTTCCAAACCGTAAAGTTATTGTTCTGACCAGCCGTGACGCCGGTATTGAATTGGCTGTTGAGTTCCGTACGATAAACAAAACCCTTCCAAAAAATCCAGCTTAGTTGCAGGCTCGAATTCTGCGAGAAATAATTATTGTTGTTGCGTACAGAGACTGCATTTGTGTTTCCTACCACATTGTAGCTGGAATTTGTAGAGATGTTAAAGTCTACTTTTTCGCTGATATTGCTGCTAAGATTTAATCCCAGGCCAAAATTCGTATTGTTGGCAAAATTAGATTCGTTGTTGATCTTACCAGGTATTCTGTTGTACCCTACAGATCCTCTTAAGTTGAAATTGGAGCTGATAAAGTTCAGCGGCTTGCCATAGTTGAAGAAAGCACGGGCATCCCAATGACCATCCATATTCTCCCGGCGGATGAGGCGCGCGCCTGGTTGCAAAATAAGTCCCTCCACAATTTCTTCTCCTGGATTCTCATACACGCTGTTGCCAATAAAATTCTGCGTGGCGGTTGCAAAAACCCCCAGAAAGAAGACCTGATTTGTTTCGGAGTTAAAGTTTCGGTATCGCAAAAATAACCGGTTTTGGTAGTCTTGTTGAAGGTCGCTATTGCCAATGCTGACCTGGAGTGGGTTCGATATATTGAGTACTTCCTGCAACTGCTCTGACGAAGGAACATTGGTGCTGGTGCGGAAGTTGAGATTCAGACTGCGGGAGTTGGTAAATTTATATTCAAGCTCCGCCGAGGGTAAGAAGTTGGAAAAGTCGCGGCTTAGATCCTGCATTTCCGGATAGATGGTATTACTATTTAATGACGCGAACTGATATTTGGCGTCTAACTGAAGCCTTGTTTTCTCATTTCGGTATTGATAACTCGGTCCGATACTCTGTGACAAATAATCGCTCTCGAAAGTATTGCTGAGTGGCATGTTGAGTTCCGTATATGTTTGCAATTCAGGAACCAGGTCAAAAGTTCTTCTGTCCGCGTCGTTTTTTTGATTTCCAATGGTGTATTCCAGTTGCATGAGGGCATTGTTCCCCACTTTTTCTGACATGGAAGCGCTACCTGACCAGGCGATATTGTTTCTTTTGACTAAATTAAACTGGTCCCGGCGGGTATTCAGCTCTGGATTGATGTTGTTGAGAGACAATTCATCAAACCAAGATTCCTGGTCAGTGTTGCTATAGCTGGTATTAATATTGGCTGTAAAAACTCTTCCAGGCCTGGAAAATCGGCGGGAATAAAGAATATTATTGCTAAAGTTGAGCGAAGTGTTGTCGCTGAGATTGTTGGTTTCTGAATTTGAAATAGCATTGCCATCAGCGTCATTCAGTAGCGAAAGTCCGCTGGCAACCGAATTGTTGTCTTGAAAGGAAATATTTGGGGATATGATTAATCTGTTGTTTTCATTGATATTGTACTGCATTCTAAAATTAAAGCGGTGGCTTTTCTCCTCACTGTTGTGCAGGGAGCTTTGCTCCAGACGGTTTCCCTCTTGTTGCCCGCCGGTATAATCCCTTAGGGATGCATCGCTGTTCAAAGCCTCTCTCGCAGAGAAATTATAACTGCTGCTGATTTCCATTTTTTGCCCCCACATGTCATTGTAATTAACGCCAAAAGCATTTGTAGAGGTGATTCCGCTAGGTGCGCCGCCGCCCCAGCCTCCACCCCTGCGTCTTCGGGAGCTTCCGCCCGGTGTTTCACCAATGGAGAAGTCAGACATGTTGATGTTATTGGTCAGCGCCATGGCAGTGATTTTCCGATCATTGTTGAAAAGGTTAATAGCTGCACCCACCATGTAGCGTTCATCTGTACCATAGCCAGCAGATATTTTTCCCGACTCCCCTTTGCGCCGGTCTTTGCGGGTAACCAGATTCAGCGTTTTCTCGCGGTTTCCATCGTCAAAACCACTGAAGGCAGCCCGGTCACTTTGCCTGTCGAATACCTCTACACTTTCGATCATGTCGGAGGGCAGGCTTCTCAAAGCTGAGCCTACATCACCGCTAAATCGCTTCCCGTCAATCATCACCTGCCTTACCTCTTCTCCCTGGGCCTGTACCACACCGTCCTGAATTACTATTCCCGGCATCTTTGAAACAAGATCCTCGACACTGGCATCGGGTGCAGTCTTAAAAGCTTTGGCATTAAACTGGGTGGTATCTCCACGCTGCTCTCCTAGTGGAGCCCGGGCGGTCACCTGCACTTCGTCTATCACCAAGGTTTCTTCTACGATAAAGAGTTTCCCTAATTCAATGTCCTCATTTTGAACCCGTAAAGGTTGTTCATAAGATTTATACCCTACGTAGTTCACAGAAAGCATGTAATCGCCAGGCTTTACCTGCTCAATTACAAAGTTGCCCTGAACGTCAGAGGCAGCCCCGATCCGTGTACCTTCGGCGACATGGGTAAGGATGACATTGGCGCCCGGAAGCGAATCGTCGTCCAGCTGACTGATAATTGTGCCTGAAACACTGTAGGTGGAATTTTGACCTTTTGCCTGTGAAATGGCCGCAACTGATAGGATGAACAGTAATATTTTTCTCATTTAATCTACGTGATGGTAATTTATACTTCACCGTCTTCAATAAATGTGGCACAGCGAAATAGTCCTGAAGCTACTTCTAAAATTCGCAACTTCAGGGATTTTACCTGGTTTGGGAGCTAAAGGTTAGAAAAAAAATCCAGTAGAATATTAAAATACGACCAACCGATATGAATGATAGACTTAGCTTCTATTTATTTCTACTAAAATTTTTAAAGAAACACTGTTCACCTCGATTGGATTCTCTATGAAATATTCAATGCCGAACCAAAACGAGAATGGTTTGCCCTCCACCTTACCGACACATGGTCAATTCTACTGAACAGCTTCTCCAAAGGTTAACAGATTATTGTCCGGATCCAGCATTGCAAATTCCTTTTGTCCCCAGGGCTTTACTTGCAAGGGCGCGGCAGGATGAATGTTTATTTTCTTATCAAGAAATGACTGATAAAGTTGCTCAATATCATCAGTCCGGATATATACCTGGCCATAATTTTCCTTAGGATCAAGTGCTTTAAATTCGAAAAAATGAAGCTGAATGCTGTCTTTTTGAACCATCAAATAAGCCGGATAATCAGTATCTCCAAATTCGGAAAATCCCAATTTGTTGATATAGTAGTCCATGGTAACGGCTTTGTTACGCATGGGTAGTTTAGGATTGATGCCAGTTAACATATCATTACATTTTATTGCCTATTATTGCGACGGGTGAAGTCTCTGTGATGCCCGGCATGTTTTTTACAATCCTTTACGTCAATCGCACAAGTGGTCAAAGTTCTCAATCCACTTCAATCGTTCTCCCTTCTTCACTGCTTTTATAGGCCAACTCAATTATCCTGATCACCGATGCAGCTTCTTCGGCCTTTACTTTTAGAGTTTTTCCTTCACGGATGGCCTCGTATAGGTTATCATAAAAATCACCATAAGATCCGCGCAGAGATGCTATTTTTCCGGTTATATGAAGCCCCTTGATCTCCGTATTCAATTTACCCCAATCCGTTTCAGGCTCTTCGCCCCAATCTTCTTCATTAGGCTTTCTGCCAACTTTCAACGCATCCTCCTGGGGATCAATGCCGTATTTTACAAATGATCCTTCAGCTCCATGCAATACGTAACGCGGCCCTGGCTCCCGCACCAGATAGCTGGATTTCAAAATCACATTTAAATGAGGATAGTGCAAGCGCAGGTCATAGAAATCATCAATGCTACCCCCTTCCCGCTGTTTGCCAATATCCGCGGTAATAGCTTCGGGCAAACCAAAAAGTACCAGCGCCTGATCTATCATGTGAGAGCCGAGATTGTAAAGGATACCCGCAGCAACTCCTTGTTCTTCCTTCCAGGTATTTTGTGTCACAAAGTTCACATATCGATCATAATGTGCTTCATATTCCACCAATCGGCCAAGCAATCCCTCAGTGATCACGCTTTGCACCGTCAAAAAATCACTGTCCCAACGCCTGTTTTGAAATACGGTAAGCACTTTCTCTTGCTCTTTCGCCAATGCAATCAGCTGATCTGCCTCTTTTTTAGTTGGTGTTAAAGGCTTTTCAACCACCACGTGTTTCCCTGCTTCCAACGCTTTCCTGGCCATTTCATAATGTAGCGCATTTGGCGTATTTACAATGACCAATTCAATTGCTGCATCATCCAGAATATCTTGAAAATCTCTGACAACTTCTACATCAGAATAATCCTGAGAAGCATTGTTTTTATGGCGTTCCACAATCTTTTTAAGCGCAAACTGCGGATTCACCGTGAGAAAAGGGGCATGAAAAACCTTGCCTGACATACCGTAAGATGCCAGCGCCGTCTGAATGGGATTATGTTGATGGATCATGAATATTTTTTATAGCTTACCCTTATTGAAATTCCTTGAGAACAGGGTGCTGTTGTAAATAATTAAACATTCTATGTTAATAATGTTTTATTTATAATACAACCTTTATTGCAACCATAAAACAATTTATATGGATTCACAAACTAAAAATCAAACTGCGCTCATCACGGGTGCAACCAGCGGATTTGGATGGGAATTTTGCAAATTATTTGCCAAAGACGGATACAACGTAATTCTCGTAGCCAGGGAAGAAGAAAAACTTCAAAAATGTGCTGCAACGTTGTCAGAAGAATTTCCTGCAATTAAAACTAACCACTTCTCTGTGGACCTTGCTCAGCTGGATGCGGCGGGCAAGTTATACGATTTGGTTGATCAACATCAATTGCACGTAAATTTCCTGGTCAACAATGCAGGTGTAGGCCAGCATGGGCTTTTTGTGGATAATGAAATGCGAAAGGAGTTGGATATTATGATCCTGAATATGATATCTGTGATGCAGCTCACCAAGTTGTTTATGCGGGAAATGGTTCTAAAAGGTGAAGGCAGAATACTGCAGGTATCATCCATTGCTGGCATGGTGCCCACGCCAAAACTGGCGGTTTATTCTGGTACAAAAGCATTCGTACACTTTTTTACGGATGCCCTGCAGGAAGAATTAAAAGGAACAGGTGTAACAATGACAGGACTTTATCCCGGAGCAAGCGACACAGAATTTTTTGAAAGAGCACATGGTGAGGGGACGAGAATGTATCAGGACGCGCCTTTATATACCGCCAAAGAGGTCGCCATTGCAGGATACGAAGCTTTGATGGCGGGCAAGAAACGCGCTGTACCCGGACTGATGAATAAGATTCAGGCAGCTTCCAGCACAATTATGCCCGACAGTCTTCTTCAAAAAGCCATGAACAAATTGATGGAAGAAAAGGAATA
>CAZHZR010000157.1:0-1394 GCA_964537095.1 uncultured Roseivirgaceae bacterium
TCACATAACTGGCCACGCCTTCTTCCAAAGTATGAAAAGGTTTTGAGTAGCCAATGGCTTTCAGTTTTTCCATTTTTGCTTCGGTATAATACTGGTATTTGTCCCTGATATCCGCAGGTGTATCAATATATTTAATATCCACAGGAACATCTAAGTTTTTAAAAACCGCTGTAGCGAGGTCGTTGAATGTGCGGGCAGTACCACTTCCCAGGTTGTAGATCCCGGAGTTTTTTCGATGATGCATTAAAAAATAACAAACATCTACTACATCTTGCACATATACAAAGTCCCGCATTTGTTCCCCATCCTTAAAATCAGGATGGTGCGAGCGAAATAATTTCATTTCACCTGAAGCTTTGATTTGGTTATACGCATGCCAAACTACAGAAGCCATTCGCCCTTTATGTGCTTCACGGGGGCCGTATACATTAAAAAACTTTAATCCAGCCCAGTAGAAAGGCTTCTGCTCCTGTTTGAAAGCCCATTTGTCAAATTCGTTTTTAGATATACCATATGGATTCAAAGGTTCCAGCTTCTCCGGAAGGGCGTCATCCACGTCGTCATATCCCAATTCTCCAAGTCCGTAGGTGGCCGCTGAAGAAGCATAAACCAGCGGTATTTGATAAGTAATGCACTTCCGCCACACGTCTTTGGTGTACTCCAGATTAAGCTTTTCCAGGATCTCCCAATTGAATTCCGAGGTGTCGGTACGGGCACCGATGTGAAATATAAATTCAACTTCGTCTCCATTATCATCCAGCCAGGTGATAAATTGATTGCGATCCACCTTTTCCAGAATACTCAGGTCGTGCAGATTTTTGTTCTTGTTCTCATCATCGAAATTATCAACAGCGATGACAGCTTTGAATCCTTCGTCGTTAAGTTTCTTAATCAAATTACTCCCAATAAATCCAACTGCGCCCGTTACTACTATCATTATTTCAAAGGTTATAGATATCAGATTTTCAATTATTCAGACGCAATTTAAAGAATTAATTTATTACCCCTGCGTCAATATGATCAATCCTTACTCGGAGCTTATCTTTCGCCTCAAAACTTCCTATATTTGCATTTCTTTTAGTTTTGTAGAATATGATATATGTTAGTCGCAAAGAGCATTTCAACGCTGCTCACAAGTTGTACAATCCCAATTGGAGCAAGGAGAAAAATATAGCGGTATTTGGTCCCTGTGCCAACGAGCATTGGCATGGACACAATTTTGAGATGATCGTGACTGTAAAAGGTGTGCCGGATCCGGATACGGGGTTTGTGGTGGACCTGAAAGCGCTCAGTACGGTGATAAGAAATGAGGTAATTGAAAAACTCGACCATAAGAATTTAAACCTTGACGTAGATTTTATGCAGGGGAAAATGGCCAGTTGCGAAATCCTGAT
>CAZHZR010000157.1:1494-7150 GCA_964537095.1 uncultured Roseivirgaceae bacterium
TAAACCTTGACGTAGATTTTATGCAGGGGAAAATGGCCAGTTGCGAAATCCTGATTATGGAAATTTGGAAGATCCTTGAACCTGCGGTAAATCTAATTACCGCTACAGGAAAGCTGCACGCGATCAGGCTCTATGAAACTCCGAGAAATTATGTGGAATACTTTGGGGAGTAGGTTTTGGGTCTTAGATGGTAGGTTTTAGAGTCTAGTATCTGGAGAGTGATTTTGGTTTTCTTGCGGCGCGTTTACGACTGGTGTAATTGTTCTGCGCTTACAATATCGCTTTGTGTTCTTTGCGTTTTTCATCATTTTTCTTTGCGTGAGAAAGTTTGGCGGTTGCCTTGCACAGAATATCATGAGGTGTTAGGTCTTAGGCAAGGTGAGCGGCATAGTCAATTCAATATTTAAAATTTAACATTTAAAATTTCAAAGTTGAAATATTATATCATAGCAGGGGAGAAGTCGGGAGATCTTCATGGATCTAACCTGATCAAAGCTTTAAAAATTGAGGACCCGGGCGCGGAGATCAGATGCTGGGGTGGCGATGAAATGAAAGAAGCAGGCGGCGACCTTGCCGTGCATTATCGGGAGATAGCTTTCATGGGCTTCTGGGAAGTAGCTACGAATCTGTTTACCGTGTTAAGATATCTGGCCTGGTGTAAAAAGGATATCAGATCATTTGGCCCCGACGTGATTGTTTTAATTGACTATGCGGGTTTCAATATGAAAATTGCAAAGTTCGCAAAGCTAAACGGCTATAAAACATTCTATTATATCTCCCCCAAAGTTTGGGCATGGAACCAGTCGCGGGCATTGAACATCAAGAAATATGTAGATAGGATGTTTGTCATTTTGCCTTTTGAAACCACTTTCTTTAATAAATATGATTATAAGGTGGATTATGTCGGCAATCCGCTTTTTGATGCTATCAATGCCTTTCAAATAAATTCTGACTTTCTAGAAGAAAACGGCCTTACGGAAAAACCTGTAATCGCTGTCCTTCCAGGCAGCCGAAAGCAAGAAATAGCAAATATGCTTTCCGTGATGCTGGAAGTAGCAGACAGTTTCCCTGAATATAACTTTGTGGTGGCGGGAGTTGATAATGTTCCTGAAAGTTTTTACGAGCAGGTAAAAGCGCACCCTGGTGTTCGCATTGTATATAATAACACTTATAATTTACTGGCTCACGCACGGGCTGCAGTTGTAACCTCCGGTACCGCAACGCTTGAAACTGCCCTGTTTGATGTTCCGCAGGTTGTTTGCTACAAAACCAGTACAATTTCCTATAAAATAGCCAAAGGACTGATAAAGGTTGACTACATATCACTCGTCAATTTGATAGCGGCAAAAGAAGTGGTAAAAGAATTAATCCAGCAGGAAATGAATTCTCAAGTAGTTGCTACTGAGTTGAAAAAGATTGTCGATGATTCACCGGAGCGGCAGGAAATGTTGTCAGAATATAAAAAATTGCGGGCAACAATGGGCAATGAAAAAGCCTCGCAGAATACTGCAAGGCTTATCGTAAAGTATTTACAAGCTGAGGATTAAGTCAGCATTCTAATTGCATGAAATCTAAGCTACCTTAAGCTTATTGTATTTAGACTTATCGAACTTACTTTCTGCGTAGTCACGAGAGATCACCAGGTGATCCACCTCTTTGCTGGAAGGAAGCTCAAACATGGCATCCGTAATAATGGCTTCACAGATAGATCGTAATCCACGTGCGCCCAGCTTAAATTCAAGCGCCTTTTCCACAATATAATCCAGTGCGTCCTCTTCAAATTCGAGGGTGATGTCTTCCATCTCAAACAGCTTCTTATATTGCTTAGTGAGGGCATTTTTCGGCGTTGTCAATATTTGTCGAAGAATTTCCTTACTCAGCGAATCCAGATGTGTCAATACGGGTAGTCGTCCTATCAGTTCCGGAATTAAGCCAAATGATTTTAAGTCTTGCGCAGTGATGTATTTCAATAAATGATCATCATCAATCCTGTCGCGACTTTTATCTCCTCCGGAAAAGCCAAGAGGCATGGTGTTAAGCCTATTGGCAATGTTTCTGGAGATGCCGTCAAAAGCGCCGCCGCATACAAAAAGGATATTCTCAGTATTCACACTGATCATTTTTTGATCCGGATGTTTCCTGCCTCCCTGAGGTGGCACGTTCACTACAGTTCCCTCAAGGAGTTTCAACAAAGCCTGCTGAACGCCTTCACCACTAACATCCCGGGTAATAGAGGGATTGTCAGATTTTCTGGCAATTTTATCCAGCTCATCAATATAAACAATTCCTCTTTCGGCTGCCTCTACATCGTAGTTTGCAGCCTGCAGTAACCTCGTCAGAATACTCTCAACGTCTTCGCCCACATAACCGGCCTCCGTCAAAACAGTCGCATCAGCAATACAAAAAGGCACTTGAAGGATTTTCGCAAGCGTTCTGGCAAGATAGGTTTTGCCGGTGCCCGTTTCTCCGACCATGATGATATTTGACTTTTCAATCAGAATATCCTCATCCACTTTTTTCTGCATCAATCTTTTATAGTGATTGTATACAGCAACGGAGATAACCTTTTTTGCTTCATCTTGCCCCACAACATATTGATCCAGATACTTCTTCATATCTGTGGGTTTAATAAGATTGAATTTAGGTGCAGTTTGCTTCTGCTTGGTTTTAAGTTCTTCTGAAAGAATTTGTTGTGCCTGGGAAATACACTTGTCGCAAATGTGCGCATTGATTCCCGAGATCATCAAATCAACATCTTTCTTATTCCTCCCACAAAATGAGCAAGTTACTTGAGCCATTATATTTTAATTCTTAATTATTCAATGTGAAAATGTATCAACATCTTCTAATTGAAGTGCTACATCCATAAAGGACATAGCACTTCAATTAGTTCATTGATACATTAGTTAATTGCTAAATTAATCACTTCTTTCTTACCAGTACTTCATCAATGAGGCCATAAGCTTTGGCTTCTTCAGCGCGCATCCAGTAGTCTCTGTCAGAATCTCTTTCTATCTCTTCGAAGGATTTTCCACTATGTTGTGCCATAATATCATAAAGCTCTTTTTTCAAAGACATGATCAACTTCAGAGATATTTCCATATCCTTTGATTGTCCCTGCATACCTCCTGAAGGCTGGTGTATCATCACTCTCGAATGCGGCAATGCAGACCTTTTCTTTTCTGCGCCACCACAAAGGAGCACTGCGCCCATAGAAGCTGCCAAGCCTGTGCAAATAGTGGCAACATCAGGATTAATATATTGCATGGTGTCATATATACCCAAACCTGCAGTAACGGAACCCCCGGGACTGTTAATATAAAGCAATACGTCTTTTTTTGCGTCAACCGACTCCAAAAACAGCAATTGTGCCGTAATAATATTCGCTATGTTATCATCCACGCCCATTCCTAAAAAGATAATTCTGTCCATGATGAGACGCGAAAAAACATCAATTTCCCTAAAGTTAGTAGGTCGTTCTTCAATTACCGCACGTGTCATGCTTTCTACGTGGGTTACATAGCCATCGAACGCAGTACCGCTCACTCCCTGGCCCTTCACTGCAAAATTTCTGAACTCGTTTTTATCGATCATTTTATAAAATTTTTCTTGTTAAAATAATATGTAAAATTTAGAAGATTTCCACTGCCTGTAAAACTAAAAAAGTTACCCTTCATAAAATCTTACAGATTGGATAAAGTTGGGATTTAAATTTACTTCAGTCTATAAATATATGCAAACTATATATTTATGTTTATTGAATGGATGGTGACCTGTCTACTTTTCAGACTAATGCATACGAAATGTATCAGCCGCTGGTTATTGGTAGTAAATCAAACATTAAAAATAAGAAAAAAGTCCCTCGATATTTTCGAAGGACTTTCAAACTATTCGGAGACTATCTTTTTAAATTCCTCTACATCTACTTCTTTCTCTTCGATGGTAAGCTTTTCCTTGATGGCATCGAACACCTTTTCAGATTTTACCTGATTAAACAGGCGCATATAATTTTCTCCCTTGTCGCTTTGCAGATAGTTTTGAACAAACATGTCCAGGTTATCGCCAAGCTGACCCAGAAGACCGGAAGACGCCAATTGCTCGGTTATCACTTCTTTTGCTTTGCTTTCGATGTCTTCATTTTCAATTTTAATTTCCTGGTCATTGCTGATCCTGTTTTGAATCAATGTCCATTTGATGTCTTTAGCATAAGCATCATACTCCTTCTCAATGTCTTCTTCTGTTATCTTACCTTCATTAGAAACCAACAGCCATTTCTTAAGGAATTCGTTGGGCAGCTCCACTTCCGTATCATTCACGATAGCTTCCTGGATTGAATTATTTAAGAATGCTTCTGTTTCCCTTTTATAGTTTTGTGAAATGGTTTCCTTTACCTTGTTCTTAAATTCCTCGTCAGATTTCACAATGTCTTTTCCAAAAATTTTGTCGAAAAATTCCTGATCAAGCTCGGCTGCCTCCTGGCGGTTCACGTTTAGCACTTCCAGCTCAAAAGCTCCTGTAAGGCCCTTTGCTGTTTCCAAATCAGTGTTTAAAACTGTTGAGACAGTTTCAGCGTCTTTGAAAGCCTCATTGATCTCGAACGTTATTTTATCTCCTTTTGAAACTCCCAAGAATTTTGAAGCTTCGTTTTCTTCGATGCGGTCGATAGGAATGGACAATTTCTCGTTAAATTCTCCTTCAACTGCTTTTACTTCTCCATATAAGAAGTCTCCCTTCTCACTTGTTTCAGGGTTGGTCATTTTGCCATATTGCTTCTGTAGATTGCTGATGGTTTCAGCTAATGACTCATCATCTACCTTTATATCATAGCGGGTAACTTTCTTGCCTTCCAGATTGTAGTTGAAATCGTCTATCAATCCCAGATCATACTGGAAGTCGAAATCCTTCTGAGTATCCCAGTCGATTTTGTCCGCATCTTCAAGGTTTGGAAGCGGTTCGCCTAAAATTTGAATTTTATTTTCTTTGATGTAATCCTGAACGGCATGAGACAACATATGATTGATTTCATCAATCATGATAGATTTTCCATACATTTTTTTAATCAATGCAGGAGGAACTTTACCAGGTCTAAAGCCCTTCATCTGAGCTTTTTTTCCATGGTCCTTTAGTTTTTCTTGAACCTTAGGTTGATAATCAGCCTCGCTTAATGTAATTTTAATTGAAGCCTCAGTAGAGTTCTTTTTTTCTAGTGTAATGTCCAACTTTAGAAGATTTAAAAATGATGAACTTTGTTAAAATAAAAACCCTCAATCTGTTCCCGATGGTTTCGGTTCGTGACTGAGGGTTATGAGTGCGGATGGAGGGAGTCGAACCCACACGCCGCGAGGCGCTAGATCCTAAGTCTAGTGCGTCTACCAATTTCGCCACATCCGCTTGTCAATTTTTTTTTTTGTACTCTGATAAGACAAGGCTCAACCGAGAAAACATTGTTGAAAAATTGAAGTGCAAATGTATGTTATATTTCTAAAAAGGACAATTATTTTGATTTATTTTTTTTCAGTAATTTAATCTAAAATTATACCTATTAATATTTATTTAAATGTATCTTCCATGAGGATTGGATTTTGATATTTAATATGGAATTCGCGTGCTTAAAATCCGGGTTACACCATGATATGACCTGTTCGCTTAAAACGTC
>CAZHZR010000158.1:0-7114 GCA_964537095.1 uncultured Roseivirgaceae bacterium
TCGCAAACTTCTCTCAACAACTGCTTTGCAATAAGAATGGCATCATTATCGCGCTCCCTCAAAGGCGGAAGATGAATAAGGAATCCCTGAAGTCTATAATATAAATCCTCTCTAAAAAGGCCGTCCTTAACCCGCTGGCTCAGGTTTTTATTTGTGGCTGCAACCACCCGCACATCCAACTGAATTTCTTTATTGCTCCCAAGCCGGCTGATTCTACTTTCCTGCAGTACTCGTAGCAATTTGGTTTGCAGGTTTACATCCATCTCCCCTATTTCATCCAGGAAGATAGTACCACCGTCTGCTTCCTCAAATTTTCCTTTCCGCTTGTCGGTAGCTCCTGTAAAAGCGCCTTTTTCATGCCCAAACAATTCACTTTCTACCAGATCGGGAGGAATTGCGCCTATATTAACCGGCACAAAAGCTTTCTTTTTACGGGCCGAATTATAGTGCAAGGCATTCGCTACCAACTCTTTTCCGGTACCGCTTTCGCCGGTAATGAGGGTAAGAATGTTCTTGTTCTCAACCTTCTGTATAAGTTTCAGTACTTTTAAAATAGCAGGGCTCTCTCCTATTATTCTATCATACTTGTTTCTGTCAATGATTTGTTGCTTTAATTCTTCAACTTCCTTTTGTAGGTGTACATTGACAGCAAAGTTTTTGATACTGTTTTTCAGTTCCACTAATGCATTTTCATTCTTTATAATATAGTGGTTGGCGCCATTCTTATAAGCATCTACTACTATCTCCACGTTTTCCTGCCCGGAAAGAATGATCGTATAAATGCTCTTGTTGTAGTTTCGGATTTTTGTTAATATTTCCAGACCGTTCATCTGGGGCAGGTTATAATCTATGGTGACAATATCCGGATTGAGATGAAGGTTTTGCAAGAATTCTTCACCACTTGTAAAAAGCGTTACATCATATTCACTTTCAATGTTCAATGACTTTGCAATTATATTCCCAAATACCAGATCATCTTCTATGATGAATATTTTTACCATATCTGCCTGACTTATTCTTTATAAATTTAAATATTACAAGCGTAATTTCAACCTCTAATACCCGATAGTGATGTCTATCAAAGTATGTAAATTTACGCATGCATTAGCTCATTTCTACAATTATGTAATAATAATTATTTCGTAGCAATGTGCATAATCATACTATAAGAAACAATGGAAAAGATACTAAACCTGAAACAAATTACGGAAATATTTGACGGCGAGCCAGAACCCATTCAGGAAATATTGCTGTTGCTTGATGAATCCATTCCTGAATTTATAGAGCGGATTAACTTTTGCATGGAGGAGAACAACTTTGAATTGCTAAAATTTGCTATCCATAAATTTAAATCATCTTGTCAACTCGTGACAGACCCTTCGTTTATAGAATTGATCCGGAGCATAGAAAAAACAGGCGACCCCACTACAGCCGCCGTTAAACCTGAAGTCGATAAACTAATTCATTTTGTCCGTATTCTCCAAAAGGAAGTTCAGGAATCAAGGCTTGCAGTCTAATAACTATTTTTAACGTCATGCTACAGACTTTCATTCACATTGGACTTTATTTTAGATCGACAGTCCCAGCGTCCAGGCTAAGGTTTATAATACTTCATGGCTTTCGGCACCAGTTTCTCCAAGTCTCTGATTCGTGTTTCTGGCGCGGGGTGCGTTGACAAAAACTCTGGCTGCCGGGCTCCTTGTTCTTTAGCCTGCATTCGCTTCCAAAATTCAGGTGCCTCAGCAGGATCGTATCCGGCCATGGCCATAAAAATCAATCCGATTTCATCTGCTTCTGATTCCTGCAATCTGCTATGTGGCAGAATATAACCCACCGAAGATCCTAATCCAAAAGCCGTCATCGCCAGTTGTTGGGTCAATTGAGGTTGCTCCTGTAAAGCTACATTCAGGGCAACTCCACCTAGTTGCTGGGCAAGTCCCTGCGACATTCTTTCACCACCGTGATTAGCAATAGCATGTGCAATTTCATGACCCATGACTACAGCCACTCCCGCATCGTCCCGACAAATAGGTAAAATGCCGGTATAGAACGCTACCTTGCCACCCGGCATGGCCCAGGCATTGATGGTTTCTTCATCAATTAAAGTAAATTCCCAGGTAAAGCCAGCCAATTGATCGGACATGTTGTGCTGTGCCATGTATTGCTCTACGGCAGTTTTAATTTTATTGCCGACACGGCTTATCATTTGAGCTTCTGCGGTATTCTTCACAACCTTACTTTCTGTTAAAACTTCACTATAGCTCTGGGCAGACAGCGCCATTAACTGGGAACTCGGCACGAGAGATAACTGCCTTCTGCCAGTAATTGGCACAGTAGAACATCCTAACACAAAGAATGCAGTCAATAAAACGGCAATTTTTTTCATGATTATCATTTTTAGAAAAAAAGATTTTTAATTTCCATGGTTGACTCCTACTAGCGGGACGACTTATAAAACCATCAGCAAGATAAGTACCAATTGTGCAACAATATAAATTATTTCAACAAAAAATTGTTTCAGAGAAGGATACAGATCTGAAGGCTTTGCCTGAAAAAAATAGGTCCGTCAAAGTCCTATTTATGAATTAGCCATTGACTACTACTGCAAGTGATGCAATGACGAAAGATCATAGCGGCCGGTTCAACGCATTACATGTCACTGGGGGATTCCCTCTGATATTTTCTGCAATGCTGACATTTTTAAAAGATCGACAGCTTCAATTCAGGAAAAATATTACTTTTGTTTTTTATCCTCAAAACGACATGAAAATACTAGCCATCGGACGAAATTATGCCGACCACATAGAAGAACTGCAGAACGAGCGACCAGACGACCCGGTAGTCTTTATCAAACCGGACACTGCTATTTTAAGAAATAATGCTCCTTTTTTTTATCCTGATTTTTCAAATGATATCCACCACGAAGTTGAGGTGCTCGTGAAAATATCCAAAGAAGGTAAGTTTATTGAAGAAAAATTTGCCCATCGGTACTATGATGAAATTGGAATTGGCATTGATTTTACTGCGCGGGACCTCCAGCAGAAAGCAAAAGAAAAAGGTTTGCCCTGGACAATCGCAAAAGGGTTTAACGGATCCGCCCCAATTTCTAACTTCGTTCCCAAATCGGATTACAAATCTTTACAGGATTTAAATTTCAGCTTAAAGGTTGATGGAGTAGTAAAGCAACAGGGAAATACCAGGATGATGCTGTATAGTATTGATTATATTATCACATATCTCTCAAAATTTTTCACTTTGAAGAAAGGAGATATTATCTTTACCGGTACCCCAAAAGGTGTGAGCGCCGTAAAACCGGGAAATAAGTTGGAAGCATTTCTTGAAGATCAAAAACTACTTGAATTTGAAGTTAAATAGACGTTTAATTCCTATTATCCTGATTTTTATTCCATTTGTAAATTCCATTGCTCAAAATAGCAACTATTATATTTTTCCAATTCGTACCGGTCAGCAAAATTTTTTATCGGGAAACATGGGAGAAATGCGAAGCAACCATTTTCATGCGGGGATAGATATAAAAACAGGTGGTGTGGAAGGGCTTCCCATATATGCTGCGGCAGATGGATTTATAAGCCGAATAAAAACTTCGTCCTGGGGATACGGTAACGCCTTATACGTTCAACATCCTAATGGTGAATCGACCGTCTACGCACATCTGTTAAATTACAGCGACCCAATTCAGGATTACGTCAGAGCAGCACAGTATGCCCAGAAGACGTTTGAAATCGAGCTGTTCCCGGAGCGAGACAAATTTCCAGTCAAACAGGGTGAGGTAATAGCATTTTCCGGTAATACGGGTGGCTCAGGAGGTCCGCATTTGCACTTTGAGATCAGGGACAAAAATCAGGAAGTACTCAATCCCCTGACTTACAAGTTTTCGGAAGTGGTAGACAATATACCTCCAGATATTGACAGAATTGCCCTGATTACACTTGAAAAAGATGCCAGAATAAATGACCAATTTGGAAGATTTGAGTTTAGCTTAAGCCAGTCAGGCTCCAAATATCAAATCAAAGAAAGCATCTCTTTACATGGTTTAGTAGGAATTGAGCTATTGGGCTACGACAGGGCGAACGGAGCCAATAACAGGAACGGGATTTCCTGCATAGAAACCTTCATGGACGAAGAACTGATCTTTTATCAAAACATTGCAAAGTTTTCGTTTTCAGAAACCCGCGATATCCTCGCGTTTCACAATTATCCAATATACAAACAAACTGGGCGGAGGTTCTATAAACTGTATGTAGATGAAGGGAATTCTTTGCCATTTTATAGCCAAACGAAAAACAAAGGAAAATTAAAAATTGAACACTCTTCAAAGCATCAGGTTACAATAAATGCCTATGATGCTTACCAGAACAAAAGCCAGGTTTCGTTTCAGGTAATCCACAAGGAGCCAGCATCTCAACTCAATGCATCTGCTAAAAACACCGGGAGTTCCGGATCCGAGATCATTAAAAATACATTAAAAATCACATCTCAGACTCGCGGGCTGGAACAAAATAGCGGATTATTCTTTGCCAATAGAATGCAATACCAACGAAATCCTGATTATACCCACGGAGTTAACAGCATCTATCTATGGGACCTCAGCAAGGGGCTGCCTGACTCGGTAATCATAAATCACGAAACATGGAAGTATGGCTTTGACGCTTTGATTCCATCCGGTAAAACTTTTAATTTGTACAAAAAAAGATTTAATGTTTATTTTCCTAAAACGGCTCTGTACGATACCTTGTATTTTACATCAGAATACGGGCAGGATGGTAAAAGTGAACTATTTAGTATAGGAAATGATATTTTTCCACTTCGAAAAAACATTTATGTTACCCTAAAACCTTCATTGTCATATAAAAATAAAGAAAAAACCCATGTTTACAGTGTAAGTTCTTCAGGATCGTATAATTTTGAAGGCGGAGACTGGGAAAATTCGAATATTAAATTTAATACCCGTAACTTTGGGAAATTCACGATTTTAGCAGATACTATTCCGCCGAGAATAACTCCTATCAGAGTCAACAAAGATGAATTAAGGTTTACCATCACCGATGGCTTATCGGGAATCCATAGTTATGAAGCCAGTATAAACGACGAATGGATTTTGATGCAATATGATTATAAGCGAGACCTGATATGGTCTGACAAATTAAACAAGAATCTGCCATTCTCGGGCAATTTGGTACTAAGAGTGAAAGATCAGGCAGGGAATATCGCCGAGCACAAAACTAAATTATGATTTTTTATGGAGTTAAAAACAGGAGACAGAGCGCCGGATTTTGCAGGAACAGATCAGCAAGGAAACACCATAAAATTATCCGACTACAAAGGCCGGAAGGTAGTTCTTTATTTTTACCCGAAAGATAATACCCCTGGCTGCACCGCACAAGCCTGCAATCTCAGGGATAACTATTCCGCTTTGCAAAAACAGGGCTATGAGGTAATTGGTGTAAGTACCGACAGCGTAGAATCCCATCAAAAATTTATAGCGAAGCAGGAACTTCCTTTCACCCTATTGGCAGATGAAGATAAATCCATTCACGAATTGTTTGACGTGTGGAAAGAAAAATCCATGTATGGAAGAAAATACATGGGAACAGTCCGAACCACCTTTATCATAGATGAACAGGGAATAATCACAGAAATAATATCAAAAGTAAAAACAAACGATCATACAAAACAAATTTTAAATTAATGGAACCAACCTCCCTTCTTGACAGAGAAAAATTAAAAGAGCTTGAAGCTATAGCAAATCAGGTACGAAGAGACATAGTAAGAATGGTACATAGTTGTCAATCAGGTCACCCTGGTGGGTCATTGGGTTGTGCAGATTATTTTGTTGCACTTTACTTTTACTTCCTACAGCACAATAAAGATTTTAATCCTGATGGCACAAATGAGGACATTTTCTTTTTATCAAATGGGCACATATCACCTGTTTGGTATAGCGTCCTTGCCAGAAGCGGCTATTTTGATGTTGCGGAACTGGCAACTTTCAGAAAAATAGACTCAAGGGTACAGGGACACCCTGCTACTGAAGAGGGTCTGCCTGGAATTAGAATCGCATCAGGCTCTTTGGGCCAGGGATTATCTGTGGCACTGGGAGCAGCTCAAACCAAAAAACTCAATGGTGATAAAAATCTTGTCTTCGTATTAATGGGTGACGGCGAGCAGCAGGAAGGTCAAATATGGGAAGCAGCGATGTATGCCGCACACAACCGGGTAGACAACATCATTGCCACCATTGATTATAATGGTCAGCAAATTGACGGTCCTGTAGACGAAATTCTTTCTTTGAAAGACTTAAAAGCAAAATGGGAAGCTTTCGGTTGGGACGTAATAGAAAGTCACGGCAACAACCTTGAAGACATTATTGCAAAATTGAAACTGGCCAAATCACTGACCGGCAAAGGCAAACCTGTACTCAATCTAATGAGCACAGAAATGGGCTATGGCGTCGACTTCATGATGGGCGGACATGAGTGGCACGGGATTGCACCAAATGATGAGCAATTAAAACTTGCCTTGGATCAGCTCGAGGAAACCCTGGGTGATTACTAGAAATTCATCCGTTGAGATTAAGTAGACTTTTCTCCGGCGCTTTCGTTTTTTCGTTGCTGGTAGCAGGCGTATTTTCAAACCCTGGCTTTGCGCAGGAGAACCAACAAAAGGTTCCCTCAAAAACCAGGGTATTGTTTTTACTCGACGGCTCCGGCAGCATGTTGGCTCCGTGGGAAAACACTACCCGGATTATGGCTGCGAAAAGGTTGCTTGCCAATATGGTAGACTCTTTGCAAACCAATACAAATCTGGAACTTGCTTTGCGTGTGTATGGCCATCAATACCAAAGCGGGGATCAAAATTGTGAAGATTCTCGTCTTGAAGTGGGCTTTGGCAGGAACAACCATCAGAATATAATTCAAAATCTGATGCAGTTAAAGCCGAAGGGAAATACACCCATAGCCTATTCACTTAGCCAGGCGGCCAATGATTTTCCACAGGATCCAACGTACAGAAATATCATTATCATCATTACAGATGGTTTGGAGTCTTGTGGAGGAGATCCTTGTGAGGTTTCTTTGGCCTTGCAGAAAAAGCG
>CAZHZR010000159.1:0-5707 GCA_964537095.1 uncultured Roseivirgaceae bacterium
TTTTCGAAGATACTTCATTGTGAAGTTCCTGTTATACTTATTTTGATGAACGGCTATTAAATGTAAATAAAACATTTATCATTTACCAGTTCTCTTACAATTAATAGCGCTGTTTTTTGCTCCATAAGTTATTTTTATTAAATTTTCCCGATTTCAATAGAAATCAAATGTTTTGTTGAAAAACAGCTTCCGTATAATTCAGGTATATTTCACCTGAATGGAACACGCTCCAGGAATTAGCCTAGAGTGATGTTTTTCCTGCACTTAAGCATCAATGAAAATGGCCAAAAGAAGAGTTTCTTTAAAAGACATTGCTAAAGAGTTGGGCGTTTCTATTTCTACTGTTTCCCGCGCATTGAAAGATCATTATGACTTGAGTCCTGAGATGATTGCAAAGGTCAAAGCACTGGCAACTGAGTGGAATTACACGCCCAACCCCTTTGCGATGAGCTTATTGAAACATCAAACCAAGACAATTGGCGTTATTGTTCCTGACATTGTTACCCATTTTTATGCCTCCATTATCAGCGGTATAGAAAAAAAAGCAGCAGAAGAGGGTTATTATATCATCATTTCCTCTTCGCAGGAATCGGGTCAGAAAGAAACTGAAAACCTTAACAACCTGTTAAATTTAAGGGTAGACGGTTTGATCGTATGCCTGGCGCAAGACTCGACAGACTACGCTCACTTTGACAAAGTCCTCGCTTCTGAGGTGCCCCTTGTTTTTATGGATCGGGTTTGTCGCACCGATGAGTTTTCTTCTGTGGTAATTGATAACATCGAAGCAGCGAAAGCATTGACAATCCATCTGTTTGAAAATGGATTCAGAAAGATTGCCCACATTGCCGGCCCGCCTAATTTAAATATTACCCGAGAAAGAATAGAAGGATACAAGCAGGGTTTGGAAGCATGCGGATTAGCTTTTGATCCAAAGTTCCTTTTACATTGCAACCTGAGCATTGAAGAAGCTGCTGCGACAACCAACCAACTTCTCTCGTTAAAAACCACTCCAGATGCTATTTTTGGCGTCAACGATACGGTAATCTTTTCGGCGATGAAGGAAATAAAAAAGAAAGGCCTAAAAGTACCGCAAGATATAGCGCTGGTAGGGTTTACTGATGAGTTTCACGCGACGGTTGTGGAGCCAAACCTGACCGCCGTAGCACATCCGACCTTCGAGATTGGAAAAGAAGCAGCACGATTGCTCCTTAACGAGATTAATTCTGACAAAAAAACAGACGCACAAAAAGTGGTAATGAAAGCCAGGCTGGTGGCAAGGGAATCTTCTGCTAGGGCTTAGATTATTGGCGGGTGCTGGCGCATGGCCGATATCGAATTCGGTTGGTTTTATCTCTTACTTCAAAAATTCTTACAAAGTAAGGTATTCCCTTTTATTGTCATAAATAAAGTAATGAAAGGTTGTATTCTTGTAAGGCTTCAATAACCATTGATCATTATAATTCAAGCTTGAAACTGCTCCTCGTCATACGCAGTATCTTACAATCACGAATCTTCTACGAATGATAAAACCATTTAGGGCGGGAATAAAAAGGGCATTGACTTTGATGTTATGGACAATGTCTTTGCTTTTAACCACCCACCATGGTATTTCGCAAGTTCCAAATCTGAAATTCGACAGGTTAGGATACGAGGAGGGCCTGGGCAATAACTACGTAATCTGCATTTTTCAAGACAGCAAAGGATTTATGTGGATTGGCACTTCATATGGCTTAAGCAGATATGATGGGTATGCTTTCATAACGTATACATATGATCAGAAAGACGACAACAGCCTCAGTGACAACTGGATTACAGCAATAATCGAAGACAATGAAGGCGACCTGTGGATTGCTACTCAAAATGGACTAAATAAATTTATCAGGGAAAAAGAAATCTTTAAGCGCTATCATTATTCGCCTGATAATCCACACAGCATTTCCAGCAATAGCATTTCAAGCCTGACCAAAGACAGTCAGGGCCAAATATGGATAGGAACCAGGAGTGCGGAGCTTCAGGGAGGATTAAGTGTTTATGATCAGCATAATGACAATTTCCGCTACTATCCTTTTCACGATAAAATTACTTACAACAAGGGCATTGGAGAGCACAGAGCTACGGCTATTTATGAGGACAGCCGGGGAAACTTGTGGCTGGGTACTAAAGATGTGGGCTTACTATTGTTCGATCGTAAAACCAAAGAATTTACTCGTTTTGGAGACACCCACGAAGGTGGTCTAAATAGCACCATCAATGTAATATATGAAGATAGTCGGCAAAATGTTTGGGTAGGAACTTTGGACAGTGGTTTGTATCTCATTGATGCCAAGGCCGGTACTTATAAGAATTTCAGGCATGATTCAAATACCGAAACCGGTCTGGGCAGCAATACCATACTCTCTCTTCATGAAGATGACAACGGAAGGCTGTGGATAGGAACAGAGAATGGAGGATTGTCCATCTTTAACCATACTACCAGTAGCTTTACAACTTACAAAGCAGATAATAGCAGAACCGCCATTTCCACAAATAGTATATACGCTATAACGAAAGACGAGCAAGGCAATATGTGGTTGGGAACCACACATGGCATCAATTTTTTCAGTGCCGAAGCCAATAAATTTAGCCATTATTCAAATAAATCCTCTAATAGCCTAAACAACAACGTTGTCTTTTGCATGAGGGAGGATAGAGCTGGAAATATACTCATCGCAACGGATGGAGGTGGATTAAATATTTACGATCCTGCGTCGCAAACTTTTGAATATTATAAACATGATGATGAAAATAAGAACAGCATTTCTGGAAATAATGTCCTTTCGGTTTTAGAAGATAGTTATGGAAATATATGGATAGGCACCTGGGGAAACGGTGTCACAATGTTTAACAGGAAAACCAACGTCTATAAACACTACAGACACGACCCGAATGACCCTAACAGTCTGGGTGGAGATAACGCCTGGACTATTTTTGAAGACAGCGACAAGACCCTCTATATTGGCACCTATTGGGGTGGTTTGAGCATTTATAATAAGGCGGAAGATAATTTTACGCGTTATACAAAAGGTTCAGCCGAGGGGGATATACAAGGCAATGATATAAATTTCCTCTTTGAGGATTCCAGGAATAAAATATGGGTAGGTGTTTATAATGCAGGATTGCATTTGTTTGATCGAAATACTAAAAAGTTCTCGTACCCCTTTAGCAATAGAAATAAAAATAGCCTGAGGAGCAATATTGTCAATGCAATGTATGAAGACTCCTTAGGGAACTTCTGGATCGCAACCTCAGAAGGCCTCAACTTTTATGATTCAAAAGAAGATAGCTTTTCTCATTTTACTGACCAAGATGGCTTATGCCATAATTATGTGATGGGCATAATACCGGATGACCGAGGGAATTTATGGCTTAGCACCAAAGGAGGCGTAGCCAAATTTAACATGGCTGAAAAAGTTTTCACCAGCTACAGCATCTCTGATGGACTTCAGGATATGGAATTTAAAAACCATGCTGCTTTAAAAAGCAGTAGCGGATTGATTTATTTCGGAGGGATAAATGGCTTTAATGTATTTCATCCAGATAGCATCAAAAGTTCTTCGTACGAACCTCCCATAGCAATTACAGAGTTTTCGATCTTCAACAAACCTGTTTCAATTGCCGATTCGCAGTTTCCTGATTCGCCCTTAAAGAAAAACTTATCAAAAACCGAAGAAATCGTTCTTTCCTATGAACAGTCTGTTATATCGTTTGCTTTTACTTCTTTAAACTACGCTAATAAAAATAAAAATACATATTCTTATATTCTGGAGGGTTTTGACAAAGAATGGAATACTGTAAAAAACAAAAGGTCTGCAACTTATACAAACCTTGATCCGGGAAGCTATGTTTTTAGGGTAAGAACAATGAACAACCTTGGAAAATGGTCTGATAAGATGTCTTCCATCGCAATTATAATTAACCCGCCTTTTTGGCAAACCTGGTGGTTTAGGGCCATTTCAATCCTGGTTTTTTTAGGTGGCATAGTGGCCATTTTTAAAATCAGAATGCGTGCAATAAAAAAACAAAAGGAGTTTCTGGAAAGGGTAGTAAAAGAAAGAACGGAAAAACTGGAACGCTTGACTCAGGAAGAGAAAAAGGCGAGGTTGGAAGCAGAAAGCTCCAAAGAGGAAGCTGAAAAGGAAAGACGGAATGCAGAGTCAGCTAAAATAGAGGCGGAAAAAGCCAACCAAGCTAAAAGTATTTTCCTCGCCACGATGAGTCATGAGATCCGTACGCCGATGAATGGTGTCATGGGGATGGCGTCATTATTATCGGGGACGCAACTTGATCCTGAGCAAAAAGAATACACCCATACGATCCAAAATTGCGGCGAGAGCTTACTTTCGGTGATTGATGATATACTCGACTTCTCCAAAATTGAGTCGGGAAAGATGGATCTGGAGGAACACGAATTTGATTTAAGAACGTGCATTGAAGATTTAACGGATCTTTTTGCCGAAAAAGCCTCAAAAAAGAACCTGGATCTTATCTACCATATGGATTGTGAGGTTCCGTATCAAATTATTGGTGATAGCCTTCGGCTGAGGCAAATACTGATGAACCTTATGAATAATGCCATTAAATTTACTTCTAAAGGAGAGATTTTTGTGCGCATTTACCAAATAGAAGCTAAAGGAAAAGACCTTAATCTGGGCTTCGAAGTGCGGGATTCTGGCATAGGAATACCCAAAGAAAAGCTTGATAAATTATTTGTTGCCTTTTCACAGGTGGACTCTTCGACCACCAGAAAATATGGGGGAACAGGTTTAGGCCTTGTGATTTGCGAAAAACTCGTAAAGTTGATGGGTGGAACAATAGGTGTAGAAAGCATAGATGGAAATGGCTCTTCTTTTAAATTCAGCATCAAAGTCAAAACAAGCAACACTTCTGCCGAAAGCTACCTGGTTCCTAACCAAATATTAAAGGACAAAAAGATACTCATAGTCGATGATAATCAGACTCAAAGAGAAATACTAGCATCGCAGCTACGGAATTGGCAAGCCACACCCGTACTTGCCGCGTCGGCGGAGGAGGCATTGCAGGTATTGCACCAGGAAAAACTGGTTCATATGGTATTGATGGACATGTACTTGCAGGAAACAACCGCAATTGAGTTGGCAAGTTCTATCAAGAAAAGCTTTCCTTCATTGCCTATTGTATTACTAAATCCAAAAGGTGATGACAATTACCTGAACCAAAAAGAATTATTTTCTTCAATTATTGCAAAACCTGTAAAGCAGCACGCATTATACAACCTCCTAGCAGTCAGATTCCAACTGCAGCAGGATGTAAAGAAAAATGTATTGAAGATTCCAAAGACCGGAGTAGGGGAAGATTTGTCTGCAACGTATCCTCTGGATATTTTGTTGGCAGAGGACAATGTGGTTAACCAAAAGCTTGCCCTGATCATACTTAAGAAGTTCGGTTATCATGCAGATGTAGTCTCAAACGGACAGGAAGCTTTAGAGGCATTTAGGCTTAAAGGTTATGATCTTATTTTAATGGATGTGCAAATGCCGGTTAAAGACGGTTTTGAAGCAACAAAAGAAATCCGAAGCGACAGAAGCAGGCCCCAGCCGGTAATTGTGGCCGTGACCGCCAATGCCATGCAAGGGGATAGAGAAAAATGTATAGCCGCCGGCATGGACGATTACATCAGCAAGCCCATAAG
>CAZHZR010000159.1:5807-7097 GCA_964537095.1 uncultured Roseivirgaceae bacterium
TTGAAGATCCCAGTGCTGCCCCAAACAGATTTATTCCATTTCAACAATGGCTTTGATCAAGCCGATGGGCGTCGGATTTAACCATTTCTCAAATTCAACTTTTACCTGATCAAAAGGCACACGGTGCGTAATGTAATTGGCTGGATTCACCTCCCCTTTATTGATCGAGGCGATCACGTGCTCAAAGTCTTGTCGGGTAGCATTGCGGCTGCTCATCAAGCTCGCTTCTCTTTTATGAAATTCCGGGTGGTTGAGCACAATTTCGCCCTTTTGCAACCCTATCAACACGTAACGACCGCCGTGTGACAGATAATTAAATCCGCTATTGATTGCCTGCAGATTGCCCGTGGCATCCATCACAACAGAAGGCATCTCCCCACCTGTTATTTCTTTCAGCTTTTCCATTGGATCAGTAGTGCCTGGGTTGATGGTGTAATCTATCTTTAAGATATCTCTACACATCTTCAAACGCGACTCATTATAATCTAAAGCTATCACCTTTGCCCCGGCAATTCTGGCGAACTCCATGGTTCCGAGCCCAATGGGGCCGGCACCTACCACCAACACAAACTCTCCAGGTTGTACTCCCGCCCTCTGCACGCCATGCGCACCAATGGCTAATGGCTCAACCAGGGCCAGCGCATCGTAGCCCAGGCCCTCACCGTGCACCAAAGAAGAGGAAGGCACCGAGAGATACTCCACCATTCCTCCATCGACGTGTACGCCACAAACTTTCATGTGAACGCAACAGTTTGGCTTGCCTGTACGACAGGTTATACACGTACCACAATTAAAATAAGGAATGAATGTAACCGGTTCCCCCACTTGAAATCCCGGCGCATCATCAAACTCCAATAGTTCACCTGATAATTCGTGTCCTAAGATCCGGGGATAACTGAAATAAGGTTGTGTTCCCTCGAAGGCATGAAGATCAGTGCCACATATACCAATTCGCTTTATTTTTATGATAGCCCTTCCCTGTGTTACTTTAGGCTTTTCTCCCGAACCATAATCAAATTGTCGCGGGGTGGTACATACTAGCGTTTTCATATCTCTGATAAATATTGTTTAAATGTTTAATAAAGCGGATCATGATTCCTGTTTAACCTTTCTCTGCCTGCAATCTAATCACTACAATCTGTAAAATTTTGAAGCATTTCCGCCAAAAAACAAAGCCTGTTCATTAGCGGTAAAGGAGGAGAAATAGCCTTTTACCAAATCCACCACTTGCTTATAAGAAGCCGCCACCTGACACACCGGCCAGTCTGAGCCAAACATAATCCTATTGGT
>CAZHZR010000160.1:0-7074 GCA_964537095.1 uncultured Roseivirgaceae bacterium
CGGGACAAGCTAGCGGCGGTGCGCACGGAAGGGTTTGAGCGTGGGGGCGTCCCAAATCTCACTTCCTTTCATGATGTTGCCGGAGAAGGGCAGATCGCAAGACTTTTAGCCCTGAAATTTTTTGCTGATAGCGTTGCAGGTTTTGCTCAAGAAGGCGCTCGTCAAGTAGTTTTTGTCCTGTCTTATTTATTCTACTTTTTATATTACCCAATGAATGTAATAAAAACGAATATCTTCGATTTTTGCATCTGACTATTCATACTACTTTCATGCTTAATTTAAATGCGATGAGAATCAAATGCTTAGCTTCCAGGTTTATCGCCCCGGAAGATCATTTAATTTGAGCATTTACAGAATTTGTAGCAGCCTTTGGTAATCTGTGCCGGCTGCTCCGGTTTCAGCCTTAATGAACGCTTAAAAGCATAAGAAATGAATAGTAAATACAGGATTATAGGGTTTATATTTTTTATAGGAACGCTGCATCCGGCGATGTCTCAATTGCGGAGGTCAGACCAGGCAGCAGTAACCTATGAAGAATTATATGATGATCCTTATATGCTCAATAGCTTGTTTGTCCACTTTCAGCCCTTGTACGCCGAAATGTTTGTGGCAAACGTAAATGCCGGTTTTGGGGCGCAGGTCGAATATTACTTCAAAGACAAGCTGGAATTTAGGGCGCACGCGAGGAAAACCTATTCCAAAGCTACGGATTTCTCAAGGCAAAATGCTTCAAAAAACAGCGAGGTTGAAAACAAAGCCGCTGTATATAATTATTATGAATTGGGCGCTTCCTATTTCATAAAGGATTGGGAGGAGGATGCTCAGAGTAAGGTGATATTATATTCTAATCGATACAAAGGCACCAAATGGGCTGCGAATGTTCCGGAGCATATTATTATTCCTACAAAGGTGAGAAAAATTATCAGTGGTAGACTGGGGGGACTGATGTTTGATTCTTCAACGGATTTGAACCGGGTTATGGAAAAGCAGGGGGTAAATCTTCCCCAGATAGGCGCCGAGGATATCTTTTTATCAGAGGATTTAAACATCTATGGGAATTTTGATGTGAAGTCGATTTATTTAGGTGGCTCAATGACCTGGATCAAGAATTTTGCCATTAAACCCGACAGAAACTATGGAACCCTGGGCAATGACCTTATTTTTACAACCTATCTGGATTTAATGGTTGCACCGTCTGTGAGTGTCAACAATATTTTCTACCAGGGGATCGAATATTCTTCTGAAAATATAAAAACAAGCATGATTGGTTTTAGAGCAGGTATGGACGGCAAATTTAACAGAGAGCTGGGTTGGGCATATGGTGCTGAAATGGGGGTGAGGCCTGGTATAAAATCCAAAGGGTTTTATGCTTTATTAAAGATCAGCTTTCCGGTATTCAGTACAACAATGGACCATTCCAAAGAAGCGTTTAGTAAGTAATTAGTAGTAATAAAGGTGGAAGGTGACCTATTGGAAAGACCTCGTATTAACTTAAAATTGATCCCTGCATGAGAAACCATGTAGGGATTTTATCTTTTAGCGTAAATGAATGAATTGGGTGTAATAAGTTTGGTAGTAATTTTAGTTAACGGATTTGTAACCTACAAAGGGCTTTCTGATGGAATTTATTTTCGGAAGAATGCTTTTGTTGTGGAGAAGATATTGGTTGGAAAAGATTATAAGCGGCTTGTTACTTCCGGTTTTCTCCATGTAAACTGGATTCATTTTTCGGTGAATATGGTGACGCTGTACTGCTTCAGTTCTGGTTTAGAGGCAGTTTTTGGTGCCTTGTTTTTTCTTGGTGTGTACTTTGGAAGTTTAACGGGAGGAAATTTACTTTCTCTGTATGTTCATAGAAGTCATTCCGATTATAGCGCGGTAGGGGCGTCCGGCGCTGTGACGGGAATTGTTTTTGCTTCAATCGCCTTATTTCCTGGAATGGAAATAGGATTTTTGATGCTTCCGGTTTCCATTCCAGCCTGGGCATATGGCTTAGCGTATGTGCTGTATTCGATTTATGGAATCCAGGCACAAAATGATAATATTGGACATGAGGCACATCTGGGAGGAGGATTGGTGGGGCTTTGCATTGCGGTGGCGATTTATCCTGGTGCCTTGGCATATAACTATTTACCCGTTTTGCTTATTTTAGCGCCAGCAGCTATTTTTTTATATTTTGTTTTAGCAAAGCCATCGGTTTTATTAGTGAACAAACTTAAAAAGGAGTCGGTGTACACGGATATTGACGAAAGATATTATGCCAAAAAACGCCAAAAAGAGTTAGAATTGAATATGCTTTTGGAGAAAATCCATGAGCGTGGGATAGACAGCCTTACCAACGATGAAAAGGAAAGGTTGAAGCACCTCTCTGAATAAGAAAGTAAAGCAGCGTTAATCCGTTTATATTAATTTGTTATCTATTATTTCTACATCCATTTTTTTATCTTTATTTCATGTCGGTTCTCATCAAAAATATCAAAGGCCTTTTACAGGTGGGCGAAAATTTTCCTTCAAAAAGATCAGGAGCAGAAATGGCCAGGCTTCCTGTATTGGAAAATGCTTTTTTGCTAATTGAGAATGGAATTATAGTAGACTATGGTAAGATGGAAGACTTTCCTTACCACAAGGCCGACGAGACTTTGGATGCTACGGGCCGATTTGTTTTTCCTTCGTTTGTAGATTCGCACAGCCACATTGTTTTCGCAGGAAGCAGAGAAGGGGAATTTGTGGATAAGATCAAAGGGCTTTCATATCAGGAAATAGCCAAAAAGGGTGGCGGAATCCTCAATTCTGCGCAGCTGTTGGCAGCGACTACCGAAGATGAGTTGTTTGCGCAATCCATGGTGCGGGTGAATGAGGTAATTCGACAGGGAACTGGTGCTTTGGAAATAAAAAGCGGCTATGGACTCACTGAGGCAGAAGAAATAAAGATGTTAAAGGTGGCACGAAGAATTCAGGATGCTACTGACTTAACTATAAAAACAACATTTTTAGGTGCGCATGCAGTACCAAAGTATGCTGCAGACAAAGCGGCTTACATTGATTTGGTGATCCATAAAATGATACCCCGAATTGCCGCTGAAAAGCTGGCTGATTATTGCGATGTGTTTTGTGAAGAGGGATTTTTTACGGAGGAGGAAACTGTAGCAATTTTAGAAGCGGGACAGCAATTCGGCCTTAAGTCTAAAGTTCATGCCAACCAGCTAAGTTTATCGGGAGGCGTTCAGGCGGGTGTGCGGGTAAATGCGGTGAGTGTAGACCACTTGGAAACTATAGGAGAGGAAGAAATAAGGTTGTTAAAATCTTCGCCTACAATTGCTACCTTGCTTCCAGGAGCTGCTTTTTTTCTAAGGATGAATTATCCACCTGCCAGGAAAATGCTGGAGGAGGGACTACCATTGGCGTTGGCCAGCGACTACAATCCCGGAAGTGCACCCTCCGGAAATATGTCCCTTGTTTTATCATTGGCATGTATTCAAATGAAAATGACACCAGAAGAGGCCATCAACGCCGCCACGATCAACGGCGCTTTTGCTATGGAAGTTTCTGATCGGCTAGGATCGATCAGCAGAGGGAAGATTGGGAGTGTGTTTGTAACGAAACCTATCCCTTCCTATACTTTTTTACCTTACGCTTTTGGTTCCGATTTAATAGAAACGGTGATTCTGAAGGGAAATATCCAGTGAGTGTTTATAGAACACGAAAAGTTGAAGGTTCAGAGGACTTTCAATTGTTATTGGCCTCCAGAAAATTTTTGTAACAATTGTTTACAGCAATAAATATCTCGTACTCATTAGCTTCCAACACAAAATCATCTTTAATTTCACAGAAGTCAAAGAATTCGATTAAGCTGTCTCCTATTAATCCGGTAATCCGATTTACGATATCAGGGTTATATTTCTTGGAGATTTCCTGTTGTCGGGTAGTTAGATTTTTATGCTCCTTCAGGTTCTCCTGTTCATTTCCACCCCGTCGGAATTTGTCTATTAAAGCCATAAGACAGCCATCGCATTTAAATCCCATATCAGCGAAGTAGAGTTCCGTTTTGGCAGGTTCAGGAGTTCCGTAAAAAGCCCCGGGAATGAGTATTTCCTTTTTGGCATCCTCTATTTTTAGATTGAGGATCTCGTTCTTAAAAGCGGATTCACTTTTAAAAGCAAAAATAGAAACAGGCGAAAGTTCCAGTGTCGAAGGGTTGAGAACAATTTTCAGAGCGTAGGTGTCTGATGTAATTTCTGCATTCGATAAAGTGAAGAGATAATCCTCGTATCCAACAGCAGTGAAAACCAGCGTATCCTCGGGCTGTACTGCGATTAAAAATTCACCTGCGAGATCGCTAATGGTGCCTTTTCTTGAATTTAGGTTGAGGATGTGTACATACGGAACTTCCTCCGCATCTTCCTCATTGAAAATCAGTCCGAAAATTCGGATCTCTGAGGAGGTCTCCTGTTGCGATTTGAACTGCGCATAGCAGTCTGTGATGCAGGTTAAGCAAAAAAGAATAAAGACAAATGGCCATGGGATACTCATTGTCTGTTCTGTAAAAATTGGTAGTAGGTTCTTTTAAAACCCTTGCGAGCTTATCAGGAGTTTAATTTTTCTCCCCTAAAAATTCTTTAAAACAAGCATTCACAGCCAGGATAATTTCGTAATCATTGGCTCTTAGGATGTAATCTTCCGGAATTTTACAAAAGAGCATGAACTGACTTAGTTCATCGTCCTTCAAACCTGTAATTTCCTCCACGATTTCAATGTTGTACTTTTCATGAAGGGTTTTTTGCCTCGGAGCCTCCTTCAGAACTTTTTCATATTTACGCAGCTCCTTTGCCTCTTTGCTGAACATATTTGCAATAGAAGTAATGGGACTGCCCAGAGAAAAACCTGCATTTAAATCTTTTGGAGAAGCAGGCCCCTCGTAAAATCCCGGAATAACGATTTTAGAGTTAGCGGGATCAGGAAGCTGCATGTTTAAGATGTCCTGTTTGAAAGCTGCCTCATCTTTAAATGCATAGATGCTCACAGGTGCCAATTCGTAGGACGACTGGTCTAAGAGAATCCTGATGTAGTAATCTTTGGAATCAATGTCGTTTTCAACCAAAGTCAAAGAGTATTTTTCAAATCCTACCGCAGAGAAAATAAGGGTATCGGTTTTGTTAATCTTGATATTAAATTTCCCTGTTAAATCGCTGGTTGTGCCTTGGCTGGTATTTTTGTTGATGATGTGAACATAAGGAACTATCTCGCCATCTTCTTTATTAAGAATTTCTCCAGTTAGGTGGATAGACGGTTCGTTTTTGTCTGGATGCTCCGTTTGTGAGACACTGGGATGCATCATTAAAACTGCGAAAAAAAATAAAAGTAATGTCCTCACAACCGGGTTATATTGATTTCTTAAACAATGTATAAATATAAAATTAAATTAGGAACTAAAGGTTTAAATTTTGACTTTTTATGATCTGATTTAGACTTTTACAGCATTATAAGACATCCCTTTTATCATCTACATGGGGGAACTTATGTCACTGCTATCAATTATTGCTCCAATGTGTGGTGAAAAAGAATAATAAGAGGCCGGTGGGCAGCATATATTGTAGTTGAGGCAAACGGATTCGCAGATCGTTCTGATTGATCAATTACCCATAGATCTTTTGCTGATTTTGACCTTTATCTCTCTGCATCAATAATTAATAATGATCCGGTTTTACAGAATTTTCGCTACTTTTGTTAAAATTTTTAAGTAATAGATATGTTTGATAATTTAAGCTATAAATTAGATAAGGCCTTTAAAACCCTCAAGGGTCAGGGAAGTATATCTGAAGTAAACGTAGCGGCCACTGTAAAGGAAATAAGAAGGGCATTGATAGATGCTGACGTTAACTATAAGGTTGCGAAGCAGGTTACGGACGCTATAAAAGAAGAGGCGCTGGGCAGAGAGGTTCTGGCAGCGGTATCTCCCGGTCAATTATTGGTAAAGATTACCAATGAGGAGCTAACCAAGTTGATGGGGGGCACCAAGGCCGATATCAATATCAAGGGGGATCCCGCTATTATTTTGATTGCCGGACTTCAGGGTTCCGGAAAAACTACATTTTCAGGAAAGTTAGCCAGTTATTTAAAAAAGCAAGGCAAGAGTGTTTTGTTAACTGCCTGCGATATTTACCGGCCGGCAGCCATTGACCAGTTGAAGGTTTTAGGAGAGCAAATTGGGGTAGAGGTGTATGCGGAGCCTGAAAACAAAGATGCTGTCCAGATAGCTAGCAATGCTTTAAAGTTTGCAAAAGACAATAACAAAAAAATTGTAATTATAGATACGGCGGGCAGGCTTGCCGTAGATGAACAAATGATGAAGGAAATCGCAGCTTTAAAGAAAGCTATGAATCCTTCTGAAACATTGTTCGTGGTTGATTCTATGACTGGTCAGGACGCTGTAAATACAGCGAAGGCATTCAATGAACAACTCAATTTTGACGGGGTAGTATTGACGAAGTTGGATGGAGACACGAGGGGAGGAGCTGCTTTGTCGATCCGGACTGTAGTAGAAAAGCCAATTAAATTCATAAGCGCAGGAGAGAAGATGGAAAACATCGACGTTTTCCACCCTGATAGGATGGCGCAAAGAATTTTAGGGATGGGTGACGTTGTATCTTTGGTAGAAAGAGCCCAGCAAACATTTGATGAAGACGAAGCCAGGAGGATTAACAAAAAGATCCGCAAGAATCAGTTCAACTTTGACGATTTCCTTTCTCAGCTGGAGCAGATAAAGAAGATGGGAAATATAAAGGACCTGATTGGAATGCTTCCGGGGATGGGCAAAGCCCTGAAGGACATTGATCTGGATGATGATTCTTTTAAACCCATTGAGGCGATTATAAAGTCGATGACGCCTGCTGAAAGAAATACGCCTGAAATCATCAATGGAAGTAGAAAGAAGAGAATCGCAGATGGTAGCGGCACCACCGTTCAGGACGTGAACAACCTCATCAAACAATTTGGCGACATGCGAAAGATGATGAAAACCATGAACAAGATGGGGCCTGGAAAGATGAAGATGCCAAATATGAACATGTTTGGGAA
>CAZHZR010000161.1:0-7054 GCA_964537095.1 uncultured Roseivirgaceae bacterium
GTTAATCACCTAATGAAAACGTTTTCTTTAAATTTTTTACCTTTAAATCGATTGATATAGATTAATTCTGTTAAATTGACTCTTTATTTAACCGATTCATTAACAACCTAAACTTTATGAAATACTTTAACTATTTTCAGAGGCTGACAAGCTACTGCCTGTTGGCTTTTTTAATGGGGAGTGCCGCCTGTTCTGGCAGCTCCGACAAATCCGCTGAGGAAAATTCAGAAACTGATATAACAGAACAAAAAGAATCCGATATGAAAGTGAAAAAGTCTGATTTTGGTAAACTTGGCGATACAACGGTGAGCCTTTTCACCCTTACCAATGCAAACGATATGGAGCTAAGCATCACCAACTATGGCGGAACCATTACCAAAATAATAGTTCCTGACAAAGATGGAAATATGGAAGATGTAACCCTGGGTTTTGATGATCTTGAAGGTTACACAAGCCAAACTTACCTGACTGAAAATCCGTTTTTTGGAGCATTAATCGGAAGGTTTGGCAATAGAATCGGAGGTGCTAAATTCACAATCGATGGCGCAGAATATAAACTAACGGCAAATAACGGCCCCAACCAATTGCATGGCGGACGAAAAGGTTTCGATAAGGTGGTTTGGGAAGCAGAAGAGTTCCAGACAGAAAATGAAGTAGGCGTAAAGTTGCGTTATGTAAGCAAAGACATGGAAGAGGGCTATCCAGGAAATTTAACAGTGGATGTGACTTATACTTTGAACAACGATAACGAACTTAAAATTGCTTACGAAGCTTCGACAGATAAGAAAACCGTAGTGAACCTCACCAACCACGCATATTTCAACCTCTCAGGGAATGCAAAGCGCGATATTCTGGATCACAAGGTGATGATCAATGCGGATTCTTTCACACCTGTAGATCAGACGCTAATCCCTACTGGCGAGATCCAGCCCGTTAAAGGTACTCCTTTTGATTTTACAGAGCCTGTGGCAGTTGGAAAAAGAATCAATGACGACAATCCTCAAATAAAATATGGCCAGGGATATGACCATAACTGGGTATTGAATGGTGAAGCTGGAGAAATGAGGCTTGCAGCTACTGTTCTCGACTCCGTAAGTGGTAGATTTATGGAAGTATTTACAACCGAACCGGGCATTCAATTCTATTCTGGCAATTTCTTGAATGGTAGGTTGACGGGCAAGGGTGTAAAATATGACCAGCGTTTCGGATTGTGCCTTGAAACGCAGCACTTCCCTGATTCGCCAAATCAGCCTAACTTTCCTTCCGTTGAACTGGCTCCTGGAGAAACTTATTCTACCCAAACAGCCTATAAGTTTTCGGTAAAATAATTTAGACAGGCAGATTCATTCCTATTGTCCCCATTCCGTGTCCTGTCCCCTGACAGGACACTATAACAGGAGCGTTGGAGCGCGTGGGGGTGAAAAGAGTGAAACAATCCAACACAAAAGTCTTGCACTGCGATAGAAAAAGACGTTGGGAGCAGTTAAAAGACAGCCCCAGTTTATGGAAAACAGACAGAGCATCAAAAGTAATGCAAAGCAAAGCGCGGTTAAGAATCCATAGTTTCCAGGTGGCTTCAGATCGGATCAAAAAAAGAGACTGCCCGTAAAGGCAGTCTCTTTTAAATTTAGCAGATCTTTATTTCTAGTAGCTAAAGAAATAAGGTTGAACCTGAACGCTCAGCCTATTGGTATTGCCGGCTGGCGGGTTACTGAAACCTCTGATGATAATAGTATACACCCTTTTTTCTACGAAATCAAAGTTGGAGACAGTAGTCAGCAGTTCATCATCTGCGGTTGATAAAGCGTTAAAAGTGATTTTGCCAGCGTCAATCTGCTTAAACCCAGAGACTGTCTGGTACGCAACATCCTCAAACAGTGCTGTGCTGTTGACGGTATCCTTTACCAGATTGAAAGCAGGCGCATCCGGCGACAAATGAACCACGCGAACTAAAGCCTTGCCAGCTGCCTCGTTAGGAATGTTGTCTTCTACGAATAGCATATCTACGGCATTTGCATCTCCACCTGTTATAAATAAAGAGTATAACGAATCAGCTTTTAGATTAACCGTAGTATCCGTTAAGGAATTTGCAGCATTGTAAGGCGTTACTTTCAAATCTCGCTCACCTGGGTAAAACGACTTATATCCACTAAAGTCACTGTATTTCAGAGATCCGCCAAACGGAACCTTGTTCGCATCCGCATAAACATCCACATCGGTCAAACCCGGAGCGCCATGATATAGCGTGACAAAAGCCGTTGGTGTTCGAGGTATTACGGTGCCATTGTCGTCATCCAGACAACTTGTCATCGCAACGGTGATAATAGCCAATAAAAATAGTTGAATGGTTTTAAAAGAAAGCTTATTCTTTAACAATTTTTTCATGATGTAAAATGGTTTTGTAATTAATGTTAATATAAATAATGTACCAAAAACAAATGAACTAACAGTATTTGTCGTCATATATATGACACGCTGTTTCCTTAAATGGTTGGAGGCTAAAATTAAAATATTTAAAAGCACCCATCGCAGGAATGCGGCATGCCCACGAGTGCTACAAGTTAATGGAGGATTGTTTGCGCCAATTTTTTACGCATGATTTAGTCTGATTTTCATTCTTCCTCTCGGTAAAAACCCTTCATTTGATAATTATTTACAATCAAATATTATACCATTTTTGGTAAGTCTAAAGGCAGTATCATGCCAGTGTTTTATATTGTCTATGAAGGAGGTAAATTGAAAATGTAATTAATTGTATAATATACACCCGCATTGTACATTTGTCTCGCACGAGCAGCATGTGATTTCAATTTTCGGTGCGATATAATTCGGTTAAAAGATAATAACGTTTATGAAGGCAGAGGCTTTTTTATTTGATCTGAATGGTACGATGATCGATGATATGCATTTCCATTTGGAAGTGTGGCATGAGATTATCAACAAGGACTTAGGGAAGGAAATGAGTCTGGAAGCAGTGAGAGGTCATATGTATGGTAAGAACCACGAATTATTGAACCGGATTTTCGGGCCGAATCATTTTCCTTTGCAGGAAATGGATGAAATTTCCCGAAAAAAAGAAATAAGATATCAGGAGCGATTTAAGCCGCATTTGAAATTATTACCCGGACTGACAGAATACTTAGAAGCTGCGGATCGCAACAACATTCAAATGGCTATTGGCTCGGCAGCTATTACATTCAACATTGATTTTGTTTTGGATAACCTCAATATCCGCCCGTATTTCAAAGCCATCGTGAGCGCTGACGATGTTAAGGAAAGCAAGCCGCATCCCGAAACATATTTGAAAGCTGCCGAACTACTGAAAGTACAGCCCGCTGCTTGTATAGTTTTTGAAGATGCCCCCAAAGGAGTAGAGGCTGCCTTGAATGCGGGTATGCAGGCCGTGGCCATCACAAATATGCATAGCAGGGAGGAGTTTTCTCAATATTCAAACATCTTGTTTTTTGTAGATGATTATAACAGCCCCGAAATTAAGGCTTTGATTACAAGTTAGAAAGCCACCATATTTTCATTGGCTATAGCGCTTCCGACATCTGATAAGGAGTTGAGGCGTACGAGTGAATTTAATTTTATATAGATTAGGCTGTTAATATATAGGGCCGATCCACTACTTGGTTTGTGGTGTGAAATGCTTTTGTTGAACCGGCCACATAATTTTAATATATTTAATATTTTCGGCAAAATCTATAATTGCAGATTTTGATATAAACGCACAGACTAAGAGCTATTATATTATATAAGATGAAAAAATACGAGGGACAAAAAAGATTACTCGTCGCAGTCGATTGCGTATTATTTGGGTTTGACGGAGAAAATTATAGGATTCTTCTAATCCAACGTGGCTTTGCTCCCGAAAAAAATAAGTACAGCCTTATGGGTGGTTTTTTACAGTCTGACGAAAGCTTGGACGAAGCAGCAAACAGGATTTTGCATCAGCTTACCGGTCTTGAAGATGTCTATATGGAGCAGCTCCATGTCTTTAGCAAGCCAGATCGTGACCCTGTAGAAAGAACGCTCGCAGTCACTTATTTTGCGCTTATCGATATTCAAAAATATGAAAAGCAGTTGAGCGAAGATTATCGTCCCGAGTGGTTTTTATTGCGCAATATGCCCAATCTCATCTTTGACCATCAACAAATGGTTGACATGGCTTTGGAGAAATTACGTTATAAAGCTGCCTCACATCCTATCCTTTTCAAGTTACTGCCGGAGAAATTTACAATTCCGCATTTGCAGGCGCTTTATGAGGGCTTGTACGACACTACTTTCGACAAGCGAAACTTTGTGAGGAAATTGCAATCAACAGGTCTCCTTATTAAGCAAAATGAAAAGGATAAGGAGAATTCCAGAAAAGGGGCCTTTTATTATTCCCTGGATCAAAGTAAATATTTGGAAGACTTCGAAGCATTCCTGAACTTTATTCCTAAACCTGATAAAATTTTGTCATGATAACCATGTCTCGACGCGAAGGGAAATTGACGCTCTCTGTGCTATGGATCATGAACTGTATTAAAATATATTTTCCCTTTATTTTTTGATTTAAAAATGTAAGTGTTAAATTGACACCATTAAATTTAAAAGCCTTATTGTGAGAAATAATTTATATGTGATAGGTGTAGATTACGGGACGGACTCGGTGCGTTCAGTGCTTGTAAACACCGCAAACGGAGAAGAAATAGCATCGTCTGTTTACTATTATCCCCGATGGAAAAAAGGCCTGTTTTGTGATCCTTCACAGAACCAGTTTAGACAACATCCCCTGGATTATATAGAAGGTCTTGAAAAGACTATAAAAGAGTGCGTCGAAAAGGCCGGAGGGAGCGAAATCGCCGCTTCTGTAAAAGGTATTTCTGTAGACACTACAGGTTCCACTCCTGTGGCAGTCAATAGAGCAGGGGTTCCGCTTTCACTTTTGCCTGAGTTTTCCGAGAATCCGAACGCGATGTTCGTACTTTGGAAAGACCATACCAGCATCAGAGAGGCAGATGAAATCAACAGGCACGCAAACGATTACGCGATAAACTATTTGAAATACGTAGGCGGAATCTATTCTTCTGAGTGGTTTTGGGCCAAATTGCTTCATGTATTAAGAGTAGACGAAAAGGTGAAAGATGCTTGTTATTCCTGGGTGGAGCACTGCGACTGGATCCCATTTTTACTTTCCGGTGGCAGCGATATCAAAGAAATGAAAAGAGGCCGTTGTGCAGCCGGACATAAGTCCCTTTGGGCGGAAGAATTTGGTGGACTACCCCCCGATGACTTTTTTAGCTCTCTGGATCCGCTTCTTAAAGGGTTTACTTCCAGATTGTTTTCAGAAACATACACTGCAGACCAATCCGTAGGAAATTTAAGTAAAGAATGGGCAGAAAAGTTAGGCCTGACAACGGATGTGGTGATTGGTGCCGGGGCATTTGACGCTCACATGGGCGCGGTGGGCGGCCAAATTGAGCCCTATTATTTAAGCAAGGTAATGGGTACTTCTACCTGCGATATGTTGGTGGCACCTGTAGCAGAAGTAGAGAATACCATGGTGAATGGTATTTGCGGACAGGTTTCCGGGTCTATTATTCCGGGAATGATTGGTTTGGAAGCAGGGCAGTCTGCCTTTGGAGATACTTACGCCTGGTTCAGAAAAATATTATTGTGGCCACTCAACAACTTGCTTGCTCAGTCAAAAGTCGTGGATTCCCAAACCGCTGAGGCATTGTTAGCCGAAATGGACGATAAGATTATCCCCGAACTCACGCGGCAGGCAGAAAATATTGTGCTTACCATTGATACGGAATATGCGCTGGATTGGCTAAATGGCCGCCGGACGCCCGACGCAAACCAAATGCTAAAAGGAGCCATTGCAGGACTTGACTTAGGTACCGAAGCACCAGCTATTTTTAGAGCATTGGCTGAAGGTACTTGTTTTGGAGCTAAAAAGATTGTAGATCGGTTCCGAGACCAGGGTATTCCGGTTAAAGGCCTCATAGGCCTTGGAGGAGTTGCCAAAAAATCTCCTTTTATAATGCAGATGATGGCCGATGTAATGGATATGCCCATTCGAATTCACAAGTCGGAGCAAACCTGTGCCATTGGAGCTGCCATGTTTGCAGCAACAGTTGCCGGAATTTATGATAAAGTTGAAGATGCCATGCAGGCCATGGGACAGGGTTTTGATGCAGAATATCTACCCAATCCTGACCGCGTAGCGCTATACACCGATCGTTATCAAAAATATTCGGCGCTGGGAGACTGTATGGAATCGGATGCTTCTTAATTCAATACAACAATAAATAATGCTGTTTTCTGCTTTGTAGAATCCAGAAATGTAAAGAAAGGCATAAATTGAAAATATGAACAGCAGCGAATTCCAGGATATCCGGCAGGCAGCTTATGACGCGAACATGCAATTGCCTGCATTGGGGCTTGTGTTATTTACTTTTGGAAATGTAAGTGTGGCGGATAGAGAAAAAGGGGTATTTGCCATTAAGCCAAGCGGCGTTCCCTATAAAGACCTCTCGCCGGAAAAGATGGTAATAGTAGATTTTGATGGAAATACCGTTGATGGAGCCTTTCGCCCTTCGTCTGACACCAAAACGCATGCAGTATTGTACAAGCATTGGGAGAAAATCGGAGGGATTGTGCATACCCACTCTACTTATGCAACATCCTGGGCGCAAGCGCAACGTGCTATCCCGATTTACGGAACCACTCACGCCGACCACAATACCGCGGATATTCCATGTGCACCACCTATGAGCGATGAAATGATCAAGGGGGACTATGAATATCAAACCGGATTTCAAATCATGGATTACTTCAAGGAAAAGGGGATCAGCTATGAGGAAATGGAAATGGTCCTTGTAGGAAATCATGCACCCTTTACCTGGGGAAAAACGGCTGATAAGGCAGTTTATAACAGTGCGGTTTTGGAAGAAGTCGCCAGGATGGCATTGTTCACGGAACAAATTAATAAAGACGTGCCGCGCTTAAAGCAGGCGCTCATCAATAAACATTTTGAAAGAAAGCATGGACCTGATTCCTA
>CAZHZR010000162.1:0-6909 GCA_964537095.1 uncultured Roseivirgaceae bacterium
TCAAGCTTTTCTAAATCCTTCTCATCCAGGTCAGCCTTCAACATCTTATCGAGAAAGTTCGTATAAATGGCCACTCCTGTATCCAGCATTTCCAGACTTATTCTTTCATTTACGCTGTGAATGCTTGCGATCAGTTCTGTCGTCATAACAGCTGGAATTAAGCCATAGGTGGGCACATCGTACCTCCTGAAGTAACTATTGTCGGTAGTAGCCGGAAACAGAATGGGTATAACTTCTGCATCCGGATCAAAGGCTTTGATGGCTTCTTCCATCACATCAAAGAAAATGTCTGGCTTGGATACACCGCCAGCGATACTTTCATTTATGACACTAATCTTGATGTTTTCATCGTCAATTAAATTGGTGAGGTATCTCAAGAATGCCTTCTTGCTAGTGCCGGGTAAAATCCGACAATCTAAAACTGCACTGGACGAGTTTGATATTTTATTTGGTGGCCCCGGCGGGCTCGAGATATTGGTGATGGTGATGGTGTTAGTCACCAGGGCTTTGTAAAGAGGATTTTTTCTCAGGTATGACTTCACAAAAGGCGATAATATTGCCCAATTTATTTTAGAAATGAAAAATCCCCGGATGCCGCCTTCAACTTTTCCATATCGCCTGAACATAAGCCGGTTGCTCCTGTCAAATTCTAGCCGCAGCTTTCGGGTATTGATGCGGTTTAGCGCTTCTATCATCGATTTATTTGCATATTCGGGAGCAGGCGTCGCGCCATGGCCATAGGTAATTTGTTGAAGTTCCAATTTTAACCACATAGATTTCTTTTCAGCGATGGAGATACCATAAACACTCAGATCCGGATCTGAACCAATGGCCCCTTGCATGCCGGAGCCACCCTCGCCGAAAACTACCACCGGATTGAGATACTTGAGAAAATGCTTTACTATGATAGCCGAACCTTTCGCCCCCCCTGTTTCCTCTCCGGAAACACTAAGCAGCGTCACATTAAAAGGAAAGTCAACGGTATCAGCTTGTTTCTTTATTTCCAGGATTGCCCCTAACTGCATAATGCCCAATCCTTTGGCGTCTAAAGCGCCTCTTCCCCAAACATAGCCCCCGTCTATTTTTCCAGAGTAAGGCGGATGCTCCCATAAGAGTGTGTTTCCCGAAGGAACCACATCGATATGATGCAACAATATAATGTTGGGCTTGCTCAAATTGAGCGGGTATATTGATGCCGCAAAATTATAACTGTCCTCTTTGGTAGAAAAATATTCCATCTCCAGGCCTTTGTCGGCACAATAGCCTGCCAGAAACTTGCCGGCATCAAGCTCGTTTCCTGTAACACTGGCAAATTGCAGGTATTGCGATAATATCAAAGCTGATTCGCTGATGTGAGGCATGTCCTGTATAGTAGAGTCGGTCGGAAATGCGATTACCCTCTCACTGAACATAAAAACAAATAAGAGAAGAAGCATCTTAGAAATGCTACACTGCATGCGGTACGAAGTAAAGTTGTTGAATTTGATCAGAACTATTGAAGTAGAACATGAAGTCTTTTAAAAGAACCATTGTCCTATTCAATAACCCACAAATTACCAAAAAAATTGCAAAAAATAAATTCTGTTAAAGGACACTCACAAGTTTACAGGTGATATATTTTCCAATTGTGCCGGCTTTTGACTTTTCTTCCCATCCAGAGCTCATTTGGTTTTATATTGCCTTCACTGATATTTTTTATGTTCATCATATGCTTCATTTAAAAAATCAGACCTTCCTGTACACCTGCCAGCGCAATTTCCTTTTGATTCATGTGCAATTCATTCCCGCAAGCATGGGGCATAGATACGAGTCGGCCAAAAGCCAAATCTAATGTTTCCACGTGTAAACCTCAACTCCCAATTTTTGTCACAGAGCACTCGAAATCAAATATCTAATAACGACTTCGTCGTGCTTTGTTGTTTAAAAATCATCATAAAGATAATTCCCTGACTTTATGCAAGAACCAGAGCATTATTTCATTTAATTTTACAAAAAATCGGTTGCCTTTCATGGAAAACACCAATAAAATAATTCATGTTGACATGGATGCCTTTTTTGCGTCTGTTGAACAGCGTGATTTTCCTGATTTAAGAGGCAAGCCGCTGGCTGTGGGTGGTGATGGCGAACGGGGTGTGGTTGCCGCCGCCAGCTATGAAGCACGAAAGTTTGGTGTTTATTCAGCAATGCCATCCAGCATAGCAAAAAGGAAATGTCCAGACCTGATTTTTACCAGACCCAGATTTGAAGTCTACAAAGCTGTCTCCAATCAGATAAGAAATATTTTTTATGAATTTACCGATCTCGTAGAGCCCTTGTCACTAGACGAAGCTTACCTGGATGTCACTACCAACAAAAAGCATATCCAATCTGCCGTTCTGGTGGCAAGAGAAATTAAAAAGGCAATTCTCCAAACAACAGATTTAACAGCATCGGCTGGCGTATCGTATAATAAATTTTTAGCCAAAACCGCTTCTGCTATCCACAAACCGGACGGGCTTACCTTGATACATCCTGACAAGGCGCAGGCTTTCATAGCAAAACTGCCCATTGAAAAATTTCACGGAATAGGAAAGGTAACCGCTGAAAAAATGAAACGACTCCTTATTTTTAACGGAGAAGGTCTGCGAAAACAGGAACTGGAGACGCTTGTGCGGCATTTTGGCAAAGCAGGCCGCTATTACTACCATATATCACGGGGTATCGATGAAAGAAGCGTAAATCCCAACCGCATCAGGAAATCAATAGGTGCCGAAAACACCTTTTCCAAAGATTTATATACCCAGCAGCAATTGTTTGAGGCTCTGAAAGTTATACTGGAAAAAGTTGATCTTCGGGCAGAAAAGGCAGGTATGTTTCCAAAGACGGTCACTTTAAAAATTAAGTACAGTGATTTCGAAATTGTCACCCGTAGTAGAACGAAAACTATTCCTGTGGTTCATAAAGGCGAGGTAGTAAAAATACTGCAGGAATTATTGCAAGAATTTAATCCGCCTTACAAGGGTGTCCGGCTGCTGGGAATTTCCTATTCAAATTTCATCTCAACAGGAGGCCAATTGACCATTGATTTTTGAAATCGATTGAACCTCAGCCTCTGCGGCTTCCGATCAACATAAGCGCGTCAATATTGATGTCCTGACCGAACGCTGATGTCGCTGAAGACTTGCACCCATAAAATTATTGTTTAAACACCTACTTATTTTTCTTCTTTTTTAATTGAAATCCTACATAAATATAATTTTTATTTGTGATTTTAATATCTATATTTATCACCATATCGCGAATCTAATTATCTTTTTATTGGTATTAATTGGATTTAACATATTTTTGGAGTTTCGTTTTTGAATGTCATATTACATGCATTCAGGTTTGAACATTTTCAGCTATGACAAATTATACTGATGCTCATTTTCATCCGCTATAACTGCCGCGTTCATTTTTTTCGGAGAGCGCCAGTGCCTTATTATATCAAAGCAATTCCACAATTACAATTATTTTTTTAACCCTTAATTAACCATTACTTATGATGAAACTAAAACCAAAATTTTTAATGCTTTTGCTCGCTTCCTGCCTGTTTACCTTCCAGGCGATCGGGCAGAATGCTGCTCAAAGAGCAAAAATTGTCAGTTCCGCGAAGGTGGATCAATTAAAACAATTACAGCAACGGCTTGGAGGTCAGTACCAACAGAATTTTGCCAGAGCCTTGAGGCTGGCAAAAGCAAAGGGCTGGCCGGTGGAGAAAAAGCTGGAGAGCGGTGCCCTGGTTTATCTCTATGGTGTAAACCAGTTTGATCAACCCCTCTATGTTTCTTCCAATAATCTTGATGCGGCTATTACTACTTCCACCAACAAGATCCAGGAAGGCGGCACTGCGGGTTTAAACCTTACCGGTGATAGCCTTACCATCGGAATGTGGGAAGTTGGCAGAACGCGAGTGACCCACGTTGAGTTTGAAGGGCGTGCTACGCAGATTGAGAACAGTGGCAATCCCGCTTTTTCTGATCATGCCAACCATGTAGGCGGCACCTTAATTGCGGCTGGTATCAACCCTGCTGCAAGAGGAATGGCTACGGAAGCATTGCTTCATGCCTATACATCTGACAACGCGGAAGCAGAAATGGCTGCTGCGGGAGCAAATGGCCTTCTTTTGTCCAACCATTCCTATGGTTTTATCACTGGATGGTACAACAACTTCTTTGGTGATGGCAGATACGTATGGTTTGGTGCTGTGGAAGTAAGTGAAGTGGAAGACCATCGCTTTGGCTACTACAACGAAAATTCACAGACATGGGACCTTATTGCCTATGATGCTCCCTCCTACCTCATCGTGAAATCTGCTGGAAACGACAGATTGGAAGGGCCTGCTCCAGGTACCGAGCACTGGTATTTTGACCCTGTCGCCGATGATTGGGCATTATCTACCGCAACAAGAAATCTTGATGGCGGACCGGATGGCTTTGATGTTTTAGGAGATCAGGCCACAGCAAAAAATATTCTGACAGTAGGTGCTGTTGATGATATTGCCGCTGGTTATTCAAACAGAACTGATGTCGTAATGAGCTCTTTCAGCGCTTGGGGACCTACAGATGACGGAAGGATAAAGCCGGATATTGTTGCCAACGGAGTAAGTTTGTTTTCTGCCACTGCAGCCGCCAACAATACTACTTATGGCACTTCCAGTGGAACCTCTATGTCTGCGCCCAATGCAACGGGTTCGTTAATGCTGCTTCAGGAGCATTACAATAATCTGAACGGTGCTTTTATGACCGCCGCCACACTGAAAGGCCTCGCGCTTCACACGGCAGATGAGGCAGGCCAAAATCCAGGTCCGGATTATATGTTTGGACATGGTTTATTGAATGCAGAAAGAGCTGCTGAAGTTATTTCGCAAAACAATGTGGCATCCTATATTAAAGAAGAGGTACTTGAAGATGGTGCCACCTACACCTTCGAATTCGAATATGATGGCTCAAAGCCTTTGGTGGGTACTATTAGCTGGACGGATGTACCTGGAGAAGTGAGCGAGGACCTTCCAGTATTGGATGATCCTACACTGAGACTTGTAAATGATCTTGACCTCAGAATTTCGAATGCTTCTATGACTTTTGAGCCTTGGATTCTGGATCCGGCAAATCCAACAGGAGCGGCAAGCACAGGTGATAATTTCAGAGATAACGTGGAAAAAATATTCATTGCTGATGCCCCTGCAGGAACTTATACAGTTACTGTAACGCATAAAGGTTCTTTGACTTCAGGTCAGCAGCCATTTGCGTTGGTATTGAGTGGGCAAAACGAGCCATCCAGAGCAATAATTTCTGTTAGCCCAGAAGCTATTCATGAAATGTTGCAGGTAGGTGAAATGAGTACAAGAAGCTTAGTGGTTGAAAATTCAGGAGATATTGATCTGACTTACAATTTAGGAATCAGGATCGGCGCTGCAGATGCTTCTGAAGTAGAAGACTTTTTAAGAACACGATCTTCCTTACAAGGTGATGCCGTTACTAAAGCAGCAGCCAGTATCGATAGAATGCTTGGTCAGCAAGGAGTAAGTAAATTTGTTGCGCCGCTTGATGTGAATCCCGGCAGTGTTGTGTTGACCCATTCCGTAAGCCAGGAAGTACTCGCCGGCAATTCTTTACAATGCGGAAGAGGAACCGGTGCCACAAGATCGCATGCAGATAATAGTTATTGGAGAGCGTTTGATCTCGAAGAATTTGGAATTACAGGAAACTTTAGAGTCGATTCCGTTCAATTTGGTGTACAGATCGCTACCAGCGGATCAGAAGAAGGTCAGCCGGTCATCATTCGATTATATACCACAAACGGAGATTTTCCTGGTGCTCCTTTGACTTTGATAGGCTCTACGCTTTATTCACTTCCTGACCAGTCGCTTTCGATCGCTTCCGTTCCTGTGAGCGCCACGGCTTTCTCAGGTACTACCCTCGTGGTTGAACTGCTTACTCCAGATGGTGGCGCAGGACCTAACAGCCTCTTTATAGGTAGTAACAATGCAGGTGAAACCGATCCCAGCTATATGTCTATGCCTGGTTGCGGCGCTTCAGTACCAACCCCTATGATTGAATTTGGATATGATGATATTCATTTTGTAATGAATGTGGTAGGAAATGAGTCAGCATCGTGGTTAACAGTTAGTCCTGATGCTGATACTGTAGAGGCTGGAGGATCATCTATGATTAGCCTGAATTTCGACGCATCAGGCTTGGAACCTGGTGATTATTTTGCAGAATTGGTGATATCCAACAGCGACTTTGAAAATGCTGAAGTTATAGTTCCAGTTTCATTAACGGTAGAGGGAGATTCTTCATCAGTAGATTTGATTACTGAATTCCTGTTGATTAACGCTGATGACAATTCTTTAATTGGAACCATTGAAGACGGAGATGTGATAGATTTAGCTGGTTTGCCTACGGACAACTTAAATGTAATCGCCGATACAGATGACTCTGTGACGAGTGTTATGTTTACTTTAAGTAGTGGTAATAAGAGCAGATCCAGAACAGACAACAGAGCCCCATACTCGGTGTTTGGAGACAAAGGCGGTGATTTTATGGGCGTCACACCGTTGGAAAGAAGTTATTCTTTGACAGCGGTTCCAAGTGTAAATGGTGTTGCTGCTGAAGGAAAAACCATTTCGTTCGAAGTTGTGGACGCTCAGGAGTCTACAGAAATCGTAGCTTTCCCGAACCCATTCGACGATGTAATTTCTTTACGATTCCCTGCCAAATTCTATGGTGGCGTAAAAGTTACTTTAGTTGATCAGTACGGAAGAAAAGTGGTTTTAGGTACTGTTAAGGTGTCAAAAGCAGAAAATGTGGCACAGTTTGATGTTTCTAAACTTAAACTGAATCGTTCCACAGAATATTTCTTGAAGGTGGAAACCAAAAATAATTC
>CAZHZR010000163.1:0-6862 GCA_964537095.1 uncultured Roseivirgaceae bacterium
GAAATAGTAACAGGTTTGGAGTCCAGATAGAAATAAGCTCCCTGTTTTTCGATTACCTCCTGCATCATGTATCCCGTTCCTCCACCCGGTACGTCTTCATCTGCAAAAACCACCCTACTGGTTTTTTTAACCGACTCCACTATCGTTTGGTTGATGTCGAAAGGAAGAAGCGTTTGAACATCTATCACTTCGCAGCTAATGCTCACTTTATTTAACTGCTCTGCCGCTTTCATCACAATTCTACACATAGAGCCATAGGTCACGATTGTCACATCAGTACCTTCCCGCAATATTTCCGGGATGCCTAAGGGTACGGTAAATTCTCCGATATTTCCGGGAATCTGTTCTTTCAATCGGTAGCCATTTAGGCTTTCCACTATCAGTGCCGCATCGTCAGATTTTAACATGGTATTGTACATTCCTGCCGCCTGCACCATATTTCTGGGCACCAGCAAATAGATACCTCTTAAACTATGCAAAATCATTCCCATGGGTGATCCCGAATGCCAGACACCCTCCAGCCGGTGACCGCGGGTTCTGATAATCAGGGGCGCCTTTTGTCCACCTTTTGTTCTATATTGCAGGCTTGCCAGGTCGTCCGAAAGGGTCTGTAAAGCATAGATCAGATAGTCAAGATACTGGATTTCCGCGATAGGCCTGAGACCTCTTAAGGCAGCACCAACTCCCTGACCAATAATGGTAACCTCTCTGATTCCGGTATCCGTAACCCTAAGCTCTCCGTATTTTGCCTGTAACCCCGCAAAAGCCTGGTTTACGTCACCTATTTTCCCTACATCTTCTCCAAAAGCAAACACCCGGACATCTCTTTTTAAAGCTGCGTCAAAACATGCCTGCAGAACTTCCCTCCCATCAACATGCTCCTCAGACCCGGTATAAACCGGCTTTACTTCGGGTATTTTTAGGGCAGCCTCCGATGATTCACTATAGAGGTGAGAATTGTATCTGCCCTCATTTTCCTTACTCACCCTTGCGTGCCACTGCTGAAGCGCTAGCTTTGCCTCCCCACTTTCAGTTCTCATAGCACGAAGGGCTTTTTTAACAGCTTTCAATGAATCCAGTCTTATGGGATTAAGTGCATTTTTCAGTCCCTCATATATATTGTTCAGCTTCTTATTCTGAGAGGATTCACTGGCAGCTTTTTCTATTAATTCAAGGGCCGCTTCATAATCATCTCTCATGGACTCATTAAAAGCTTTCCATGCGGCGTCTTTGGCTTTTCTGGCAGTTAATTTAGCTGCTTTCTCAATGTCATCAAGCGTTTCAGAAGAAGCTATTCCGCTTTCAAGGATAAACTCCCTCATTTTTTTATTGCAGTCATAAGCTGCTTCCCACTCCAATCTTTCGCGGCTCTTATACCGCTCATGCGATCCCGAAGTAGAATGTCCCTGTGGTTGCGTCATTTCCAGCACATGGATCATCACAGGAACGTGTTCTTCCCTGCAAATCTTCACTGCTTTTTCGTAGGTTCTACACAGCGCTTCGTAATCCCAGCCCTTCACTCTGAAAATCTCAAAACCTTCCTCATCAGCCTCGCGCTGAAAACCACTCAAGACTTTAGATATGTCAGCTTTCGTGGTATGATATTCATTAGGTACTGAAATCCCATATCCGTCATCCCAGATCGAAACCATCATGGGAATTTGTAGCACACCGGCGGCATTAATTGCTTCTAAAAACAAACCCTCGGAGGTAGAGGCATTGCCAATGGTTCCAAATGCAACTTCATTTCCATTATCAGAAAAATCTTTTAGTTCGGCCAATTCCGGATTATTTCTAAATAGACGGGAAGCATATGCCAAACCTACCAGCCGTGGAATTTGAGCAGCGGTAGGTGATATGTCAGAAGCTGAATTATTTTCTAAAGCCAGTTTTTTGAAATTTCCTTTTTCATCCAGCATTCTGGTGGCAAAATGACCATTCATTAACCTTCCTGCAGAAGCCGGATCAGCCTCTATATCCGTATGCGCATAAAGTTGTGCAAAAAACTGTTGCAAAGTCAACTCTCCGATGGCCAGCATAAACGTCTGGTCTCTGTAGTAGCCCGACCTGAAGTCACCTTTCTTGAATACTTTGGCCATTGCTATCTGCGCGATTTCCTTGCCATCGCCAAATATACCAAACTTCGCCTTGCCCATAAACACCTCTTTTCTGCCCAACAGGCTGGCCTCTCTACTCTCGCATGCAATTCTATAATCCTTTAGAACCTCATCAGTAGCTATTTCAGTATTTAATAAAGTGTTTGTTGAATTCACTGTTCTTGTATTAATCTCTTTTTAAAAAATGCGCCTCACACTACAACTCTTCAAGGGATGTAAACAAAAATAGCCTAAAATCATGAATCTATCAAATCCAGACATATTGCTTTGCTTATGTAATAAGTTTTATTTAATTATTACTTTTAGAATATTTCAATAGGTTATATTTGTTCAATTATTATTTACCCGATTTTAAATAGTTGAAATGAAGCTTTATAAAATTTTATTCCTTTTAATTTTTTGTATTGTTATTGCACACCCAGGCTTATCTCAGGCGGTAATCTCCTTTGAAGAAACTGAATTTGACTTCGGTAAAGTAGCGGAAGGCACGCAGGCCACCCATGAATTTGTCTTTAGAAACACGGGAACGGCTCCTTTGGTTCTGAGCAAAGTTCAGGCTTCATGTGGATGCACCACTCCTTTCTGGACAAAAGAGCCTGTTTTACCAGGGAAAACAGGCGTTATTTCCGCGTCTTACAATAGCTCCAACCGCCCCGGGGCATTTAATAAAAGCATTACCATCACGTCTAATGCAAATCCAGGAACAACACGGGTATTTATCAAAGGAAACGTAGTTCCGGTAAGCCAGGCGCAGGTTGTTTATTCCAAGGAAGAATTAGAAAGTTCAGCCAAACTAACCGTTGAAAAATCAGATATAAATCTTGGCAAAGTGGAAATAGGCCAGATAGTGCCTTTTGACGTAGCCATCACCAACAATGGGAAAAAGAACCTGGTAATTTCAGACCTCAATGCAAGTTGTAATTGCATAAATTTTGCTTCAGGCTCCACCAACCTGGTACAACCCGGAAAAACGGTTCGCTTGAAACTTCTTTACAGTCCCACCCAAACCGGCACAAAAAGCGTGACTGCGACTATTCTATCTAACGATTTAGCTGCCCCTGAAACCAAAATTAAGGTCAGTGCAGAAATAGTGGAGAGTTTGACTAACAAGAGTATTTTAAAAGAAAATGCTACAGGATATCAATTTTAGGCATGTCCGGAGCCTGCTCGGATCGGTATTAGTCGACTATAAATCCCTTCAACCTTCTGTGCTTGAAGGGATTTATTTTTTTGAGGAGCAGGAATAGAATCATCAAGCATTTGTGAATATATAGCATCGCCTCCCTCCAACACCCTAAAATATTGTCTCCGTTACCAATTGCTTTCCAGGCGGCCACTTTCACCAGCAGATCCGGCTAAAAATTTCCCTTGGAAATATATTGGCAATGGCAATATATTTTTTGTGAGCCTTCTTATATTTGTTATAGTAATATATTGAAACTCAACGGAAACAATTCAAATTTATCCCGATGATTATAGGTGTTCCTAAGGAAATCAAAAACAATGAAAACAGGGTAGCCCTGACCCCAGCCGGTGCGCTTGAACTGGCAAAAAATGGGCATAAAATCTATGTTCAAACCAAAGCTGGCGAAGGAAGCGGCTTTCCCGATCAGCAATACTGCGAGGCAGGAGCGACCTTATTAAATTCAATTGAAGAAACTTATGACATTGCTGAAATGATCATTAAGGTAAAAGAGCCGATTGAACCGGAATACACATTAATTAAAGAAAACCAGTTGCTCTTTACTTATTTTCATTTTGCTTCTTACCAACCACTTGCAGAAGCAATGATGGCACGTAAAGCCATTTGTCTTGCGTATGAAACAGTAGAAAAAGCCGACCGTAGCCTTCCCTTATTGGTTCCCATGTCGGAAGTGGCTGGCAGGATGGCCGTGCAACAAGGTGCGAAATATCTGGAGAAACCGTCCAAAGGACGTGGCATCTTGCTGGGCGGGGTTCCGGGTGTTCCTCCGGGAAAAGTACTAATCCTGGGCGGTGGAATAGTGGGTATGCAGGCTGCAAAAATGGCGGCAGGGCTCGGGGCGCAGGTGACTATCCTGGATGTGAACCTGCAAAGACTAAGATACCTGAGTGATATTATGCCCGCTAACGTGACCACTCTTATTTCCCATGAAACAAACATCCGGGAACTGATAAGGACGCACGACCTGATCGTGGGAGCAGTGTTAATACCTGGAGCGAAAGCCCCTAATCTGATTACCAAAGATATGCTGAAAGATATGCGACCGGGAACAGTAATAGTAGATGTAGCCGTAGATCAGGGCGGATGCATAGAAACGTGCAAACCCACTACCCATCAGGATCCCGTTTTTGTAATAGATGGGGTAGTGCATTATTGCGTAGCCAATATGCCAGGCGCCGTACCCTACACATCTACGCTAGCATTGACCAATGCCACCTTACCTTATGCCATACAACTTGCCAACAAAGGATGGAAAAAAGCTTGTGTGGACAACGCGGAATTGAAGCTGGGATTGAATATCATAAAAGGTGAGATCGTCTATAAAAATGTGGCAGAAGCTTTTGGCTTCCCTTACACAGATGTTGCGTCGTATTTGAATTAACCCTGAGTTGTAAAGGTCGGAACAGTAGGATCCGGCCTTCTATAACTAAGCACCAAATTCAGGGAGTTGGTCCAGGAAGCTATATGAATTACGCTCTTGATCAATGCTGCAACAGAAATGCTCCAGACCGTTAGTAACCACCAGATATTTTGCTTTTACAGTTTTATTATACACCGATGCCTGCACAAACACTTTTTGTTCTATTTTTATATGGCTCGCTTTGCATTCAATCAACATAAAAGCACCTCCGCCCCTGTCGAAAACTATAATGTCACTTCGTTTCTTCATCGTATTGAACGCATGCCCTCGTTCGAGTTTAATGAGACTTTTTGGATACTTTAAATGATGAATTAGGAAGTGTACAAAATTCTGTCTCACCCATTCTTCGGGTGTAAGCACCACATGTTTTTTGCGCAAAACATCGAAAATAGTGGCAACTCCATCTTTCTGGTGTACATCAAGATCAAAATTTGGCAAATTTAATTCTTGCATCATGCAAAGTTAGATGGATTTGACCACTTCTTAAAATACGGGGGCAATATTGAATGATAATAGCTTCATCTTGGTTCTCTTTTGAAAAAAATCTATAAATTTGCCCCTATTAATAGAAAATTTAAAACGGACGTTGCCTGATAAGAAACCTCCGACGTTTCTTTCAAAAGATCAACTGCTTATCATGGATTTTAACACCCAACTTAAGATATTTCTCCAAAATTAGTCCTATGATTCCGGCACCTTATGATGCTTACCTCGTTATCTTAACCATTTTTATTGCTTTTTTATGTATCTATAAAGAATGGGTACGTCCACCTGTTGGGTTTTTAGGAGCAGTAATATTGTTTGTCATCGTCGGAATATTGTCTACCGAGGAGCTGCTTCGCGGCTTTTCTAATCCCTCCATTGCAAGTATTATACTGCTGATATTGCTTACAGCAGGAATTAGGAAAAACTTCAACATTGAGCGGCTTTTCGACAAAATATTTCGATCAGCAAAAAGTTATCGCTCCTTTCTATTACTTATGATGGCCCAGGTGTCCTTCATTTCCTCATTCATGAACAACACCCCGGTAGTGGCAGCAATGACACCTTATGTATCCAATTGGGGCAAGAAAAAAAATATATCACCATCCAAGTTGCTCATTCCCCTCTCCTTCGCTACCATATGCGGAGGGATGATTACTTTGATAGGCACCTCTACGACACTGGTACTAAATGGTTTTATTACCGATGTGGGTTTACCCGGTTTAGATACCTTTAATTTATTTATCCTCGGACTAAGCGTTACCATCACCTTTATCGTCTTTATGTTGCTGTTTGGAAAAAGGTTATTACCTGATCATAAAGATCTACTTGAAGAATTTAAAAAGAACAAGCGGGAATACCTGGTAGAAACCACGCTCAGCCCACTTTCTAATCTCGCCAATAAAAGCATCAAGGATGCCGGGTTGAGAAACCTGAAGGGAGTATATCTGGTCGAGATTGTGAGAAAGTCCACAACCATTTCTCCGGTAGAGCCAACTGAGATCATTGAAAGAAGCGACACTTTAATCTTCGCAGGAAACACAACCGACATCGTCGAACTGGTTAAATCTGGGCAGGAACTCGTTTTACCTGATTCTTCGATAAACGACACTAACGGCCAGATTGATGTAATGGAAGCCGTTATCAGCAATGGCTCGAGCCTGGTAGGGAAAAAGGTAAAAGACACCGACTTTAGAAACAGGTATGATGCTGCGATAGTTGCAATACACAGAAATGGTGAGAAACTGAGCGGAAAGATAGGAGAAATAAGAATTAGTCCTGGAGACCTCTTGCTTGTATATGCCGGGCCCAATTTCAGAGACCGTGTCGATCTTTATCGCGACATTTACATTGTATCCAATATCCGGGAATTTTTTAACCCTGGTAAGAGAAAGAAAAACGCATTGATTGGCATGGGAATACTGGCTATTGTTTTACTGGCCTTTGGGTTTTTCTCATTATTTACGTCCCTTTTGATCATTTTTGCTGTAATGATTGGATCTGGCATGATTACCCGACAGGACATAAAGCGAGATCTGGACATGAACATGATCACAATATTGGTGCTTTCTCTGGCACTCGGACAGGCTACCATTTCAAGCGGTGCTGCCGAAATCATCTCCAACCTGATCATGGAAT
>CAZHZR010000164.1:0-6845 GCA_964537095.1 uncultured Roseivirgaceae bacterium
AAAGATCATTATTTTTTCTTCCATTTGTTCTTTATTGCTCCAATATTCCCTGCTGAAGAAGCCCTTAAACTTCCAGTTTTTGTGTTTTAAAATAAAGGGTGTATAAACATGGGGATCCTTTACCGATATCGCCTGATGATAAAGTTGATCATCAGTCATTACCAGGGCCTTGTATTTCCCCTCCTTTTTCACAGTGAGATCAGCAAAGGGCAATTCTTCCGACGCATTATATTCTGGATGATTGGTTGCTACTACTTCTGCAATTTTATTTTTTAGATACCAGGTCGAATTATTTTCAGACTTCCCAAAAGATCCCGGTGTAAACAATCCATCAGAAACCGACTTTGCATATTCCAGGTATTTTTTAAATAACTTCGGGCCTTCATTTTTGCTGTTTTCAACTTTCAGGTCAGATGGCATAAAACTGGTGACGACGTAAACCTTCTCCTTTGCTCTCGTCACAGCCACGTTTAGTCTATTTTCACCTTTTGATCCATTTAATGGACCGAAATTCATGACCATCTTCCCTTTGCCATCAAACCCATATCCTGTGGAAAAAATGATGATATCTTTCTCATCGCCCTGAATATTTTCTATGTTCTTAACAATGAGTGAGGAAGGGATTACAAAATCCGTCTCAAAAGCTTCCTTCTCCAAACGATCGCTGATCTCATGGGTTTGAGTAATATTAAAGGTGACTACCCCAATGCTTTTATCGGGCGTGTCTCTGCTTATCTTTTTAACCAATGCTGCTACTGCGTCTGCCTCTATACTATTCGAGTTATTCTCCCATATCCCGTCGACTTTAATGTATGAAATGGCCGGCTCGCTTTTGTTTATATCCAGATAGTCCGGCAGCATGCGAAGTGTATTATTGTAGAAATGTCGATTGGAAAAATCAATCAGGCTGAGCGATTTACTCCTGTAATGTTCCCGGAGCTGTACCTGCATCAAGTGTTGTTTGCACAAGTCCAAAAGTGAATCTACTTCTAAGGCTGCCTCAGGTTGTTCCTCGTCCTGCCATCTTACCTGATAGAGATCATTCGGGCTCAATTGTTTGTCATCCCCCGTTACCACAATCTGCCTCCCCCTGTACATAGCAGGGATTCCTCTTTCTGAAAAGCACTGAGATGCCTCATCAAAAATTACCAGATCAAAGATTTGTTTCATCGGGAAAATGGCAGAGACGGATTCGGGAGATGCCATCCAACAGGGAATCAAATTAAATAATGCTTCTTCCTGATCACCTATTAGCTTTCTAATTGGCCAAATCCGTTTCTTTTTGTTTACCTGATGCTGCAATTCGCGGTAGGTAACAATATTATTAAGCCTGTTTATTTCTACATCATGAAAAGTTCGCTCCCTTGCTTTCAAAAGCATGATTTCTTTACTGATATCAAGTTTCTCCTTCACACACCCGATCAGTTCCTTTTCAAGCATATTGAATTTTAAGGAAGTCACCGTCCGTAGTACCGGATACTTTATTTCAATATGTTCAATCCACGCCAGGCGGAGGCTGTTTTGCAGAATTTTCTCTGCGTTCTCAGCAGTTAATTCCTCCACCTCCCTGGTGAGCTTTTCTATAACCTCCTTTTCATGTTGCTTCAGATCATCCTGTAGCCTGTCAAATTCACAGAGATCTTCAAAATCAGCTTTTAATTCCTTCTTAAAAACTCTGGTTTGAAATTCATCCTCCAAAATAGTATTTAACTGACCGGGCGTTAGGTAGTTTAGCCATTCGGTTTTCTTTTGTGGAATATCTTTTAACATGCCCAGCAACGAATCCAATCTCGATTTCAGTTCAACGTTAGTGAGTGCAGAGAGTGTAAAATAGTCTTTGAAGTTTCTGAGCGAGTTGAATATCAGAGCGGCTATCAAAGCCTTTTTTTGAACATAGAACCAAGACTGATAATCCAGCTTTATAAAAGTGACAGGTATATCTTTCAACCACTTTACCGCTCTAAGTTTGGTAATATTATGCTCCAGGTTTAAACGACTGTCAATCTTATTGATGAGAATAGAAAGCCCCGTCCTGTTCAAGGGCAACCCGTTTGCCTGCATTACTCTACTAAAAATATACCTTCTGCGGGAAAAAGACTTCCACCAGCCCCATTTAATAAAATTACTTTGTGCTTCTATCGCTTCCTGCAGTATTTCCTGAAACTCACCTAAATCAGAAGTCTCCAAACTCATTTCGGGTCCTTCGCCCTTAAAGCAATCTAATAAAACTCTCTCGGTATTCGTCAGCCAAAGCGGATCCATATTTTTTCCACCCAGCTCTATCATTTTCGTAAAATAGGTGAAAACCAGAGGATCATCAATTAAAGCGATGAGCTCCCTGATCTTGCTTTCCTGAGCCAGGTACTCTTCGCACTGGGCAAAACTTACTGTGGTGTGGAGTATGGCCTTTAGCGCCGTAGTAAGTTGCTCACTATAAGTTGGAATATCCTCCAGTACATGCTGAATTTGTTGTAGGTCTGAGATTTGATAATCTTTGAATGACTTGCGCTCACTCCATGAGTGTTTCTTTAGCTGAAACCGACTACTGTACAGCATGTAATATCTGAATTTCTGTAAAAACTCATCCAGATCGTCGAATTTAAAATACTTGTATTCGTGATTTAAGCTAACAAAAGGATCATCCAAACCCGAGGTTAAATAAAGTTCCTTTACGGCGAGTCCACACTCAGACTGGTCAAACAGTGCGAACTTAAACTCCTCAAGTTCGTCCGTTATCTGATCTATTCTCCTGCTCGCAAGCAGGAATTTCCGCTCCATTTGTACCGAATCAAGGCTATTATTTTTTAATTTGTATTCATATAACCTTTCTATCTGCTCGCTTATCTGCTTGTATATTTGCTTGCGGTCATTTTTGAAATCATGAACAAGCGCAATAAAATCCCTGGCATCCTGCTCTTCCATCCGCGCATAAACCACGTCCAATGCAGCCCTTTTCTGACATACCAGCAGCACTCTTTTTCCACGTGCTATAAAATCAGCGATGAGGTTACTAATGAGTTGGGATTTTCCTGTCCCTGGAGGGCCATGGACTACGATTGAATTTCCCCTCTTTACGGCCTTCAAAGCATTTTCCTGGAATGCATCCATTTTAAAAGGCGTAAAGGCCTGTTCTTCTTTTACTTTATTGATAAAAGAATGTTGATAGGCACCTGATTTTGTTACCAGTTTGTCCTCTTCAAAGGATCGGGCTTCAAAGAAGGCCTCCAAATCCTGAAAGTGATTATTTTCCAGAAGCGAAAGGTAATCCGGAACCAGGTACGAACCTGCCTGGGGAAAAATTCCTATTACTGCCTCTGGATACAATTTTAGTTCACCTTCCTTTTCATCTTCTGTTAACTCCTTCTTTGTGGTTGATTTAAAAGCTTCCAGTTTATCGATAAAATTTTCCTGATTGAAATTAATTTCAACAGGACTTTCCTTGAACAACTGGTATAAGGCAGTCCTGAACACCCGGCTATCTTTATCAAACTCGTCAAGGCTCTTCTCGATGAGTGATTCATCAAGCTTCACTTCGTTAAAGTAAGAATATGCAAGCAGAAAAGATTTATTTAACGAAATCAATACATCCTCCCGGGCTTTAATTACCCACTCATTGTTATCGATTTCCAGCTCAATTGGAAAAAATATTAAGGGACATCTGATAAGTGTACCATCTGATAGTTTGCCTTTTACAAAGGGCCAGCCAATGTATAAATCTTTAGATCCGCGTTCCTCAAATATGAATTTCTCTGTTCTGTGCAGGTTTTTTAGCTTTTTACTAAGAATGTTAACCTGATGATCCCGGCTATCTGAAGCTCCGGAAATTATAATTTTTTTCTTTTGAGCGATCAACTGCTCAATGATCCAGAAGGAAGGCTTGTTGTTGATGTATTCAAAATCGTGGATATCTATAAACTGATCAGCCAATAACCTCATTAGAAGCAATGAACGATTGTTTCCAGTGAGGTTGGTAAGTCTACGTAGGTATGATTGAAGTATCTGTTGCATAGCAGGGCGAAAAATTAGAAAAAATATCCCATGATATGGACATAGATATCCTATAAATATTACATAGTGTTAGAAATCAATGTACGGAACAACATTTTCTAGTAAGACTGAATCGAAAAGATGGATCTTCAACAAATCTGAGGTGGATTGATAAGGTCCATGTTGCAGTCTGTAGTTGTAAATTGTTTTTGCCAGACTATAGGGAACATAAGGGTGGGCCGCTAACTGCCTCACAGAGTCCTTGTTGATATTTATTCGTTCCGGGACATAATCGGGGTCTATAAATATTTGTGCTGACAACGTGTTATACACTTCTTCTTTAATGCCATAAACCTCCCTTAACTGTTCTTTTTTTACAAATCCTCCTAATAAGTCACGATATTTGACAATCCTCGCCGACAGCACTGTGCCTATTCCGTAGATGCGCTTTAATTGCGATGTATCCGCCCGATTGATATCAAAAGCGGTTACAGTTTTTTCTGATGCAGCGAAGATTTCCGTACTTTCTATGTCTACTTTAGTAACCCTATCCGTTTTGTCATGCCTGGAAGATCGCTTTTCTGGGAGCTCCATTAAGTGAGCAAGGGCATCATATATTTCGGACGGAAATCCGTAGATTTTCTTTAAATCTTGTTTTTCCTGAAATCTGCCTCCAGCATTTCGATAGTTGATTATTCTTTGGGCTATATCACGTTTTAAGCCTAGAAGAATTAGAGAGTCGAGGCTTATAAAGTTAGGATCAAACTTAAACTGGTGGACGGGTTGCTCAACCGGCGGTACTGAAGGGCTTGCGAAATGAACAATTAAGCTATCAAGCAGCAACTTGTCCTCCGCCGACGCAGAATAGGTGTGAGAGGAATACCACTTATACAAGGTCGGGGCAATAAAGAAAATCATTACAATCAGGATCAGGATGGGCAATCCATTCGCCTCAGTTTTAGAAAAGCCCAAAACATTTCTTATCCAATACCTTATGAATCTAATCATAATTGTAAATTGATCTTTCCAATAGCTGATAAAGTAACATTATCCGGAGAAACTACACGTCTGGATCATCATCTTCGGTGTAGGAGTTCGGCTCGCTTTTTTTCGGTGCCCGTAGGACCTTTAAAAAGAAATATATGGTAATGATTGTTACACTTAGTTGTACCGAAACCATCATTACAATTGCGCTTGTTGTCATATTCTTCCTGTTTTTTCTCTAATTGATGTAGCCGCAAATACCAGATAACAGACAAACAAAAAGAGCACTAATAAGAGGAGCCGTGACATATCAATGTAAAAAATATTGTTAACAAAATCTCCCCGGGCTATAGCTGTTCCAATTTCCACCTGGTCCTGCTCCTGCACTATTATAGCTTCATCAGCATCAAAGGTATAAGATTTAAGAACAGTAACAGAGTCGAAAGTTACCAATTCACCCATTGCACTTTGCTGCTCGTTGAATAGTTTTATTCTGTTGTTCTCATTGCGGTAATAGGTTAACTCTCTGGCTATTTCTACTGTTTGTTTGCCTTCTTGAATTTTGTTAACATTAATTACCGTTCCGCTTACTTCTGATTCAAAATGGTCAGCAAAGTAGTCCCTGTTTGCAATTACTCCTTTGTTCTGTATTTTTCCGATGATACTGGTGGGATCAAGTGACCAATCTCCTTTTAACGCGGTCTGCCAGTCATTGTTGAGCGGCGTGACCAGCGCGCTAATGAAAACTATTAACAACAATAAGGGCGTCACATATTTGATAATTGGTTTGAAAATTAATGGAATTTTCATGTCCGAACCTCGGTTCAACTCCTTCCAGCCATTGTCAATACCAAACCGATACGAAAAAATAATGCTCTCTGCCAGGGCAAATACAACAAGAGAAACTGTGCCTGCCCAATAGTCATACTCGTCGAAAACACCTTTGTTAAAGAAGAATACTGTGGGTAAGCCCATTATAAGCACAAGTCCTCCAAATGTCCATGCAGCTTTGTTCCTCGAAAAGTTAAACTCATCCTGCATAAAGCCCATCCAGGGCGTTCCCATGGCAAGTGAAGATGTTATTCCCGCAAAAAACAACAAACCAAACCAACTTACTCCGGCAAAAGTGGCTAATACAGGCCCCCATTGCCCAAACAAATAAGGCATGGTCTGAAAAGCCATTGCAAAGCCCACATTTTCCTTGACCCAGTCAAGTCCAAGATATCCAACAGCAATAGGAACAACAATAGATGCACCCAGAACCACTTCCACAAAAGCGTTCATCCATCCTGCTGACATGGCATTCAGCGCAATATCATCTTTTGATTCTATATAGGAAGCGTAGCAATGAACCGTACCCATACCTACTGATAGCGTAAAAAATATCTGCCCTGCTGCCGCCAGCCACACTTTTGGATTCATCAGACTATCATATTGCGGCTCCCATAAAAAATTAAGGCCGAGAAATGAATTGCAGTCCGTACAACCTTCAGGTGCACCCGAGCTTCCCAGCGTTACCCCTTTGTAAGCTAAAAATCCACCGAAAATCAACAACATGGGAATCCCGATCTTTGCCACCTTCTCAACTCCGCCACTCAGTCCGCGCGAAAGGATGTAGGTGTTTAATGCCAAGCATAGAATATAAAACACGACTGCCTCATAAGGGATTCCGGTGGTAGAGTATTGTACGTTTACATACTGGCTGAAGAAGTTGGCCACTTCGCCCTGGTCTTTTCCGGAAAAGGTCTGTGCGATAGAGTGGAAAACATACGATAAAGTCCACGATTCAATATAGCAGTAATAAGCAGCAACAGCAATGTTTGTAAAGATTCCAAACACTCCAAAATACTTCCAGAACCTGAGTTTGGTCATAT
>CAZHZR010000165.1:0-6816 GCA_964537095.1 uncultured Roseivirgaceae bacterium
CCTTTAACAATTTCTACAGGAGAAACTTCAAGGGTCACGTGCATACCACCTTGCAAGTCAAGACCGAGGCTTAGCTCGTTGTCTTTAACTTCTTCATAAGTATATTCAATACCTAATAAATTGTATACCGGTACACGATACACAGAATCCAGAAAAGCCTGTCTTTTTGTAAAATCTACATTTCCGTTTGCATCTGTAGCAAATTCTGTAGCATCTTTCTGAACCCCTCGTGAAACGAAGGTGAAAGATAAGTAGTAGATACATAGCAAAGTAACTACTGCAGTAAGGAAGATAATAAATCCTTTATTTTGCATTTTTTTAAAAATTAATTAATTAAATAAGATTGAAGTATTTTGATCAACCAGCACGCGGTTGGATTTTGATTATTCTCTGCAGGAAACATCAGTCTTGAACTGGATATTTATCCCTGCTAGTGCATTAATGTCTGTGGAACCAAGCCTAGGGGGCATTGGGAGCTATAATAAGCCGGAATAAGGTATTAAAATAGGAAATATGTGGAACCACAAAATCACTTTCTCCTTCCACCACATGATCAAGTGTGACCTGCAGCTTTATAAAGAAGTAAGCAATGGTGGTTACATTAGCCTGAATAAGAGGCAATACAGCTTCGTAGGCTACAATTTTTAAAGAAGATTCAGGTCCCGTCTGTTTTTCATCGTTTGGGGTATGTACATCTGCCACTGGAGTATTCTCAACTACATCAATATCACGCTGGAGTTGGCTCCCAAACGAAGCAATCCAGATGATTAAGAGAGAAAGTATTCCGATAATGGAACGTTGGTACATATTTTGATGAAAATGCTTTCTTAAATAGCCCGCTAAATTAATGATAATGATCTGAATAGCAATAGAAATTCGCAGGTTTATTTATTTACCTCTATAAATTTTTCAACCGAATCCTTTCTTCCCAACAGAATAATAACATCCGATTCCTTTAATACGGTTTCCCCAGTAGGAACTCCTATCACATGTTGATTAATCACCACTTCGCCCTCTACTTTTTCTTCAAATTCTCTCTTAATAGTAATAAGGTTTAAGTTGTATTTTTCTCTAAGTTGCACTTCTTTGATCGATTGGTTAACGATTCGCTTGGGCGTGTTCAACTCCACGATTTCATAATCATCGCCCAGGGAAAGAAAAGACCTCATGTTGGGATGGAGTAGCATTTCTGCCACAGAAACCCCTACGGTATCCTCGGGAGAGAGTATCTCTTCAACACCCATTTTTGTGAGGATCATCCTTTGCTGGGCATTTGCTGCCCTGGCGATGATACGCTTTACGTTCATTTCCAACAAAAGCACCGTGGTAAGCAACAGGCCTTCAAAGTTCTCACCAATGGCTACTACCACCGCGTCCACATCTTCAATGTTTTGTGCCTTCAACGCCCGCATGTCGGTAGCGTCCAGGGCAACGGCGTAGGCAACTTCGTCTTTCAACTGCTCTACTTTATCGATGTCGATATCAATGGCCAATACTTCTGCGCCACGTTTAGACAGCGTCCTGGCAATGGAATTTCCAAACATTCCCAGGCCTATTACTGCAAATTTGTTGTTCATTGGACGGAATTTAGTTTTCGCTCCGGGTTAAAGGCATTTATTTCAAGCCCAGCTTTCTGGCTAAAAAAGCTACAAGTACCTCAAGCCCGTTTGTGAAATGGTGGTTGTTTGGAATAATAATATCGGCTTCTGATTTGTATGGTTTTATGAATTTTTCATAGGTCGGTGCCACATGTTTTTCATATCTGTACAACACATCCTCCAGATCATAACCTCTTTCTACTTTATCCCGCACAATCCTGCGCTTTAGCTTTACGGGCTCATCAGCGTCAATAAATATTTTCAGATCTATCAGTTCTAAAATCTGGGGGTTGTAAAATACAAAGATCCCCTCGACAATAATGATAGGGGCAGGATTTAAAGTGATTACCGCCGCCTTTTTGTCAGGATTGTTGAAGGTATATTCTGCACGTTTAACGGATTTGCCCGCCCTGATTGCTATGATATCATTTTTAAAGGCTTCGAAATCAATGGATGAGGGTATGTCGAAATTGTGTACGCCCGCCTCATCCAAAGTTTGCAATTCAATGGGCTTGTAGTAATTATCCTGAGAGATCAGGCAAATCTGCTGCGGATCGAAAGCTTCCAGCAGGCTGTTTAAAAACTTTGTTTTACCAGACGCGCTTCCTCCGGTAATTCCTACAATATAAGGTCTTTCCATGCAGGCAAATTAACTTAATTCAAGGCTTTCGCAATAAAAATAGTGAAATCAAATCTCGTTTAAAAAATCCGCGAGCTTCCGGACCGCTATTCCTCTATGGCTGATCTTGTTTTTTTCCGCCAGACTCATTTCGGCAAAAGTCTGATCATAGCCTTCGGGAACAAATACAGGATCGTAACCGAAGCCCGCATCACCCTTGAATTCTTTAATAATGGTGCCTTTTACGATTCCTTCAAACTGCTTCACCTTTCCATCCAAACACAAAGATATCACCGTTCGAAACTGCGCATTCCTGTTTTCTTTATCCTGAAGCTTCTCTAAAAGTAGGTTCATGTTTTTTACACTGTCACGTTCCTCGCCCGCGTATCTGGCAGAAAAAACTCCCGGCTCTCCGTCCAGCGCGATTACCTCCAGCCCCGTATCATCGGCAAAGCAATTAATTTTATACTTCTGACAAACATATTCTGCCTTTTGCAAGGAATTACCTTCTAAGGTTTTTTGCTCTTCCGGCAACTCTTCATTGCATCCAATCTGTTCCAGGCCTAAAAGTTTTACCTTCCCTTCCAGTAAATTTTCAATTTCCTTTATTTTATTGATGTTATTGGTCGCAAAGCATATTTCCATAATTCTCGAGATGTTCGTTTTTTAATAATTTAGGACCAAAAAGCCTTATTTAAAAGCGCGGATAATCCGACAGCATTGAGGTTCAAAAAACCGCCACAATCAACCAATGGCTGCCTCCGCTTTGGGATTGAATCCATACCTGATTATCTTCAGCATTTGGCAGATTTAAATCCTATCCAACTGAAACATGAAGGTAGAAAATTTTTGATCCAATGGTAAATTTTTGAAAGATTATACTCCGGTTGTTGCCATACCGCGAAAATTACTTTTTCAATCCGCACTTCAATTTATTTTCTATAAATTTGAGAAGAAGTTAAATTCATCCAACCGGGTATATGACAATAGAAAATATTTACAATTTATATCTCAAAAGTTGGTCTGTAAGTACAGATACACGAAAAATAAAATCCGGAGACATATTTTTCGCGCTGAAGGGGCCGAATTTTGATGCCAATGCTTTTGCATCAAAAGCATTGGATGCGGGGGCGGCTTATGCGGTAGTAGACGACGAAAAGTATAAGCTGAACGAGCAGTATATTCTGGTGGACGATGTGCTGAAAACATTGCAGCTGCTAGCCAACCATCACCGTCGCCAGTTAAACATCCCGGTGATAGGAATTACAGGTTCTAACGGAAAAACCACTACAAAGGAATTGCTAAAGAGTGTGCTGAGCACCACTTATAAAACCTACGCTACCCTTGGCAATTTGAACAATCACATTGGGGTTCCTCTCACGCTGTTGTCGATCGATGAATCTGTAGAAATGGCCATCATCGAGATGGGTGCCAATAAAATCGGAGATATAAAAGAATTGGTAGAAATTGCCGAACCTACGCACGGACTGATTACGAATATAGGACATGCCCATACAGAGGGTTTCGGAGGCATAGAAGGTGTTATCCGCGGAAAGAGCGAACTGTACCAATTTTTAATTGCCAACAAGGGAGAGGTTTTTATCAACTCCGATAATGAAATATTGCAGAACATGGGCAAAAGATTTAGCAGTCCTTATTACTATCCGGCAGCAGGCGATTATTACCACTGCAGGTTTTTAGAAGCCTCGCCTTTTGTAAAATTAGAGACCGAAGGAGGAGCGCTAATCGAAAGCCAATTAATTGGAGCCTATAATTTTGAGAATATTGCCGCAGCTTTATGCATAGCAAAGTATTTCAAAGTGCCCTCAGCGAAAGCAAACATGGCTGTCAGCGAGTATATTCCTTCTAACAACCGCTCGCAGATTGTCAAAAGAGGCAGCAATACCATCATTATGGATGCTTACAATGCCAATCCCAATTCAATGGACGCCGCGATTAAAAATTTTGAGGCGATGGAAGGTACCCACAAAGTAGTGATATTGGGCGATATGTTTGAACTGGGCGATTCCAGCCAGGCAGCGCATCTTAAACTCGGCGAACAGGTTTCAAAGGGCAAATTTGAAAAAGTAATTTTATGCGGAAAAAGCATTAAAGCCGCGCTTTCAGCCAATCCTAACGCGCATTATTTTGAGGACAAAGTCGCGTTGAACGAATTCCTGCAAAAGCAAAATTTCATCGACGCCACGATTTTAGTGAAAGGATCAAGGGGAATCGGCCTGGAAAACACACCTGATTACATACAATAATGAGCATGAACACTTCAATTATACTTGATTTTTTAGAAGAACTAAACGACAACAACAGCAAGGAGTGGATGGACGCGAACAAAAGCAGATATCTGGAGGCTCGCGAGACATTCATTTCCCTGGTGGGCGATCTGCTGGATGATATAAAGCAGTTTGACCCCGATATCGCTACCTTGACTCCCAAAGATTGTATTTTCAGAATAAACCGTGATATTCGATTCAGCAAAAATAAAGATCCCTATAAAAATAATTTCGGAGCCAGTATTTCTGAAGGCGGCAAGAAATCCGCCAGCGCGGGCTATTACCTTCACCTTCAGCCGGGCAATGAGTCCTTTATAGGAGGGGGTTTGTACATGCCCCCAGGTGATCATCTAAAAAAAGTCAGGCAGGAAATAGATTATAACGCCCCGGAATTATTGAAAGTAGTAAATGATCAAGCCTTCAAAAAATGTTTTGGAGTGGTACAGGGAGAAAAGCTGGCGAGGGCTCCAAAAGGTTATAACCCGGACCACCCAAACATAGAATTCCTAAAATTGAAAAGCTATGTAGTGCTTCATAAGTTATCGGATGAAGAACTTAAATCCAATAAGTTGAGACAGAATCTTTCAGGAAAATGCCAGGCAATGAAGCCATTCCTTGATTTTCTGAATGTGGCTGTATCTTAAACGAAAAAACTTGGCTCAGAACCTTGGGCCTAAAATCATATGAGCGCATCAAATCTGGAAAACAGGGAAGTAAAAATAATTGAAACTGAAGACGGCTCGCATTCTTTGTTTGTACCCGCTCTCAATGAAACCTATCATTCTTTTCATGGTGCCATAAGAGAATCGAAACACGTGTTCATCAAAGAAGGACTCGCTTACTGGCTAAGCACGCATCCTGGAGTACAAGCCAGAATCCTTGAGGTCGGTTTTGGCACAGGGTTAAATGCTCTGTTAACACTGGACTATGCGCGATCTCATTCAGTGGATGTTTTATATCATACATTGGAGCCGTATCCCCTGAAAGAAGAGTTGGTGAAGCTACTTAATTACACCGCCCTGCTGCCGTCGCCAGCCTCAGAGGGTGACTTTAATGCCCTGCATTCAGCACCCTGGGAGGCTCCTGTAGAAATCGCATCTCATTTCACCATCCAAAAACATAAATGCCGATTGGAAGATTTTGTGGCAGAGGCAGAAACTTTCGATATCGTCTACTTCGACGCGTTTGCACCCAACAAGCAGGCGGAGCTATGGACGATTGAAGTACTGGAAAAAATTTTTGAGGTACTTGCACCAGACGGCTTAATGGTCACATATTGTGCAAAAGGCCAGCTAAAAAGAGATTTGAAATCGCTGGGATTTGCTGTCGAAACCTTGCCCGGACCTCCCGGCAAGAAGGAAATGGTGCGGGCGGTGAAACCAGGCTAATATTTTTCCTAACTACTCAAACTGACATTCATACCGCCTCCAATTTATTATTTGCAACTATGTTGCATTTGTGAAAGTTTTCCTTATTTTTGTTTTTCGAAAAAGCGAGCCCCGAACTCAACTTTGGGCTATTCCGGGTTCAATTCGCTGTAATTATACCATAAACCTGGTTAATGAAATGAAAAACAAGGACTTTGAAGTAATTATAATTGGAGGTAGTTATGCAGGGCTTTCCGCAGCGATGGCTTTGGGACGATCACTCAGAAACGTGCTCGTTATTGACGGCGGCAATCCCTGTAACAAGCAAACGCCTCATTCCCACAATTTTCTCACGCAGGATGGAAGCAGTCCCGGAGAGATAGCATCAAAAGCAAAGGATCAGGTACTCCGCTACAATGCTGTTGAATTTCATGAAGGCCTGGCTGTGAATGGAAGAAAAGAATATGAGGGTTTTGAAGTAGACACAGAAGCCGGTGCCACATTTACAGCAAAGAAATTAATCTTTGCAACCGGGATCAAAGACATCATGCCGGATATACCCGGGTTTGCCGAGTGCTGGGGCATTTCTGTTATACATTGTCCCTATTGTCATGGATATGAAGTAAAGAATGAGAAAACCGGGATCCTTGGCAATGGCGAATATGGTTTCGAGTTTTCTAAGATGATCCACCACTGGACCAAGGAGCTCACCCTGTTTACAAACGGAAAATCTACCTTGAGCGGAGAGCAAGCTGGTAAGTTAAAGGAAAATGGTATTCCTATTGTGGAAAATGAAGTCAAATATCTGGAGCATGTTGAAGGTCAGCTACAAAATGTGGTCTTTTCGGATGGCTCAAAAACTCCCCTAAAGGCAATTTACAGCAAACCTCATTTCGTTCAACATTGCAATATTCCAAATGCACTAGGATGTGCACTCACAGAAC
>CAZHZR010000166.1:0-6787 GCA_964537095.1 uncultured Roseivirgaceae bacterium
GGAAGGAACATCCAGCCTCAAGGCATATCTACTTCTTCACAAAAAATAGATTTCCCGCATCATTATAGGCGACCTTCCCATCCTCCAAAAGATTTCTAATCATAGCTACGACCTTTTCCTTTTCAATATGAGGTGCAGTGGCTACCAATTTCTCCAAAGAAATCGGCTGTTTTTCTATTATTAACAGCAGTCGATCATAAAGCTCCCTATCAAAGCGCTCTTCATCCAACGATTTTTTCTTCCTCAGGCAGGTATCGCAAACTCCGCAATCAGTGTAGTTCACCTCGCCAAAATATTCTGTCAACTGTCTGGTTCGGCATAGTTGCGTATTCTCCAGATATGAAATGATACGTTTTAGCTTATCAAGCTCAATTTTTCTTCTTTTCTCAATCTCCTTTTTATCGATCGGAAGTGTATTGGCATCGAATCGTGGGGTCGTAAATGTCAGCTGGGGCCTGTCTTTTATTTTATCATAAATGACAATCTCCTTCTCATGCAGCGCGTCCAGCTTTTTGATTACTTCCTGATGGCTCACCCCGAGTAAATCAGCCACCTGCTTTTCTTTGATGCTTAAGAAATCCGTAAAGACCTCCCCTCCCACTATTCTCAAAATTGCTTTAATTAACTGATCATAAGGTTCGTTTGCCACCTGAAATTCATACAATTGCTTGTTGTTGATCTTAAAGAAAATTCTCGAGGGACTGTAAAAGCTTTCGTTTAACTGGATAAATCCGGATTCCTCCAGCTTTTTGATAGCATAAAATGTTTCCAGCGGAGCAAGTTGGTAAGTATTGGTAAAATCCTCTATCAGGAAATCAAAGCTCACAAACTCACCGCTGCCCACAGCTATCTTGTAATAATTTGCCAGGGCCTGATACACCCTCTTCATAAAATCAATATCAGGATGGGATTGCTCAAATCGCTTTAGCAACTCTTTGGTATCGCCTTTCTGATACAACAGCACCGCATAAGCCTTTTTCTCATCTCTTCCAGCCCTGCCGGCTTCCTGGTAATAAGCTTCTATGTTTGGTGGAATATCCATATGTACCACCACACGTACATCTGGTTTGTCTATGCCCATCCCAAATGCATTGGTAGCCACTATTACTTTCACCTGATTTTTAATCCATGATTCCTGGGTTTTATCCCGGTCGGCATTAGACATGCCAGCGTGGTACCAACTGGCCCTGATTTGATGCTGATTTAAAAATTGCGCTATTTTTTGGGTGCCTTTTCTATTCCTTACATAAACAACGGCCGAACCACCAACATTCTTCAGGATTTCGAGCAGCTTTCTTTCTTTGTCTTCCTCCTCAAATACCGAGTAGGAAAGATTATTCCTGACAAAACTCTTTTGAAATATACCGGGGTTGACCAATTGTAGCTTCTCAACAATGTCAGACTTCACTATTTCTGTGGCGGTTGCTGTCAAAGCAATGACGGGTACATTGGGAACAAGTTCTCTTAGCCTCGAGATTTCCAGATAGGAAGGGCGGAAATCATAGCCCCATTGGGAGATACAATGCGCCTCATCCACAGCGATGAGATTGACGTTCATCTTCTGCACACGTTCTGAAAAAATCTCTGTTTTTATCCGTTCAGGCGAGATGTAGAGGAATTTATAATCGCCATAAACACAATTGTCAAGCGTAATATCTATATCCCTGGCATTCATGCCCGAATAAATCAGGGCTGCTTTAATATCTTTCTTTTTAAGTGCCTGCACCTGGTCCTTCATCAAGGCAATAAGCGGAGAAACAACAATACAAATGCCTGGCTTCATAAGCGCAGGCACCTGGAAGCAAATTGATTTTCCACCTCCGGTAGGCAAAAGGGCAAGAATGTCTTTGTTTTCAGAAACGGCCTGCACCACCTCCTCCTGCACTTCCCTGAAAGTGACAAAACCCCAATATTTAAAAAGTATTTCTTTAGCGGATGACATTCTAAATTTATTCTCCCTTCACAAAAATCTATTTCTGCTTTTTACCATTTTAAATCTTCTCTATTCAAAAATGAAGCAATTCCTCGCTTACAATCTGCGGTGTCTCTTGCCTGCGCATTCATTCTCGCTGCGTAGTCAGTAGCCTGCAATAAATCCATACTTTGAATTTCAGCAATCATCTTTTTGGTAAGCGCCATCGACTGCCCGCTATTGTTTTCACAGAGGCTCAGCGCAAAATTGCGGACCACCTTGTCCAGTTCAGCAGGTTTAACGATTTTGTTCACCAAGCCAATCTCCAATGCTTTTTCGGCTTTAATCCATTCGCCAGTTAACAGCAATTCTCTCGCCCTTCCTTCGCCTATCCTGCGCAGCAAAAATACTTTAACAATGGCTGGTACAAAGCCTATCCGTACTTCAGTGTAGCCAAAGCCAGCCTCGGGAACCGTATAGACAAAATCACAGACAGATGCCAATCCACAGCCACCGGCAATAGCATGGCCATGAACCTGAGCAATCACTACTTTCGGGTTGTTGTAGATATTTAAAAAAAGCTCCTTTAGGTTATTTGAATCTTCCAGGTTCTCTTCATAAGTATTGTTTTGCAATTGTTGCAAATACTCAAGATCTGCCCCTGCACAAAATACCTTCCCGTTTGCTTTCAAAACAATCACTTTTGCACTGCTATCTTCGGCCGCCCTGGTAAAAGCCTGTCGCAGGGCTGTCACCATAGCAGCATTCAGTGCGTTGCGTTTTTCAGGCCGATTTAACGTTATTGTGGCGATCCTGTCCTGGTTATGATATTCGACTAAATTCATGGCGTAATAATTATTACTGAAGCAACAAGTTAGTTATTTCTGAAATGCAATACGGAAAATCGGAAAATAGTGTTCGTCCATCCCTCTACCATGACAATGAAAAAGCACCTTCCTCTTTAGGGAATATGATCTTCGCATCTTCGCTTAAAAAGCCACTTTTTAAACGATTGGTTACACGATAAGAATTTGAATTTCCTATCACCAACTTATCATAAACTAGATTTTCGGGTAGTGCAGCCAAATCATCTAAAGCGTCGTTTTCCAATATGAGCAGATCTGTTCTCACTTCATGCTGCAACTGCCAGTTTTCAGGTACTTTTTTGTCGATGATCACAACTCTTTTCCCGTTCCACACCATCACAAATCCGTACCTGAAAGACGCCTTCTGTGTGAGCGTATCGCCTGCTAAAGAGACCGACAATCCTTCTTCGTCCACTACTTTTCCCAGCAGCGAGGGTTTTATATTGTATTCATAATCATCTTTGCTTAAACTATCGCCGCTTGCAATCAACAGTTTTACAAAATTCCCATCCGACAATCCGATCACGCTGGCAGCATTTGTGCTGTAGTAAACAAGTGACCTATCCTGTATCTTTGATTGATGCAAGATTTCCACTACCTGGTAGCAGCAAATAAAACCTGCTATCCCAACCAAAATGCTAAACTTGCGAAATTTCGTGAAAGTTAAGAAGCCTATGATAATTCCCATCAGTAAAGCCACCTGCCAGCTATTAATGTATAAGTTAGAAAGGTTGCTGTGCGGCAAAGTATTGACGAAATAGACAAATTTATTGACCCAAATCACTAAAAATTCCAACACAACTCCGATAAGTCGCTCCGCCCAAGGTATAAAATGAAACACGAGCAGGCCGATGCTTAATGCCAACATGGCGAAAGCAGCCGGAATTACCAAAAGGTTCGCCAGTAGGAAATAAACAGGGAACTGATGAAAATAATAAATACTTAATGGCAATACCGCCAGCTGAGCTGCAAGAGAAACGCAGCTCGTTTGCCAGATCGCATCGAGAAATTTATTTTCAATGGAAAGAATATGATAGAATTTCGGGAACAAAAATATGATCCCCAGTACGGCAATGTACGATAGTTGAAAACCCACAGACATGATCAAAAAAGGATCGTAACAGAGCAAGAAAAATGCTGATGCGGCGATGGCGTTATAAATATTGGACTGTCGCGCAAATGCCTTGGCTATGATAATACTGGAAAACATGGTTACTGCCCTCAGAACCGAGGGCGATAAGCCAGTGATGAAAGCGTAAGACCATAGAACTGTCAGACAAATAAGCGCAAACAGCCACTTCGATTTCCCTTGATTGAGCCAGCTCAAAAGAAATGACAAAATAGAATAAAATATCCCTACATGAAGCCCGGAGACCGCCAGGATATGCATTACTCCTGCTGATGCGTATGCTGTTTTAACAGGCTGTTCCAGATCATCTTTAAAGCCTAACACCAATGACAGCACAATTCCTGTCGCTTCTTTATTCCGGATATTTTTCCTGATAATTTCAGCACATGCCTGCTGGGCCCTTAAAGCCCAACCATACAAGTCATTGCCGTCGTTTTCCAGAATATGAACTTCATTAAATGAGGCAAAAGCATTAAAATGGATGTTCTGATACCTTAAAAATTTTCTGTAGTCAAAGGCATTCGGATTCATAGGACCCTTTATCAGCTGTGCCCTCATGTTAATTAGGATACGATCGCCGTATTTAATACTTCCCGCATGAAGTAGGGAATCTTTCTTTACATAAAGCAAAATTTTTCCGGCTGCCTTCTCCCAAACTCCGTCCACCTGCATGGCTTCCACCTCCATCAGCGTGCTGAATGATTTCTCCTTTTCTTTTAGAGGTTCGATGACTTTTGCCTGGTAATAATAAGCTTGTTGTGAAACCGTGCTGCCTTTGTGGAACAGATGGGCAGGATTATTCTTTTCATCAGACAGGTATACATTAATGTAACCCAGCAAAATCAGCGCAAAAAAAGCGCATATGCCGATAGGGAACGCATAATATTGGTGAATGCCTCTGGAAGACAAGACTTGCAGGGATATATAAAAAGCAAGAGACAGGGCCGCTAAAATGGAAACTGCTTGTATCCAACCTTCCAGATAAAGGCCAGCTAAAATTCCTAATATCAAATAAAACGTAAATCGAACGAATGGATAGGGTACCCATTTTCTCATAGCTGGTTATCAATCTGAGTAAAAACATTTTAAAGTTATAAATTATGAATGCTTTTCCAAACAAGTATCAATACAGAATGATTATATTGGAGAAATTTACAATTGCTCAAATGCAACTGTAAATCGGCTGGAATTATTAATCCTTGTCCGTTTTTTTTTACTTTGATACAGACAAAGCCTAGAAGATTAAGCCTTGTAAAATTGATTATATTTAAAGATCATTTACTTTTAACGCCATGAAGACAACCTTTTTGAACAAAACATGCCTTTACTTTACTTTACTTATCATTCCACTGATTTTTGCAGGTTGTGAAAGTGAAGTCAAGAAGGAAGACGTCGTAAAAAAGCGGGATGAAGTAAAAGAGGATGTTAACCAGGCGAAAACGCATATTCAGGAAGCAATTGCCACAAAGGAAAAATACCTGGAACAACAAAAGGAGAATATGCTTTCTCAGCTTCAGGAGCGGCAACTGCAGGTGGAAATTGAAATAGAAAAGCTCGAGGATATGGTGCAGGATTCAAAAAGCATTGCAGACTCCGAAATTAATGCGGCAATTAACAAGTACAAGACGGAACTAAAGCGGATCGCAGGCAAGCGAGACGACATCAGAAATGCCGCGAAAAATGATTGGAAAGCTAAAAGCGAAGATTTTCAGAAGCAAATTGATGCCTATAAATTGGACTTAGAAGCATTTTTAGTCGAGATTGAAGAACTAGAAGCGATCAAATCAGATAGTATCTGATCCGGACGCATTCAAATTTTAATATCATTCCTGCGGTTGTGCTCGCCGCATAAAGTAAATCTAACACCTAGTTCTAGAATGGATTTGATGAGATATTTTCCTTATCTCCTGAGCGACATTTTGTAGTGTTTAATCCCGCATTCTTCGAACATGTCGCCTTCTTTTTTAAATCCGAATTTCTGATACAAGGGCAGAGCGGTAATTTGGGCGTGTAAATAAAGCGTCTTCCCTTCCTGAATTCCAGATCTTAAGATATCTTCCAGTATACATTCCAGCAACATCGACCCCACTCCCATTCCTCTGGCTTCCTTTTTCACGGCGAAACGTTCAAGCTTAATGCCTTTCTCTGTTGTTCGCCAACGAGCTGTTCCCAAAGCGTTCCCACTGACATCGGCAGCCAAAAAATGTACCGCTGTTTCATCGAACTCATCATATTCATCTTCTTTGGCGACTCCTTGTTCGTCGACAAATACTTCCTCCCGAAGAAGTAACGCCTTTTGAAGTTCGTTCTGAGTTTCAACTTTCTTAACGCTTGTCATTCCTTTATTTCAACACCGTTTCTATCATTTTCCATATCCTGCTTCAACTCCTCCAACTCTACCATCACATATTCGGAAAGTTTGTTTACCTCTTCCACCATTGCGGGCACCTTTGCCAGATTCTGTCTTTCTTTGCAGTTGGCTTCCAGCTCCCGTACCAATCCATCCATTTGCTTGATCCTCAGGATGCCAATCGTAGACAATAGCTTATGCGCCTCCGCTCCTAAGGCATCGTAGTCCTTAGTCTTCAGAAAGCGCTCCAGCTTGCTGTTCACTTCGGGTATACTCACGGTAAATTTATCAATGGTAAGTTTTATTACCTCATAATTATTTTTTGTGATCTGTTGGAGGAACGAGATGTCTGTGTACATAATATCAGATTAAAAAATTGGTCTATATCTTAAAAAATTTATTATCGTGTTTTCTTACTTTTATTACAGATTGCAGCAACAACTGTTTCATTGAAATGCGCCTAAATGTATATTGTCGCAATTTTACATTTCTAAATTTATTATTTCAGTGTCGTTGGCCGACCAGGAATA
>CAZHZR010000167.1:0-6782 GCA_964537095.1 uncultured Roseivirgaceae bacterium
CATGTTTGACCCTTTCGGGGTCATAAACCGATATAAAACGTGGCCATTTTCAATAAACTTAGACCATGCGTTTAAATGCGATTGCCCTACTTTCTTCATACGCTTTTAAGGGAATGACTTAGATTTTATCTAAAAGTTTAATGCATAGTTTTTGGTGCACCCGATAACCAAAGCCCGTCCCCAAATGCCGTTCCCGAACCTAATCCCCCAACATTTTAGGTTTTCGTAAAATTAATAATGAACTTAGCAGCTGAATAGAAACACTTAATTTAAATAAAAGAAGATTATCTGAAACCTTTCCATAAAATTCAGCTTAAATATTTGAATAAAGTGAGATTCCAAGTATTTTTGAGCACACAAACACGAAAAAATCATAATGGCCGAAGTAATTAAAATGCCCAAGATGAGTGACACCATGGAGGAGGGAGTTATTGCCTCATGGTTAGTAAAAGAGGGCGACGAAGTGAAGTCAGGAGATATCCTTGCAGAAGTTGAAACAGATAAGGCTACCATGGAATTGGAGTCCTATGAAGATGGTACGCTACTTTACATTGGTGTAAAAGAAAAAGAAGCAGTACCGGTAGATGGTATTATTGCGATCATTGGTGAAAAAGGAGAAAACATTGATGATCTTATTCAGCAAGCAAAAGGAGGGGCGGCCCCCACTGGTTCCGGAGAAGAAAAATCTTCAGGCAGGATTACTGAAGAAAAAGACGAGGATAAAGATGACAACGAGGGATCGGAAGAAATAGATGTTTCAGAAATCAATGCTTCTTTGATTACCATGCCTAAGATGAGTGATACCATGCAGGAAGGTACCATTGCTTCATGGCTAAAGAAAATAGGTGATGAAATTTCGTCTGGAGATATTTTGGCAGAGGTAGAAACAGACAAGGCTACCATGGAGCTTGAAGCTTATGAAGACGGAACTTTGTTATATATCGGTCCCAAAGAAGGAGATTCAGTACCTGTAGACGCAGTTTTAGCAGTAGTTGGAGAAAAAGGTGCTGACTACCAGGCATTGCTGAAACAGCATGAAGGTGGCGGAAAATCCGACAAGAAAGAAAAGCCGGCAAAAGCTGGAGCACAGGATCAAAAAAGTGAAGTAAAAGCTGCTGAATCTGCACCACAGGCTACAGCAACCGATGCTTCCGGCGACAAAGGACGAATAAAAGCATCTCCTTTGGCTAAAAAGCTTGCTCAGGAAAAAGGCTTTGATCTTTCAGCAATTAAAGGATCAGGTGACAACGGTCGAATCATCAGAAAAGACGTGGAGGAATACAAGCCGTCCGAAAAGCCGCAGGTGAAAGAGCAAACGCAGGAAAAAGCAGCGTCAAAAGCACCTGTTGTTCAATTACCTGAAGTTGTAGGGGAGGAAAGCTTTGAGGAGGTGAATGTTTCTCAGATGCGAAAGACCATCGCCAAGCGCCTTGCTGAAAGCAAATATACAGCACCTCATTTCTATCTGACGATGGAAATCAATATGGATAAAGCCATTGAAGCCCGCAAGAGCATCAATGAATATTCTCCTGTGAAAGTATCTTTCAACGATTTGGTCTTAAAAGCTACCGCGGCAGCGCTAAGACAACATCCAAAAGTAAATGTCTCTTATCGTGGTGATAAAATGCGATTCAACAAGCATATTCACATAGGGGTTGCGGTTGCTGTAGATGAAGGTCTGCTCGTGCCTGTAGTGCGATTTGCAGACAATAAATCGCTGTCGCATATTGCTGCGGAGGTGAAAGATTTAGGAGCAAAAGCTAAAAACAAACAACTACAGCCAAAAGACTGGGAGGGAAGCACCTTTACCATCTCAAATTTAGGAATGTTTGGAATTGAGGAATTTACGGCAATCATTAATCCACCGGATGCCTGTATTCTTGCAGTAGGTGGTATTAAAGAAACACCCATCGTTAAAAATGGACAGGTAGTTCCCGGAAACGTCATGAAAGTGACCATGTCATGCGATCATCGCGCAGTAGACGGTGCAGTGGGTTCTGCCTTCCTGCAAACATTAAAAGGACTTCTGGAAGATCCTGTGAGAATTTTGGTTTAAAACCAACATATTTTTTAAAGTCTCGTTTTAACTAACGGGACTTTTTTATTTACCTATATTCTACAATATGAACTTTCAATTTAAGACAACGCATTTCAGAAGAGTATTAAAGAAATGGTTTATTCTCGAAGCCATTACCTTATCAGTCTTTGTAGTAAGCCTTTTACTATTTTATTAAGTAAGTCCTTTGTCTTGAATTGAATACGTTGGTTAATTTCAACTAACCAATGCATTGATTTATTCCATATATAACAATGACAAAAATTAAGATAAGATCAACCACGGTTGTTGCAGTAGCACATAATGGAGAAGTGGCAATTGGTGCAGACGGGCAGGCCACCATGGGGAATACGGTTGCAAAAAGCAATGTGAAAAAATTACGGAAACTACAGGATGGCAGAATAGTTACTGGCTTCGCAGGCTCCACTGCCGATGCATTTACCCTGCTGGAGAGGTTTGATGAGAAACTCAACAGTTATGGTGGAAATATGAAAAGGGCCGCTATTGAGCTTACCAAAGATTGGAGAATGGACCGCTATTTGAGGAAATTAGAGGCGATGCTTATTGTTGCGGATAAAAATGAGATCTTGATCTTGTCCGGTACAGGTGATGTGCTGGAACCGGATAATCAGATTGCGACCATTGGGTCTGGCAGCATGTATGCACAGGCAGCCGCCACCGCCTTGAAGAAATTTGCTCCACAGCTTTCCGCAGAAGAAATAGTGAAAGAAAGCTTGAGCATTGCAGCTGATATTTGTATCTACACTAACCATAATATCATCATTGAGAAGGTTGGGGAAGCATAAGATCAAAATGTAGATGATCTTCACTTAGTTGGAGGCTTTTTTCCGCCTCAAGGTCTACTTTAGGATCGATCAGTAGTGCAAGCTTATTTAGGGCTTATGCTTTACAAATATAAGGGCTATTTACCAGGAATTTCAACAACCCATGATTACCATATACCATAACCCCAGATGTGCCAAAAGCCGGGAGACGCTTCAGATTTTAGAGGCCTGCGGCAAAGAGTTTGAAGTGGTGGAATATCTTAAAACGCCACCTACCAAAGAGCAAATCAAAGAAATTACTACCTTGCTCAACAAAAGCCCTCAGGACATCATCCGGAAAAAAGAAAAGCTTTATAAGGAAGAATTTTCTGAGAAAGAACTCTCGGATGAGGAGTGGTTCACAGTTTTAGCATCGAACCCCATATTGATTGAGCGTCCTATTGTTACAAACGGCGACAAAGCCGCTATTGGCAGGCCGCCGGAAAATGTACAGGAAATCCTTTAACAGGGCCTATGCATTAGCCAGTCGCATGAAGGTTTTCGATAACATCTAAAATTACATCACAAGCCTCTTCAATTTGGGCCGGGGTGATTGTAAGGGGCGGAGCAATTCGCATAGCGCTATCGCAAAAAAGAAACCAGTCGGAAACGACTCCTTTCTGAATGGCGCCGTCGATTATTGGCTTTAGAACATCAAACGACTCGAATTCAACAGCCATCATCAATCCCTTGTTTCGGATTTCTTTTATCTTTGGATGAACTAGTCGGCTTTTGAATAGATTGGCTTTGGTTTCAACTGAATCCAAGAGCTTTTCGTCGAAGATCACTTTCAGTGTGGCCAGGGACGCGGCAGCGCTGACAGGATGCCCTCCAAACGTAGTAATATGCCCAAGAATAGGATTGTTCTTTAACGAGCCCATTATTTCTTTGGACGAAATGAAAGCCCCGATGGGCATGCCTCCGCCCATTCCTTTTGCACAAACAAGTATATCCGGCACAATATGATAATGTTCAAAAGCCCAGAACTTTCCTGTTCTGCCAAATCCGGTCTGTATTTCATCCAGGATGAGCAATGCGCCCTTTTCGGAGCAAATTTTTCTAACCTGTTCAAAGTAATCTTTCGTCCCAATTCGTATGCCTGCTTCCCCCTGCACCGTTTCGATGACGACCGCTGCGGTTTTCTCAGAGATCAACTCCAGGTCTTCAATTTCTCCGAATCTTATATGTTTTACGCCTGGCAATAAAGGCCGGTATCCTCGTTTAAAGATTTCATTGCCACCTATGGATAAAGCGCCTTGCGAAGAACCGTGATATGCATTAAAGCAGGATACCACTTCCGTCCGTCCGGTGTATCTTTTTGCCAACTTTAAGGCGCCTTCTATAGCTTCACTTCCTGAATTCACAAAATAGCTAGACGACAAGTTAGTGGGAAGCGTTTGTGCCAGGGCATGTGCCAGGGCAGTTTGAGGCGTCTGTATATATTCGCCATAAACCATCAAATGCAGGAATTTTTCGGTCTGTTCATGAATCGCTCGTATGACTTCAGGATGCCTGTGTCCGATATTACTGACACCTATGCCGGAAATCAGATCCAGGTACTTCTCACCTTGCGGTCCGTACATATAGATTCCTTCGGCCTTTACAATTTCCAACATCAATGGAAAATCCGTAGTTTGAGCCTGATGCTCAAGGAAAAGTTGTCTCTGTGAAAGCATGTTACAAAACTAAAGAGTATTTTTAACACTAGGCATCATTCAACCGAATAGCTATGTTATTTCTTGAGGATTTTGATTTCAACCCGCCGATTCAGCCCCCTTGTCTCCGGAGAATGGTTACTTGCGATGGGTTTACTGCCACCGAAGGCTCTGGTTTCTATTCTTTTTGCGGCTATCCCACGCTCTACAAGAAATGATTTCACCATATCTACTCTATCCTGAGAGAGTTGTAGGTTTAGTTTCGCAAGCCCCTGGTTGTCTGTGTGGCCACCAAGTTCAATTTCCACGCTGGGGTTTTCCCTTAAGAAATCGGATAGACGCTCTATTTCAGGATATGAGTCGGTCAGGAGAACCGCCTTGCTTTGCTCAAAGAAAATGTTGTTCATTTTAACCACAGCGCCCACCTCTATGGGAACCAAATAGAGATCCCTTTCTATTTCTGTGTATTCGTCAATAGTAGAGAGGTCTAAATTTTCGTTGATGGCCAAAAATCCTTTTGCTTTAGCCATGAAGCCATAGTTGTTCCCCCTCGTCAGAATTATTTTATAACGTCCATCATCAGGGTTAGAATTGGCAAATCCCTGGTTTTCTCCAGTGGGTAACGACTCGAAAATGATATCAGCGCTAATAGGTTCTTTGGTTTTTTCATTATAGACTTTTCCGCTGACCAATACCACGGGTTCTGGCTTAAATTCTGCGCTCAGGGCAATTCTATAGATATCTTTAGATTCATTTTTTATGTCTGCCGTAGAGCCGGAGTTAGAAACAAAATAGGCATACTTTCCAGCCGCATCTATTGCGTAATAAGCGTCCCACATAGGCGTATTGATGGCACTGCCCAGATTTTTTGGTGTAGACCAGTTTTGCCACGTTTCGTCGAGCCGTTTGGTGTAAAATATATCACTACCGCCCAAGCCTCTGTGTCCTTCTGACGCAAAATACAAGGTTTTATTGTCGGCGGCTAAAAATGGCGAGAACTCAGCGCGGGATGTATTAATTGTCTTTCCTAAATTTAGCGGAGCTGACCAGGTTTTATCGTTCTGGATAAAGCTGACATACAAATCCTGATCCCCAAACGACTGATTGGTTTGAATGGCCATCAGGAGGACTTTGCCATTGTTTGCGAGGAAATAATCAGCATAGTTGCTCTTATTGACATGTTCCCTGATTTCGATCTTTTCCGGGTAGCTCCAGCCATGCTTGGTTCGACGTGATATGGATGCGCCATTTTCAGCCTTTCCGCTGGTGTTATACTGATTGATTAACAGAAGCGTGTTGCCGTCCGGAGAAACGCCTGTAGTGCCATTTGCAAGTTCGTCGTTAAGCGGAGTACCGATATTTTTGGCAGGCGACCAGCGGTCGTTTTCCCAGGTTGAATAGTAAATATCTCCATCATCCTTTTTTCCTTTGGTGTTATCCGGATGATTTTGCCTGGTAAAATAAAGAGTTTTTCCATCTGCCGAGATAATAGGCTTCGCTTCTATATACGGAGAATTAATCTCTGGGCCAAGGTTTTCCTTTGTTGTTGTAAAGGCAAGAGCAGTTTGCACGTTCGCCTGTCCCAGTCCATAGAGTTCTTGCTCTATTTTTGACTCACTCGCTCCACTGGCTATTCCAATGGCATCAATTTGAGCCCAGCCCTTTTTTTGTGTGGTATTGAGGTTTAATTCTACCTTTTCTACGAGGTAGGGGGTCTCCGGAATAGAAATAATCATTGTCCGATGATTTTCCGGGATGGTTACTGCTTCATTTTTATATATCACATACTTTTGGCCGTTTATATCATGTAATGAAATTTCTACTATCCTCCCGGGAATATTGTTCTCAACGATTACAATCTGATTTGCTTTTTGAGGTTGGCTATAAGACACGATGAGTGTTCCAAAGGCACCCTCTTGATTGAGTTTAAATGCATTCTGATGCACGATTCCAGAAGGAAGGGCGTCAGGAGCGCCTAAAGCCATACTTCCGGTTTGCAAACTCTCCTGAGATTGGTTGTATTCAAAATCAACAGATGCTGCCCACTGGATATTTTGGGCAGGTAAATGGTAAACAGCGAAAACTAAAAGAAATAGGATTAATAAGGTTCTGTTCTGCACTAGCGAGTATTTTCAGGTGTCAAAATGAATATCAATTTAGCGGGGGCAAAAGTTCCAATTCGCTTATTTGTAGGGAGGCTGACGATTGCAATTTTATGTAAGAAAACAGGTGATATGTGGCCATTTT
>CAZHZR010000168.1:0-1627 GCA_964537095.1 uncultured Roseivirgaceae bacterium
CTGCCGTATAGGCCACCACACTTCCCTGCAACGTGCCAGAAACATTCATGCCCTTGGAAAATTCGCAGCATACCAGCCCTGCAGTTACACTTTCCGCAAATCCAATGGTCAATTCCTTGTCATTCAGATTTGCTACTAAAGCGTTAAGTTCGTCTTCATTCATAGTATTTTATTTTACTTCTACCATCACCTTGCCCGCTTTTTATTTCCTGAAGGCCAAGGATTTATTTATAAGCAAATACCGGCTTACGTTGTTTGCGAAATATGTCCTAAATCTCGCCATAAGTTACCATGGCAAAATATCTGGTTGGCTCGCATTCTAAAACTACCCGCGGATAAACAATGGCTGGAAAAAACAAATGATCAAAGTTCTTCAAGCCTGCAAAACTTTAATCAGACCGCTAAAAGCTTTGCATTGCTACAAATTTGGTGGTAATATTGTACACCGTAATTATGGCACAAAAAATACAAGATATCCAGTCACCCATTGCCTCAGAAATGGCCGAATTTGAGTTGAAATTCAGGCAATCCATGAAGAGCAAAGTGTTGTTGCTGGATAAGATTATGGGCTATATTGTCAAGCGCAAAGGAAAGCAAATGCGGCCCATGTTTGTATTTCTCACTGCCGGAATTGCAGGGCAAATAACAGAGGCAACATACCGTGGTGCCGCGCTGATTGAATTATTGCATACAGCCACCCTGGTGCACGACGATGTTGTCGATGATGCCAATTACCGCAGAGGCTTTTTTTCGATCAACGCCTTATGGAAGAATAAGATTGCAGTTTTGGTGGGCGACTATCTGCTTTCAAAGGGATTGCTGCTTTCCGTAGAACACGAAGATTTCAAGTTGCTGAAAATTGTGTCGGAAGCAGTCCGCGAAATGAGCGAAGGTGAGCTTTTGCAAATGGAGAAAGCAAGAAATCTCGACATCACAGAAAGCACTTATTTTGATATTATCAGGCAAAAGACGGCTTCACTAATTGCCTCCTGCTGTGCTGTGGGCGCAACTTCCGCCGAGGTCAACGATGATGTAATCGAACTCATGCGTAAATTTGGCGAAAAGGTTGGCATGGCTTTTCAGATCAAAGACGATCTTTTTGACTACGGCGAGGACGAGATAGGCAAACCGCTGGGCATAGATATAAAAGAAAAAAAAATGACCTTGCCATTGATCTACGCCTTGCAGCACTCCAGTTGGCTCCAGAAAAAAAAGATCATATACATAGTCAAAAACAAGAGCGACAAAACAGAAAAAGTCGCAGAAGTAATAGATTTTGTCCGCGCTTCCGGGGGTATAGAATACGCCACCCGTGTCATGGAAGAGTATTATGCGGAGGCCAAAGCTATCCTGGACTCGTTTCCGCCTTCCGATTACAAAAACTCCCTTTCTCAACTGGTGCAATTTACCATAGAAAGAACAAAGTAATGCCCGTAGCGCGCAGAAGTTCAAATTTCTATCTATACTTAATTTTACAGTAGCGGTAATCAGACCGTAAAGCAGGCTAAATGTCTGCGGCGACACAGCTCATGGGAGAGCACCAACAGGAAAATCACTAACGCCCCATTAGCACTTCAGTCCGTGATTTGAGGTATTTGGGACGCCCTCTCCCGCAAACCCTTCCGTG
>CAZHZR010000168.1:1727-6723 GCA_964537095.1 uncultured Roseivirgaceae bacterium
CTTCAGTCCGTGATTTGAGGTATTTGGGACGCCCTCTCCCGCAAACCCTTCCGTGCGCACCGCCGCTAAGCGTGTGGCACGGCCTGCACATTGCAGACATTTCTGCTAGCTTTGAGCTTTAGCTATCTCCATCAATGATATCAATTTTCTCACCATCAAACTTTAATTAGCGTCATCTATTTTTCTGCCTCGGATCTCATACCATCTATCCCCTATTATTTCATATCTACTTCCAACATCTATTTTTGCCTGTTTATAATGAGAATGCTGAAAAAATGTTTAATTTCAGCTTGTATTCGCCTGAAATCATGTTAAAGTTTATCTCTCGCTATTTATTCCTTGTATTCGCGATTTGTGTCATTATTATGCTTCCCTGTGCTTTGGCAGGGCAGGATGTTCCCGAACAATATAAATTTTCTGTACTTGATATTGATAATGGCCTTTCGCACAATCTGGTAAAAAGCATCTTTAAAGATAGCCGCGGGTTTTTATGGGTTGGTACTGAGACAGGCTTAAACAGATATGATGGCTATAAATTCAAGGTATATAAATACAATGCCAAAGACGCATCCTCTATTATTGGCAACAGTATTACAAAAATATTTGAAGACCCGGAGCGGAATATTTGGGTTCAGACAAATTATGGTCTAAGTATTTATGATCCGGTAACAGATAAGTTCTCTTCTAACACACAGCCTTTTTTTGAGAAGTACAATCTTCCCGGCAATATCGTCCTTGATATATACAAGGATAATGAAGAAAATTTCTGGTTTATCATAAAAGGTCAGGGAATAGCTAAGTACAACCCTGAGGCAAAAGAAACCACCTCGCTATTACATTCATTTTTGGACAAAAGCACCATCAGTTCTAATGATGTTGCAGCAATGGCGCAAAATAAGGAAGGCGATTACTGGGTAATTCACCAGGACGGTATTTTAGAAAAGATAGATAAGAACACTCTAAAAGTGGTTGCAAGGGAAGATAGAATTGCGGACAGATTCTCAAGAGCGATTTCCTACGGACTGATGGTTGACAGCGAAAATGATGTATGGGTTAATTTTCCTTTTGAAAGCGAAGGCCTCTTTCTTTACCAGCAGGAAACTAATGAAGTCATTCATTTTTCCAAAGGTTCTAATGAATATCCCTTAAATAATAATCTTACACGCGGAGTTGTAGAGCATTCCAGGGGAGAAATCTGGGTGGGTACCGATCACGGCGGAATCAATGTGATTGACAAGAAAAAGCTGAATGTGAGGTATGTTATGAACAATGCCGATGACAAGAAAAGTCTTGCAAACAACAGTATCAATGCCTTGTATAAAGACGACCAAGGGATAATATGGATAGGGACTGTTAAAAATGGAATCAGCTATTACCACCAGAACATTATCAGATTCACCCATTTCAAAAATCAAGGATCAGTGCCTGCAAGTCTTCCGTTTGATGATGTCAACGACTTCGTGGAGGACTCCCTTGGTAATGTTTGGATTGGCACAAATGGCGGCGGGCTGCTCCATCTCAATAGAACTACTGGAAAATATACGCGGTTTCAGCACGATCCCGCAGACCTCAAGTCCATCAGCAGCGATGTTGTGGTGAGCCTGTACCTGGATCGAAGCCATAACCTCTGGGTTGGTACGTTTATGAATGGGCTCAATAAGTTCGACGGACAAGCCTTTACCCGATATAAACACAACCCCGACGATCCAAATAGCCTTGCAGACAATAGTATCTGGGAAATTTATGAAGATGCTAAAGGAAACTTATGGCTGGGAACATTAAAGGCTGGAATGGAATTGTTTGATGTTAAAAAAGAAGTTTTTAGCCATTTTCCCGAAGGTAACTCCAATATACCGCTCCACTGCAATTATATCACAACCTTCGAGGAGGATAAGCACGGTAATTTGTGGATTGGGGGTGGTTTTGGTATAGATGTGATCAATTTGGAAACTGGTGAAAACAGATACTATTCCCATCAGGCCGGCAATCCCCGGAGCTTGGTGAGCAACCACGTGATGTCGATCTACAAAGACAGTCGCGATCAAATTTGGATTGCTACTTACGATGGCTTAAGTCTTTATGATGAAGATTCGGATGAATTTATAAACTATTCCGTCGACGAGGGGCTTCCCAACAACAGCGTCATTTCAATTTTAGAAGACGACACCAGCAATTTGTGGGTCAGCACGGCCAACGGAATCTCTAACCTGATTATTGACCGGCAATCAGATGATAAAATTGACAAAATAGTTTCATTTAGAAATTACGACGAATTAGATGGTTTGCAGGGAAAAGAATTTAACGAAAATGCCGCACTTAAGCTACGTAACGGTGAGCTGCTGTTTGGCGGAACCAATGGCTTCAATCTTTTTGATCCTAAAAATCTGTTCAGGAACAACGATATTCCCAAAATTGTATTCACAGACTTTCAATTATTTAACAAGAGCGTTTCTGTGGGTGAAGAAATTAATGGAAGGGTTTTCCTGAACCAAAGCTTGTCAGCTCAACCGGCGTTGGAGCTCAAGCACAACGAAAATGTTTTCTCAATTGAGTTTGCGGCCCTAAATTTCGTGCATGCTGGCAAAAATCAATATAAATACAAGTTAGTAGGTTTTGATAAAGACTGGCTCTTTGTAAGCGACCACAGCAGAAAGGTAACCTATACCAATCTCGATCCGGGTAATTATGAATTCATCGTGATCGCCTCCAATAATGATGGCTTATGGAATGAGGAAGGGTCAACACTCAAACTTTCTATCCTTGCCCCTTTTTGGAAAACTACCGAAGCATATGTTTTCTATATCGTAATCATCATCGGCATTTTGGTACTTCTTCGTCAGTTTATGATCAATCGGGAGCGGCTTCAATTTAAGATAGAGCAGGAAAGAAGAGATGCCAGGAAAATGCACGAGTTGGATCTGATGAAAATTAAATTCTTTACCAACGTAAGCCACGAGTTCAGAACGCCACTGTCTTTGATATTGGCTCCTGTAGAAAGGCTTATGGCTACCACTACAAACCAGGATCAATACAGGCAATTTCAGATGATCCATAGAAATGGAAAACGCCTGTTAAATCTGGTAAACCAATTGCTTGATTTTAGGAAAATTGAAGGGGAAGGCATCAAATTGTATCTCACAGAAGGAAACGTAATGTCCTTTATAGAGGATGCTGTCCGGGCTTTTGATGACCTCTCGAAAAAGAAGAATATCTCATTGGTGTTTCAAACCGGAGCGCAACAACTGCAGGCGTCTTTTGATATGGACAAGCTGGAGAAGATCTTATTTAACCTGCTTTCTAATGCTTTTAAATTTACTCCCGAAAATGGAACGGTGTCTGTAGAAGTAAGGGCTTATGACAATGATTCTTCCTCAGAAGGGATCAAGTTAGTCGAAATAAAGGTCAGAGATACAGGGATTGGCATTCCGAAAAGTAAGCTTGAGCATATTTTTGAACGCTTTTATACCAGCGATCTTCCGGAAAGCATTCTGAACCAGGGAAGTGGGATCGGGCTCTCTATCACCAGAGAATTCGTTAAAATTCATGGCGGATCAATTGAAGTAGATAGCACGCTGGGCGTGGGAAGCTGCTTTACAGTAGTGTTGCCTGTGAAGGAGTTGATGCATTGTCAGCAACAGGATATTGGGGCTGATATTGCTGAAAAACCACTGGAAGAAATAGATTTTGAAAACCCGGTTGAGAAGTCCGGAAAGGCCGGCGAGCATGTGGTACTGATCATTGAAGACAATGAGGATTTTAGAATGTATCTTCGGGACAATTTAAGTGCTCATTTTTCTATAATAGAGGCTGAAAACGGATTGGTGGGTTGGCAAAAGGCGCTTGCGAATATGCCCGATTTGATAGTGACCGATCTTATGATGCCAGAGATGGACGGCTTGAAACTGTGCGATAAAGTAAAGTCGGATCCGCGTACCTCTCACATTCCTTTGGTTTTGCTCACGGCAAATGCTGCTGACGAGCAGAAACTCAAGGGTTTGAAAATCGGAGTGGAAGATTATATCACCAAACCATTTAATTTCGAGCTCCTGCTTACCCGGCTTAAGAACCTGGTGGCCCAACGCCAGAACCTGCAGAAAGTGTTTGAAAAGAAAATAAGCGTGCAGACCAGCGAAGTGGAAATAATTTCCATGGACGACAAGCTCGTGCAGAAGGCAGTAAAGGTAGTAGAAGAAAACCTTTCAAATGCAAATTTTTCGGTGGAAGATCTTAGTAAGGAAGTAGGCATGAGCAGGGTATATTTGTACAAGAAGTTAATGGCGCTGACGGGAAAATCGCCGGTGGAATTTATACGCCACATCAGGTTACAGCGGGCTGCGCAGTTTTTAGAAAAGAGTCAGCTTTCTGTGGCCGAAGTTGCTTATAAAGTAGGTTTCAACAACAGAAAATATTTTACCAAATATTTTAAAAGCGAATACAAAGTCCTGCCCTCCTTGTATGCTGCCAGTAAAGAAAAAACTACGGGAGAAGAATAGCGGACAATTATCTGGCGATTGTTTAGTGATGAATAGTACATGCTTAAAAAAGGTGGACGGAAAGGTAGGATTATGTACTCTTTCCTATTTAGTAAAACAATATTTTTTCCTAAAATCCCTTTCCTAAAGCTCAAATCAGCCTTTGTTAACATTTGATCTCCACAATAGAAACATTTGATGACGCTGCCAGACTTGCAACAGCAGTATATTGTGCAAACGTTTGTAGGCTGGTGAAGTTTCAAAAAAGGCACATCCCGGCGCCTTTCGGACTTTAGAGCCACGGTTAGTAAAATAAAAACCATTATTCATAAAATTTATGCTTACCATATGAGAAAACTATTACTAATGAATCTAATTTGGCTATGGCTTATACCGGCAGCTATGGCACAACAGCAGGTGTCCGGTAAAGTCATTGACGAGTCGAACGGAGACCCTTTACCGGGAGTGAATATACTGGTAAAAGGAACTGGTACGGGTACTATCACCGATATTGATGGTAATTA
>CAZHZR010000169.1:0-3022 GCA_964537095.1 uncultured Roseivirgaceae bacterium
TGGCCTATCGCATGGGAAAATCCGAAGATGCAGAGACTTCTTACCAGAATGCGCTTGCCCTGTACAACGAACTGGTTACAGACAACAGCCTGGACTTGGCACCTCCGCTAAACAATTTAGCAGGCTTTTACGTCAGCTCTGGTCAATTTGAGAGGGCTCTTCCTCTGTATCTACAAGCTCAAAAGCTCTACGAAGACAATCTAGGCGTCAGACATCCATTGTATGCCAATGCATTGAACAACATCGCCAGTCTGTATAGAAAAACAAAAGAATACACTAAGGCAGAATCCCTCTATAAAGAGGTTCTTAAAATCGAAAAAGATGTATTGGGAGACCAGCATCCACAATATGCTTCTTCACTGCAGAACCTGGGGCTGCTTTCTCTGGCGACAGGAAATTATGAAAATGCGGAGACTTTTATGAAAGAAGCAATTGCCATCAAGCATAAAATCCTTGAGCCACATCATCCGTCCTGGGCAAATGCCTACAACAATCTGGCCTTGCTATATTTTTTACAAGACAAGCCACAAGAGGCTTCTCCTCTATTTGAAAAAGCCCTGGAAAACCAGTTCATACAGATAAAAAACGTGTTTCCTTCTTTAAGCGAAAAGGAAAAAGAAGCATTTTACAGTACGCTTAAAGATGACATCGAAAGGTTCAATACCTACGCGCTTTCTCAGGTTCAGGATGATCCCTCAATAGCAGCAATTATGTATAACAATCAGCTCATCACCAAGGGTTTGTTGTTTGATGCCTCCAATAAGATACGGGAGAGCATCTTTGCCAGCAAAAATGAGGATTTAATAGTACAGTACAACACCTGGAGGGGGTTGAGAGATGAGATAGCCCATGCGTACCAACTTCCCAAAGAAACAATGGAACAAAGAGAAATTGATTTGGACCGGCTTCTAAAGCAGGCGAGCGAACTTGAAAGGCTCCTCTCATCTCAATCATACGCCCTCAACCCACAAGGAGATTGGCAAAACCTCACCTGGGAAGACATCAGAGCGAAGTTATTGCCAGGCGAAGCTGCCATTGAGATTGTCCGCTTCAGGGAATTCGCCATCATGCCCGGCGAAGAAAACAGGAACGATACATCAGAACAACTGAAGACAAGCTTGTTATACGGATGGACAGAAAAAGTAAACTATGCTGCTTTAATTGTTACTCCCGACACAAAGGCGCATCCTAAGCTTGTACTGTTAGAAGAGGGGAAAGCATTAGAAAATGAATATTTTTCCTACTACGCCAATGCAATTAGATATCAGGTACAGGACAATTTGTCTTTCCAGCGATACTGGAGCAAGATTTTGGGAGAAACCCAGGACGCAAAAACTATTTATTTCTCACCCGATGGGGCTTTTCATAAAATAAACATCAATACGCTTTATGATTCCGTTTCAGCACAATTTGTACTGGACAAACTTGATATCAGACAGCTAACGAGCACCCGTGATCTTTATTTAAGTAAAACTAAGGTTAAGAAGGTGGACGCTGCCGTGATGTTCGGAAACCCTGCATTTAATTTCAACCTCATTGATAGCGCCTATCGTTCGGAAAATGAGATCAGAAATTCAACATTAATTGCTTCGACCATCCGGGAAAATGATACCTGGGCACCGAATTCGTTTATAGCACCCTTACCAGGAACAAAAATTGAAGTAGACAAAATCTCTGAGATTTTGAAAAATAGTAAATGGAATGTCCAAACGTTTCTGAGTGAAAGCGCCTTGGAAAAGAATCTTAAAAATGTCCAAAGCCCGAAGGTCTTGCATATTGCCACCCATGGTTATTTCAATGATGAAAGCAGCCAAAACCTGGCCGGAGAAAATAATCCCTTGCTAAACTCAGGGCTTTTATTTGCAGGGGCTCAAAATAGTTTGTCAAACCAGAAAAACCAGTTGATAAAAGACCTTCAAGAGGAGGATGGCATTCTCACGGCATTTGAAGCCATGAATCTGAAGCTGGACAATACCGACCTTGTTGTGCTTTCTGCCTGCGAGACTGGTTCCGGAACAATTAAAAATGGAGAGGGTGTATACGGTTTACAACGCTCCTTCCAGGTGGCCGGTACAGCGAGTATTATTTTCAGCCTATGGAAAGTAGATGATGAGGCAACACAAAGATTAATGACATATTTCTATCAGCATTGGATGACCAGCGGCGATAAAAGAAAAGCCTTTGCAAAGGCCCAGCAGGAGCTGAAAAAATATTTGCCGGATCCGTATCATTGGGGTGCTTTTATAATAATCGGTGATTAGATTTACAGCGGATCTGAATTTAGGTGTGTATATTGTTAGCACTTTATAGCCCCCGAATTTTAGATGTTTTTTTGTAACCGGATTAATAAATGCTAGTTTCCCCCTCTAAAAGTAACAGCGAATAATCTATGTTCAAACACAAAGGAGACGCCCGAACGCTACGTCATAATTTGGGGATAGCTTCCTTGTTATCTTTTGTTGCGGGAATTGTGAATGTTGCGGGCTTGCTGGGTTTGGGGCACCTCACCACCAACGTTACGGGCCATTTCGCTTTTTTCATGGAGGAGCTGTATGGACTAAATATTCCGCAGGCATTGAACTTTCTATTTTACATTGTCTTCTTTTTCTCAGGCTCTTTCGTTTCTAATTTTATTGTTGAAGTGAATTCCCGAAGAAGGGAAAAATATATTTTCGTGGTTCCGGTAATTATAGAAGTAGCAATCCTCGCCGCCGCTGCCCTTTCTTATGAATTAAAGTGGATAAGCAATGGAAACCTAATTGCCTGCTTTCTCTTGTTTGCCATGGGCTTGCAGAATTCGCTCGTTACCAGACTATCAAATTCGGTCGTGAGAACTACCCACCTGACCGGCCTGTTCACAGACTTAGGAATTGAATGCTCTCAATTGTTCTTTTTCAAGCAGAACCCCCAAAGAACTGAATTAATTTCGTCGATTAAGCTGAGGCTTACCATTATCGTATTCTTCTTTTGTGGAGGAATTATGGCGGGGATATTGTATAATTCTATACAGTTGATGACCTTG
>CAZHZR010000169.1:3122-6709 GCA_964537095.1 uncultured Roseivirgaceae bacterium
GTATCTGTATAGGCATATATTTCAATCTGTATGTTCGGGTTCAATTTGTAGTAAGCAATAAGCTCGTCCAGTACTTTTTTCGCCTCGGCTCGTAAGGCATTTTGATTAACGTCAAAATAAATATCTTCAAACTCAATGGCAATCGGCTGCTTGGTCACTTCTATAATTTCCAGATCCTTAATTTTGAACTTTGCTGACTCTGTCACCTTCTTGGGGACATTGTCAGCGAGAATCCTATATTGTCTGTTTACTGGAAGGTTCAGGTACTTAAAACTACCATCATCATTGGTCGTCGTCTCTTTGATTGTATTACCTGCCTCATCCACCAATGGTATGAGGACTCCGGGAGCAGGTTTATCTGTTGCGGTGTCATACAATTTTCCGGAAATTGTAAGGTAGTTGAACAATGAAGGACGAGGTGGAATAGTAGCTATATAAATACTTAGGTCACTTTGCCCCGCCGCATACAGTACCTGCACCATTCTGTCAATCCTCAATTTATCTGCCGGGGAAAGCGCTACGAAAAAAGCTTTTTCTTTGGGGCTTAATGCCAGGTTTTCATCGTTCGCAAAGTTGCCAACTCGGGCTGCAATAATCTTAGATACAATTTCCTTTTCTTCCCGCTTTAGGTTTTCGTAGAAAAACTGATCTTCTTCCCGCATCACATACACTTCTCCTCCCGCTCTGCTATTTACCCTTGACCTTAAGATTCTTTGATGGTGCTCTCTTTTTTCTTTTACCTCAGCAATAATTGATTGATTGGTAACAATATCGAACTGATAAACATCAAAATTACCCAGGCCACCGAGCCGGTTGGAAGCAAAGTAGCCAAGTTTATCGCCAAGTACCATGTACCCGTCGTCATGATTGGAATTAAACGGATAACCGATATTTTCAACCAATTGTATATTACCGATTCCACCTTTTCCCATGAATATATCCAGGCCGCCCAATCCTTCGTGGCCATCGGAGGCAAAAAACAGCACATCGTCATTCACATAGTAAAAAGGGGAGACCTCATTGTAAGCAGTGTTCACCTTGTTGCCCATGTTGACCGGGCTTTGCCATTTTCCTTCAGCATCTTTAACGCACATCCAAATATCATTCCCACCGAAACCTCCAGGTCGGTCAGAGACAAAAAACAGGGTATCGCCACCTGCAGTAATAGAAGGTTGCTTGTTGTCAGTGTTTTTCAAATTGATCGGAGATTCCAGCTCAACGGGAGCCAGCCAGTTACCGTCTTTTTTCTCAGACTTATAAATTTTACAAAAGGAGCCATCTTCATAACATCCGGTAAAATAAAATACCTCTTTATTTCTTGCATAACTTCCTGCACCTTCTCCAAACTCAGTATTGTTGATCTTAAAATTATCATTCATCGGAAGATCCGCCCAGCCAGTGGAATCCTTGACAAACCTGAAATTATCAGAAAAATATTCGCCATACCGGTTGTCCATAATTTTTCCTGTAGCGGTACTTCTTCCCGACGTGAGGCCAATTGTGGAATCATTTTCAACAATGAAGGGGCTGTAATCGTTGTACTCAGAGTTAACAGGCTTGGGAAGGTTGATCAGATTATATTGACCGAAGGGATTTTCCAGATGCTTAATTGCAAAATAACATCCTTGCCGCTCGATCAGCGCCTTTTCATAAAACTCATTGACTTCCTGAAAATTAAGCTCTTTTGAAATGGTAATAAAAATATCAAAATTGACAATTGCCTCATCAAATCTACCATTCAACTTTTGCATCTGCGGATAGTAAAAGCCTGCTAATGGATAATCCTTTAAATGATTTTTTGCCACCACCCTGTAGTATTGCTCCGCCGCTTTAAAATCAAATGTTCTTCGATAGCATTCCGCCAAATGATAATTTGCATAGGCATTCAAGCTATCAAGTGAAACCGCTTTGTCATAAAATTCTATGGCTTTGGAGAATTGATCCTGAAAATAATACTCATTGCCACTCATTATAATATCTCTTACGTTCTTTCTCTTTTGCGCCGTGGCAGCATCAAAGCTGACAAGCACCAGCAATAATGAGAAAGTCAGTACAAGATATCTTTTGTAGGTCATAAATTTCAAATTCTAAACTGTGTTTGCTATAGTGAACGATTCCTTATATTACATCAACGGCGTTGAAAAACGCCTGATTTCATTTCCTTTTTTGATTTTATACTTGAGGGAGATTTCATAGGCACTCTTGCCCAGGTTGTTGTACCGCATAGACGTTGAATTAATATCATAACTAAAGCCCAGGGCAAAACTGCGCCCGCTCCCTCCGGCAAGAAATATAAATGAGTCATGAATTCGATGCCAGGCACCAATTTGCAGGTCAAAAACTTTTGGATTTCTGCTATATGCATCAGCAATCAAAGAGTAGGTAATGTAGCTGCCAATATTGTACTGCTTGTTTCCATTCTGATACATAATTAGATAGCTGGGCGAAAATTTAAAATTTCTGGAAGTCCGGTAGTCTATTCCTCCATGAAGCTTAAAGAGCATGGGGAGTTTACTTTCGCCATCTTTCAAAAACGATTCATCAGGCCTGTTGATGTTCGAAACGGAAAATCCATTAAAAAAGGCCCAACCACGTGACGGCATAAAGCTAGTTCTGGATTGGTTGGTGTAGTGCCAGAACAGGCCTGCATCAAAAACCGGAAGCAGGGTGCTTTCTTTAAAGTCGCCAATGGACGGCGCTATGCGGTCGTCATAACCTATAATGTTATCATATTGCGAGCCCCAGCGAAGGCTGCCAAAATCCACACTTTTTTGAATGATCCCGCCCTGAAGCCCAAGCAAAACGGTATTATTTTGGTCCAGAGAAAGCCTGTAACTTCCACCGGCGCTTATGCCCAGGGACTTCAAAATTCCTCCTTCTCCGGAAACATCTTTAAAAATTGACAAACTAAGACCTCCTAAGTGGTCTTGTCGAGCTCCCCGGGTTAAAAGTGGGTACATCAGCGAAAACTGACTTATTTCGTAAGGTGCATTATTGCTGTTCCACTGTGACCGATGGTTGACACCAAAGCTTATTTCGCGATTTGCACCACTTAAGGCGGGATTTAAATACAGCGGAGAAGCATAATATTGCGAAAAATAAGGGTTCTGCGCGTGAACGGCCACGGGTAATAAGCAACAAATCAGAAGCCATTTCAAAACCACATATTTCATTTTACTTTTTCTCAATGTAAGCGCTTTGAAATTCCACTATCGAATCAAATGTATTGACCCCGATTTTTCTATGAGGCGACCGCTATTGTATTTTCCTTTCAAAAGGAATTTATAACTGCCCATACTTTCCGGTTTTCCTGTATTTTGATTAATGCCGTCCCAGCCCTTTGTTGTAGCATCCACATAAGATCTGGTCTCATATACCATCACTCCCCACCTGTTATAAACCCTAAAAAGGAAATCATCTTCTGATATTTCTTTGCCATAAACTTTAATGCGGTCATCCTCACCGCTTCCCCGCGCCATACCGTGTTCGGGAGCAAAAGCATTGGGAATATAAATGGTTCGTTCTTCGGGCCTTTCGGCCAAACGCCCCATCGTAAAAAACGAAAACTGATCATTTAAAGAGGCTGT
>CAZHZR010000170.1:0-6683 GCA_964537095.1 uncultured Roseivirgaceae bacterium
ACTGATTAAGCAGAAATAATTTTTTAGATTGATCGGTTACAGGCCAGTCACGTTTTGGATGCTGGCCTGTAACCGATTTCGTTTCCGCCTTTTCACAATTTGGCTATTTTTCACTTTGCTGCCCCATTCATTCTGCAAACTTTCTATATTTGTGTCTCTAAAATAAGAATGGATGCAACAAAAGTTTAACAGGCTGGCAGAAAGCATAGAGGGGGAAATCCTTACTGATGATACCCATAAAATTTTGTATGCGACAGATGCGTCTGCCTACAGGGAAATGCCTGCCGCAGTATGTATTCCTCAGTCTTTTGAGGATGTGAAAAAGGTAATTCAGTTTGCATTTGATGAAAAGATTCCGGTAATACCGAGAACAGCCGGAACCTCCCTGGCTGGTCAGGTGGTAGGTAATGGAATTGTCATAGATCTTTCGAAAAACTTCAGGAAAATTTTAGAAATAAATGAAAAAGAACATTGGGTAAGGGTACAACCTGGGGTTGTCAGAGATGAGCTCAACATGGAGCTAAAAAAGTATGGACTATTCTTTGGGCCTGAAACTTCCACTTCCAACCGCTGCATGATTGGCGGCATGGTCGGGAACAACTCTTGTGGAAACCGTTCTGTCATTTACGGAAGCACAAGAGATCACTTAATTTCGGTGAAAGCTATACTGAGCGATGGGAGCGAAACAGAGTTCAACGCTATTAGCGATGAGGAATTTGAGGCAAAATGCCGCGGCGAAGGAGTAGCCAGTCCTTTGGAAGCCCTGATTTACCAAAATGTAAAATCCATTCTTTCTCAGCAAGAAAACCAGGAGGAGATACGAAGAGAATTTCCAAAACCCGGCATTATCAGGAGAAATACCGGCTATGCGCTCGATTTACTACTTGATTCTTCACCTTTTACTGAGGGAAAAGCACGTTTTAACTTCTGCAAATTAATCGCCGGTTCAGAAGGTACTTTGGCCTTCATTACCGAAATCAAATTAAATCTGGTGCCGGTACTTCCAAAAGAATTAGGACTTGCCTGTCTGCACTTCAATACGGTGGATGAGGCTTTAAGAGCGAATTTAGTAGCGCTAAAATATAAGCCTAGTGCCAGCGAGCTCATGGACCATTATATATTGGAATGCACCAAAAACAATATAGAATACCGCCAGCATAGATTTTTTGTACAGGGCGATCCTGGTGCCATTCTGGTGGTAGAGTTTGCCCGCGAAACCAGGGAGGAAATTGAAGCGATCTGCAATAATATGATTCTGGATCTTAAGAGCCAGGATTTAGGCTATCATTTTCCGGTGATATTTGGCGAAGACACCAGTAAAATATGGAACCTGAGAAAAGCGGGCTTAGGGCTGCTCTCAAATATGCCGGGTGATGCCAAGCCGGTTCCGGTCATAGAAGATACCGCAGTAGATGTGAATGACCTGCCGGAATATATCCGGGATTTTAATTTGATCCTGAAAAAATACGAGCTCTACTCTGTACATTATGCCCACGCCGGCTCTGGAGAGTTGCATCTGAGACCTATTATTGATTTGAAAACGGTAGAAGGCAACCAGCTATTCAGGACCATTGCAGAAGAAATTGCAGCTCTGGTGAAAAAATACAATGGTTCGCTCAGTGGCGAACATGGAGATGGCAGGTTGCGGGGAGAATTTATCAGCTACATGATCGGCGAAAAGAACTACCAGCTTTTGAAGGAAATCAAAAAAAGCTGGGACCCGAACAACATCTTCAATCCCGGTAAAATCGTAGACACGCCTTCTATGAACACCAGTCTGCGATTTACGCCCGGACAGATCACCAAAGAGATTAAAACGACGCTGAGTTTTAGCGATAACCAGGGAATATTACGAGCTGCTGAACAATGCAACGGCTCCGGAGACTGTAGAAAAACGCATCATATAGGCGGGACGATGTGTCCCAGTTATATGGCCACATTGAACGAAAAAGATACTACCCGAGGAAGGGCAAATGTGCTGCGGGAAATGTTAACTACTTCCACAAAGGAAAATCCGTTCGACCATAAAGAGATATATGACGCCATGGATTTATGCCTTTCTTGCAAGGGCTGCAAAGCGGAATGCCCGTCCAATGTTGATGTGGCGAAATTGAAAGCGGAATTCCTTCAGCACTATCACGAAGCAAATGGGGTGCCTTTTAGAAGCAAACTCATAGCCAACTACACCAAATTAAATGCGCTTGCATCCTGGATTCCCTGGGCCTACAATTTTATCTTCAGAAGCAAGTCCCTCACCAGTATTGCCAATAAGGTAGTGGGCTTTGCCCCCGAAAGATCTATGCCGCTTCTTCATAAGACTACGCTCAGGCGGTATTATCAGAAGCATAAAAAGAACAACTTCGGAGTGGCGAATTTTGAAAATAAAAATGGCCGGGTTTTCCTTTTCTGCGACGAGTTTACAAATTACAACGATACAGAGATCGGTATTACTGCCTTAAAGCTGCTTGCAAAACTAGGGTATGATGTAGTTATGTCTGAGCATCTGGAAAGCGGCCGGACCTACCTTTCTAAAGGATTGACCAAAGAAGCCAAAAAAATTGCAGTAAAAAACATTGAATATCTTAAAAAGATTGCCGAAGAAGGCGTTCCGATTGTAGGAATAGAACCATCAGCAATTGTTACTTTAAGGGATGAATATTTAGACCTGGCAGCTGCCGACCAATTACTGTCAGCGAAAAAAATAGCGGACAGTACCTTTTTAATTGATGAGTTCCTGGCCTCTGAGATGGAAAAAGGAAAACTGGGCAAGGAAAAGTTTAAAGACGATAAAAAACTGATTAAACTGCACGGGCATTGTCATCAGAAAGCTTTATCATCCATGGTTTATACTAAAAAAATTCTGTCCATCCCTTCAAATTATACAGTTCAGTTAATCCCCTCAGGATGCTGTGGTATGGCTGGGTCTTTTGGTTATGAAAGCGAACATTACGAGGTTTCTATGAAAATAGGAGAACTGGTATTGTTCCCGACTATTCGCAAACAAGCTGCTGAAGTGCTTATCGCTGCTCCTGGTACCAGTTGCAGGCATCAGATAAAGGACGGCACTGGGAGAAAGGCTTTGCATCCGGTGGAAATTCTACATGAAGCTTTGATTTAATCCCGTTCATCAAAACGTCTGGAACTTTTGTTTCTTCAATTTTTAAATGCAGCCCCAGCACCATACAATGTCTGGTGTTTTCTAACGTGTGGCCATAGTGACGGAGAAATGATACTCAAGATGCTATAAATAGCGAAGGCCTGGTTTATCACCAGGCCTTCTTGAATCCTTTGTTAAACTTTGTCAGGCATGATCTGATGATCATAATCAATAAAGCACCAAAGGTAGATGCTTGCCGCAATTAGAAGTTTCCACCTCTGGAAACGTTATAATTGATTGAACTTGACAAACTTTGATTAGGATTAGACATTTTTACCTCCTTTCTTTAAACCCGACATAAGCGATCAGCCCTCTTTATGATATTTAAAGACGTTCAACTCATCACTGATAATACCCATTATCGAAGCTGTAACGTAGGTGTCAAAATTTTAGTTTATAATAGGTAAAATTTTATTACATTATGATGTTAAGAGAATAGCACCAAAAAAATAGAGATTAAGCCTGTAACGAGATGAAAAATGACAACTACTTTTTAAACGCTGCCTTTGAGGAAGCAAGGAAGGGATTCAGAGAGGGAGGGATTCCCATAGGTTCTGTTCTGGTATATAATGATGAGATCATTGGTAGAGGCTACAACAAAAGGGTGCAGAAAGGAAGTGCTATTTTGCACGGAGAGATGGACGCCCTGGAAAATGCAGGCAGGCAACCAGCCAGCATTTACAAGAATTGCACTATTTATACGACGCTATCCCCCTGCTCAATGTGCTCAGGTGTCATACTTTTGTATGGCATCCCTAAGGTGGTTATTGGTGAAAACAGAAGCTTTATGGGCGACGAAAAGTTGCTTCAATCAAGAGGTGTAGAGCTAATTGTATTGAATAATAAAGACTGCTACGATTTAATGCAGCAGTTCATTCAGGAAAAACCGCAAGTTTGGAATGAAGATATCGGCGTATAACAGAAAGGAGTATTCAATACTTATGGAATGGTTTTCCGATATCGTCATCCCGAAGGTTCCGGAAATTCTCATCCCAATATTTCCAGGAGCTTTTCTTCCGTAATGGGCTTGGATATAAAATTCTTGATGTCGTAAGCCTTGATTTTTTCGATATCTCTTTGGTTGTCTGAACTGGTAAGGATCACTATTTGAAAGTCCGCTTCAATTTCGTCTGGATTAAATTCCTCTAAAAACTCAAACCCATCCATTACAGGCATATTCAAGTCTAACAAAATCAATAGCTTCTGGCGCGGCTCTTTCTCATCTTTAAGGCTATTCAAGTAGTTTAAAGCTTGTTGACCGTCTGTCAATAAAACTACTTCTTCGGTTATATTCGCCCCTGAAATAATTTCTTCAGAAAGAAAATTATTAATGCTGTCATCATCTACTAATAAAACTTTATCAAATTTCCCGCTCATATTAATTTTTATTGGAAAGTATAATATTAAATGTTGTTCCTACATTGACTTCACTCTTTACGTGAACACTGCCGCCGCTGTTTTCTACAATCCGTTTTACAATATATAAACCTATTCCCGACCCTTCAATATTTACGTGGTATCGTTTAAACAAAGAGAATATTTTCCCCAACTGCCTTTCAGGGATTCCCATACCATTGTCGGAAACTGATAACACGATACCTTCGCAATTTCTTTGGGTGGACACTTGAATTTCCGGCAGCCGCTCCTCCGAGCAATACTTAAGAGAATTAACGATCAGGTTGTATAAAATGCTTCTTAAATTCCTTTTAGTAAAAACTATTTCATCCACCTCAAAATTAGTATAAATCTTAGAATTTTTTTCGACAATTAGATGGGCAATATCAGAAAGCAGATCATCGAGGGTTTCTGATAAGGATATTTTTTCTGAAGTTTCCTCTTCCAGGTCCTTCTGAATCTTGGATATTTGAGTAAGATCTTTAATGGTAGTATTGAACCTCCGCACAGATTCTTCCATCATGTTGAGGATGATTTTATCATTGTCCTGCATCTTATGGTTTACCTTCTTCTTCAAGATGAGTAACAAACCCTCAATGTTGGCTATCGGCACCTTTAAATCATGAGAGGCTGTGTAAATGAAATTGTCTAGGTCTGCATTGATTTTCGTTAACTTTTCATTGCTTTCCTGCAATGCCTGTGTCCTGCTCAACACCCTGGTTTCTAGCTCGTTATTCAATACCTTTAATGACTCTTCTGATCTTTTTAATTCCTCATGAGTCTCCTTGAGGTCTTCATAGGCTTTCTCAAGCTCTTGTCCTACAATTATTCTTTCGGTAACATCCTGTGCAATTCCTCTGAGCTTTATTTTTCTTCCGTCTTTGTCTTTTATCACATCACCTTTCGTATTGATGTACCGCACCTGACCGTCATCACGAAGAATTCTGTATTGCAAATGATAAGGAGCCTCACTTGAAATCGTGTTTTGAATGGCAGCTTTTAGGACTTCCTGGTCTTCAGCAACCAGGCGACTTGTGATTTCGCTCAGTTCTAAAGCAGTCTGCTTGGGAATACCATAGATCCGAAATAGTTCATCAGACCAAAACACACTGTTTGATTCCAACTCCAGCTCCCAATAACCCAATTGGGCGAGAATTTGTGAGTCTTTTAATCTGGCTTCATTTTCAAGAATTTTTTCTTCTGCAGTTTTCCTCTTTGTAATATCTCTTGAAATTCCAAGTAGCTGGATAGGCAGCCCTTCTTCCGTTCGCTTTAAGACTTCGTACCTACTCCATATCCAAATCCACTCATTGTTTTTCTTTTTGTATCTGTATTCGAGCTCTTTCGTTTCATTACCCTCATAGGACCTGAAAAAGTAGAAGAGATCTCTTACCTTATCATAATCATCAGGGTGCAGTATTTCTTTGATTCCCTCTGTTTTTCTTTCCCGGATCGATTGAGCTTCATCGGAAGAATACCCCAACGATTCAAAAAAAGGCCTGTTTGAATAGATATTTTCCTTCAGCAGAAGATCATAGACTGTTATAAGGTCTGGCGTAGTTTCTGTTATTTTCTGAATGAAGTACTGGTAGTCATTCTTTTCCCGCTCTGCCAACTTCAGATCGGTAATATCAAGTCCGGTTCCCTGGAGCTTTATTACCTTATTGTCGCCAGACAGCGCCACCTTCCCGTTTGCAAGCAGATACCTAATGCTGCCGTCTTTTCGAATTATCTTATGTTCAAACTTATATGGCTGATGTGTCTTTAAAGTCTGTGCTATCGTATTATTGACAAAGTCCACGTCCTCCGGATGGAGCAAAAGGAGGTAGTTCTCATAATCAAGCGGCTCATGCGATTGATAGCCGAATATTTTTTTCATTTCTTCAGACCAGAAAACTTTGTTCTGAGCAACATCATACTCCCAGCTACCGAGATGGGCTATAGATTGGGCTTCCAATAGCCGGGCCTCGTTTTCTTTCAAGGCATCTTTAGTGGCTATCAGATCTTTATTGTTTTTTTGTAGCTCAAGATAGGCATTGCGTAGTTCATCCTGCTGTTCAACAAGTTCCTCGTTGGCAGTTTGTAGCTCTTCCTTATGTTCCTGTAGCTTGGTCTCAGCCTCTTTTCTGGT
>CAZHZR010000171.1:0-6678 GCA_964537095.1 uncultured Roseivirgaceae bacterium
TTATGTTGGGTGTTTTATTTAAAATGCAGCAACTATAGCCATGAATCTCCAAAGTAATGCCATTGAACTACTTTTTTTAAAATGTAAATACAGAACGTACCAGTAATTCTTTGGAAATATTCTCCCAATCGCATAAAACTATCTATCAACATTATACTTTAATCGATTGTGTTGAATTTTAGAAAAAATATATTTACTTTTAGATTTAAGGCAATTATGAATTTTTTACGAAGGGGTACTAAGGTTTGGAGTTTAGTTTAAACGGAGGCCTTTATTTCGCGTTGATTGGGAAAATTTTATGAGAAGATTTTTATATTACTACACCACGCTTTTTCTTCTCGTTTTGAGCTCGCTATGCAATGGTCAGCGGCTTTCAGCCCAGCAATTACAGCCAGATTTGGAAAACATCAACTTTTCTCTGGTAAAGGGCGATCTATCTGAGGGTACTGTAACCAGCATTGTACAGGATTTCAAGGGTGTACTTTGGTTTGGAACCAGGTTTGGCTTAAATCGATACAACGGCATCGATTTCACCGCTTACGAACATGAGTATGGTGACACCACCAGCATCAGCAATAGTTATATCAATTGTTTGTTAGAGGATAAAAGCCAGCGCTTGTGGATAGGTACGGCAAATGGCCTGAATGTCTACAACAGAGAAGATGATACATTTAAACGGTATAATTCGGATAAGAACAACAGCCAAAGTCTCACAAACAATATTATTCACGCTATTTTTGAAGATTCAAAGGGAGTTATATGGATCGGCACCGAAAACGGACTGAACCGATTTAACCCGGCATCGCAATCGTTTGAAAGATTTATAAATGATCCTGAAAATGAATCTTCTCTTTCGCACAATAATATCCGTACAATTTTTGAAGACTCCGACGGCAATATTTGGGCGGGAACCTATGGCGGTGGCATGAACAAATACAACGCTGAGGACAATACCTTCTCTGCATTTTCCCATAATAGCACAGATCCCGAAAGCCTTAGCAGCAATCATGTTAAAGTGTCTCACAAAGACAGAGATGGAAATATCTGGATCGGTACAAAGGGCGGACTTAATAAACTGGTTGAAGAGAATGGCAACTACAAGTTTAAACGCTTTGCAAATGACCGGGGTAATGCCAACAGCTTGCCTCATAATATTGTGATTGCGCTTGCAGAGGACGAGTACGGCAATTTATGGATTGGAACAGAAAACGGAGGTCTGGCAATATATAATAAATCTGATAAAAAATTCATTAATCATGCCCATGATCCTTTTAATCCCAACAGTATCCTCCACAATTCTGTATGGGCTATTTTCAGGGACAACGTCGGTACCATGTGGCTGGGTGTGTTGAACAAAGGCATTAACAAATGGGACAAATATCAAAGTAAGTTTAAGCATTACAAGGCAAATGCAGCAAATAAGGCCTTGAGTAATAGCAATGTTACCAGCTTTTTAGAGGATGATGACGGAAACTTATGGATTGGTACAGACGGGGGTGGGCTTAACTTCTTTAACAGGAAGACGAATCAGTATACTTATTATTTACATGACCCGTTCAATGAAAATAGTATTGGCAGCAACGCAGTAATATCCATCGAGAAGGACAGCGATGACAATCTCTGGATAGGTACCTGGGAGGGAGGCTTATCGCGGATGGATAAAAAAACCGGAAAATTTACGCGTTATAAACATGATCCTACTGACTCTACATCTCTTAGTAGTAACAATATTTTTTCACTCTTGGAGGATAAGGAAGGGAGGTTATGGATAGCTGCTTTCGAAGGCGGTCTGGATATGTTTGATAAGAAGACACAAACTTTTCAGCATTACCACCGCAAGCATTTCGACTCTCTAAGCCTGTCGAATAAGAAGGTTTTCAATTTGTTCGAAGACAGTAAGGGAAATATATGGGTAGGAACCCAGGGGGGAGGTCTCACCGTAATGAATGTGGACAAAAATGGGAACGCAAGCTACTCCTATTTCACGAACGATCCACAGGATGCCACCAGTGTTGGCGGCGACGTGATCGTACATATAATGGAAGACAGCAAAAAAACATCTGGATTGGGACTTTTGGAGGTGGCTTAAGTCGATTTCTTCCCAAAGAGGGAAAATTTAAAACGTATCGCCAGGAGGATGGGCTCCCAAACAATGTAGTGCACGGGATTTTGGAAGATGACGCCGGCAACTTGTGGGTGAGCACCAATAACGGTATATCGAGGTTTAATGAACAAAAAGGCGAATTCAGGAACTTTTCATCGGTTGATGGTTTGCAGGCAAAGGAATTTACCCGCGGATCGGCACTAAAAACGCGGGATGGCGAGTTTTTCTTTGGAGGGGTCAATGGCTTCAATTCATTTTTTCCTGATAAGATTTTTGATAACCCCCATGTTCCTCCCGTATATATCACCGATTTCATGATATATGGTAAGCAAGTTCGTCCGGGGCAAGAAAAATCGCCGCTACATAGTCATATAAGCGACACCAGAAAAATCATTTTAGACCACGATCAAAACGTTTTCAGCTTTGAGGTATCGGCTTTAAATTATACCCAGGCGGAAGAAAATCAGTATGCTTATAAACTGGTAGGGTATGATGATGATTGGCAATACATCGGAAACCGTAGGAATATTTACTACACCAAAGTGCCCCAAGGTAACTATGTGCTCAAAGTGAAGGGGTCAAATAATGACGCGATATGGAATGAAGCTGGATCTTTTTTGGAGATTATAGTACGGCCCCCATGGTACGCCACCTGGTGGGCTTACACCCTGTATGCTATTTTCGGGGTTGTCCTATTTGTTCTATACCAGAATAATCTAATTCACAAGGAACGCTTAAAGAGCGACCTTAAGCTGGAGCATATGGAGCTTGCAAAAATGCATGAGGTTGACCAGCTGAAATCCAACTTTTTTGCCAATATCTCTCATGAGTTCAGAACTCCGCTGACATTGATTTTGGGTCCTCTAAAGGCCATGTACGCAGGTCGTTTTGAAGGGGATCTGAAAAGTCAGTTGAAAATGATGATCAGGAATGGGGAGAGATTGCTGAGGCTCATCAATCAATTACTTGACCTTTCAAAACTGGAAGAAGGTAAAATGAAACTTAAAGCGTGCGAATATGATTTCGTTGACTTTGCAAAGCAAATTTTTGGGAGCTTTGATGAGTTGGCGAAAAGTAATAAAATTAAGCTGGTTTTTGAATCCAATGAAAGTGAAATCAAGCTCTATTTCGATCCGGATAAAATGGAAAAGGTGTTGTTTAACCTACTTTCAAATGCAGTGAAATTTACAGGGTCGGAGGGAGAAGTTAAGGTCAGGCTCAGCACTACGCGTTCTGTCGGCTATACGAAAGTCAAAGCCGACCATAAGGGCCAATACCTGTTAGTTGAAATTTCAGATAATGGGATTGGTATCAGTTCTTCAGAACTAAAATCGATATTTAACAGATTCTATCAGGCCGGTAATTCTTTAGACGGTGAGACCAGAGGTACAGGTATTGGTTTGTCCCTTACAAAGGAGCTGGTGGAATTGCACAAGGGTTCAATTGCTGTGAACAGTGAGCCCGGTGAGGGAACGACATTCTGCATTTACCTGCCACTCGGATCAGAACATCTAACTCAAGATGAAATTGCCCGCAAGTCCGGTTTAGCCGGGCTGTCCGAAAGAGGAATCAACGATTTTGATAGCCTACTTGAATCGCAAAATGGCGATGAAAAATCCAGGGATTCGGCTAAACCCCGTACCAACACGCCTACAATACTTGTTATAGAGGATAATGAAGACCTAAGAAATTATATATACAGTCAATTGAAGGATGACTACTACGTGTTGGTGGCCAAAAATGGGTTAGAGGGATTTGAGATGGCATTCGAATGGCTTCCGAAATTAATTATTTCAGACGTGATGATGCCAGGAATAGACGGTTTTGAACTGTGTAAGAAATTGAAATCGGAAGAAAAGACTGGTCACATTCCTGTTGTTCTTTTGACTGCAAAGGTTTCATCGGAAAACCAAAACCATGCGTTAAAAAATGGCGCGGACTATTATATCACGAAGCCCTTTGATGCTGAGAATCTCAAGTTGAGGGTTGCTAATATTATCTCATCCCGTGCGAAGCTTCAGGATAGTATTGAAAATAGCAATATTTTAATAAAACCAAAAAATGTAAAGTTGCCTTCCGCTGATGAGATATTCCTCAAGCGCGCCATGGACTGCATAGAAAGTAATATGTCGAATCCGGAATTTGGTGTAGAAGCCTTCGGGGACGCGATGGGGATAAGCCGCATGCAACTATACAGGAAGCTAAAAGGGCTAACCGGTTATTCCGCAAATGATTTTATCAAGTCTATGAGATTAAAGCGCGCTTGTCAGCTATTAGAAACCGGGGAGTTGAACATATCCGAGGTAACTTATGAGGTGGGCTTCAATGACTTGAAACACTTTCGGGCATGTTTCAAAAAGGAGTTTGGCGTTAATCCCTCTCAATTCTCAAAAAAATCATCCGTTTAAAAATCTGAACAAGATTTAGCCAATATCTTCCCGGAAATTCATCACCATAAACTCATACTATAGGCAGCGGTCTTTTGTAGTGGGGGGTTACCAACGATCCGCACACTATCTTTCGCCGGAGGCCGCATAAAGTTGCCACTAATGATCGATTTTGACACCGAGGGTTTATGAGTCCAGCCACAGTCAGGTTTAGTAGGAACGAAAGAGTGATACCTTGTCATTAGACACAGAAGCGACATACTTGCCGGCTCCTGCCGAGTCAGACTCGGAGAGGTTTAATGGTGCATTGTCATCTTATGATCTTTTGATTTATTGAAATCTAATTTTTTGACCGCCACGAACTCCAGGTTGTCTTTCCCCTCGGTTATTTTAACAAATTGATTTGCTTTCACTTTCTTGAAAGATTGCTTGACCAGACTTCCTGCCCATTCTATTTCAATTTCCTCTATCACTTCCGTTTCGCCCAGGCCTATATGCAAAGTCAATGGATTGCTCCCAAAACTACCGCCGGAATTAACCTCTCTGTATAGGGAGAGACCATTTTTGTCGTTCGAAAGTTTTAGTTTAACCTTGCTTCCAATGGCTGATCTATTAGCTTTCGTTCCTTCGAGCTTTATTTTTATCCAGTTTTTTGCATCGTCGTAAGGGTTTAGAAAGAGTGCGTTTTGATAATGATCTCCCTCGAAAGCTCCTCCAAGAACTACATGCACATCCTGGTCTCCATCATTATCAAGGTCAGCAAATGACACCCCGTGTCCTTTTTGGAGGTGTCCAAAGCCACCTGCTGTGGTTACATCCTGAAAATATTTTCCATCAACATTTCTAAACATTCTATTGGGAATAATGGATGCGAAACCGGGTTCTCCTGTACTTAAGTAAAAATCAAGAAATCCGTCGTTATCTAAATCACCGAAATTGGCCCCCATGGCGTAGGAAATTTTGTCCAATCCCATTTCTTTTGCAACATTTTTAAACTTCCCGTCCCCCATGTTTTGGTACAGACGGGCTACTTCTGCATTATGTGGCAAGCCCAGGTATTCAGCTGCTACGTCCTGCGCAACGGAGCCTAAACTCCCCGTATAGCCCTTCCCATAGCCGGGAACATAAAGGTCTAAGAGCCCATCATTATTGAAATCCCAAAACCAGGCAGGAAAACTGGAAAAGATATCAGTAAGACCAGCTTCCTCAGTTACATCTTTAAACCGCGGAATATTATTTTCGTCCATCCCGGTGTTTTGCAACAGAATATTCGGCTTTTGGTTATTAACAGTAGATATGTAGATATCTTGAAGCCCATCGTTGTTATAGTCCCCTGATATTACTCCTTTTACGTAGTGAAAGCTCTCTTTGGAACTTATCTTTACTCCGGCTAGCGCTGACACTTCTATAAAAGATCCATCTTGCTGATTGATATAAAGCTGACAGGGGTGAATATTGTCTTCTGATGAACTTTCATTTCCAATAAAGATGTCGAGCCAACCATCATTATTGAAGTCGCTAAAGGTAGCCGAGTGCGTAGGATGAAACGATAGGAGGCCAGCTTCTATGGTGACATCCTTAAAAGTGCCGTCGCCCATATTTTTAAGCAGGGAGTTTGGGTATAGCCCAAGCTTATTCATCCAAGCCCCGCGCAACAGGAGAATATCCATATGACCATCATTGTCATAATCAGCCTGAACCATGTTAAGTCCTCCACCAATTTCTCCCAAGCCAGATGAAGTAGATGCATCTGCAAATCCTCCTTGTTGATCATTGATGAAAATCTTAAGGGGATGTGTTATAAACCAGCTGGATACCACTATATCGAGATACCCATCATTATTAAAATCGTCCACAATGCTGCCACCGCAGAGTTGATTCACATCGAGCCCGAGTTGGGGTGCAATATCGGTGAATCTCATTAACTCATAATCCGATTTAAAGGCAGTGTCTGGTATAAGATAACCTTCAGGAACTTTAGAAGGGTGCTCCCCGAGAGTCATGTATGCGATGTTCAGGAGCCATCTACTTTCCAGGTCTGAAGGATTCAGCGCCAGGATTTCTTCAAATATTTTAATAGCTTCCGTAGACCCATGTTGCAACTGATGAAAACCGTCCTGCCTGATGGGAACAATACAAGAAGCGGAAGAATGATTGAGTATGCAATTTTCCTGTTCGCCAAGCCTG
>CAZHZR010000172.1:0-6672 GCA_964537095.1 uncultured Roseivirgaceae bacterium
ATTCTTTGTGCTTCTATGCCTATTTTCATGTCAGGTATGGGAGTATTAGTTTCTTAGACTTGTTTGAAATTCCATGCAATCGCTTTAAAGAACGGACGAATGTTTTCAATTTCACCTTTCTTTATAAATGAGAAGATATTTTTAGGGGTGGAGATTCCAAGAAAAAACAATAGAAATATGCCGAATTCAAATCTGGAGAAATTTCTTCGGATGAAAAAAATTCTATTTCTGGTAATATAATAAGTCTTGAGCGTACTGTTTCGTCCTATAGTAAATGACTCCTTGTGGTACACCGTAGAACTGGGCTCATAGAATATTTTAAAACCAGCTTTCTTAATTTTTTCACACCAATCTAACTCTTCGTAGTATAGAAAGAAATCTTCAGACATCAAGCCAACTTCTTCTATAACTTCTTTTGTGGTCATCATAGCCGCCCCATGTGCGTAATGAGTAAAAGAAGGGGTATCATGCTGGCCCTTGTCTATTTCCATCGATCCTATCCCAAAGTTCCTGGCTGTAAAAGGGTTAATTTTACTAAAACCGGCATATTGGATGATGTCCCTCTGGTCAAAATATTTAATCTTCGGGCTTATCAGACCTATTTCTCTATTTTTATTAAATCGTTCTATCAGGGGTTGAATACAGTCAGGATGCAACTCGGTATCGTTATTGACAAAAAATAAAAAATCCCCATTCGCATGTTTAACTCCAAGATTATTTCCCCCGGCAAAGCCGAGATTTTTTTCGCTTAAGATAAGTTTAACTTCTGGGAAAAAGGATTGTATTTTAAGAGCTGGATCCTCACTTGACGCGTTGTCTACTACAATGACCTCATAGTTAACATACGTTAATTTTCGCAACGACTGCAGCAATTCGCAGGTTACATCAACATTGTTGAAGTTGATGGTGATGATAGACACTAATGAACTGTTAGGCATCTCCACCTAGACTTGTTCCTTCTGCAAAAGTGCAGGGAAGGTTTTAAGGATAATCTTCAGGTCCATGAGGAAAGAATAATTATTGGCGTATTCTATGTCTAATTCCATTCTTTCGGCTACAGACATCTCCTTTTTTCCCCGCTTGGTAACCTGCCATAACCCTGTGATTCCTGCCGGGGCCATAAACCTTTTGGCCCATACATCTTTGGTAAGCTGTTCTGCTTCGTACAATGGCAAAGGCCTGTTGCCAACAATAGACATATCGCCCTTTAAAACATTGAACAACTGAGGCAGTTCATCCAGACTGGTTTTCCTGATGAAGTTGCCAAATTTGGTAATTCTGGGGTCGTTGCTGATTTTAACAAAGGAAGTGTCGTCAAACAAGGTTTTGTTGGTCGCTTTCTCCTTTTCATACTGGTTCATATGTTTCAGCTTTTGCAATTCTGAATCTGCTCCTTGTCGCATGGATCTGAATTTATAGAAATCAAAGATCTGGTAGCCTGTGCCCACCCTTTTTGAAATGTAGAGTATCGGACCTTTGGATTCCAGCCTGATGATCAGTGCTATCAGAAGTAGAAGCGGGCTAAGAATAAGAATACAGGTCAATGAAAACAAGATATCAAAAGCTCTTTTTGTGATGAATTTATTGTTTTCAAAAGGTTGATCTTCTGAATACATCAACTCTGCCTTCTCCTTTTTAAACTGTTGTAAAAAGGTAATTCTGCTATGTAAATCCTCTGCGGAAAATGGCAGGGAATAGAAATCATCGATGCCGGTTTCCAAAGCCTTTACCTTATCAAGTCTCGAGAAATGTTTAGACATAATAATAAAAGGTACAGCTTTCAATCTTTGATTTTGCTGAACTTGCCCAAACAAAGTATAAGCGTCACCTTCTAATAATTCCAGATCACAAACTATAGCGTGGGGTAAATCAAAGGCAGAATTGGCAATCTTTTCGAGCCATTCTACAGCGGGAATGCTTTCTTCAAATGCCACACAATCATAATTTAAGTCGATCATGTTGTTGCAAATAAACTTCGCATTGGCACCGACAATTAGTAGTTTTTTGCTTTCTTTAAAAAAAGCGGTAGATGTTTTGTTGTTTTCCTTGTCAGTTACCACATTGAATGATTCGAAGCTTCCTGAACTGTTGTGTGATAAAGGCGAATCTTTATTACTTTGAAAATTAAGCATCAGTACTAATATTTGTTTCAGTCAGGACTCTTTCTATTTTCGCATAAAGCGATTCGGGATTAAAAGGTTTTAGAATATAATCATCAGCGCCTTGCTGTAGGCAGGTTATAATCAGTTTACTATTTTCCAGTCCGGAAAGAACCATGATGGGAATGTCTCTGTAGAAACCACTCCTTCTCACATTTTTGAAAAACTCATACCCATTGAGCCGGGGCATGTCTACGTCGGTGATAATAAGATCCGGAATGTTGCCTTCAGACAACCACATCATCGCTTCCATCCCGTCTTTTTTTGTAATTACATCGTAGTCGGTCCGCAACAAAAACTCCAGGAGTTCTCTGATGCTCGAATCATCATCAACTGCAAGTATTTGTTTTTTCATTGTTCAAATAGGGTTAAATTCAATATCTTCAGATTAAGATATATTATAAATTAAAAAATTGGGTGTAGCCCCTTTAAAAAAAAATATCTTCCGGGATTGCTGCTTCTTATATGGGTCCAAGAATCCATTTAGTCCGCAAATTTAATAAGGTATAGTTAATCTTCTAAGCTTTTTAGATTTATTATCCTTAAAAAATCGGTTCTTGGCATCATCCTGGAAATTCTTATTTTAACTCCATAGAAAGATAGAAGCTGTTAAATTCTCGTATCATTTTCTAAAACGGAATTAGTTTCAGAATGTTCGGAGGTAATAACGCAGAAATCCTTTTCTAAACGATATTTTTTTTCATAAATTTCTATATTGGTACATAAATGATTAATCCTCAGAAAGTTAATTTCTATCTAAGATAGTAAAAATAATTCTCAATCAGTTATAGTCTTATTTAAATAAAAATTTTAAATAAAAACACATCTGTATATCCGTCTCGTGCGTAATATGTAACCTGTTTCAGGAAATAATTTTGATTTCATATCTTTTTTTTCTTATTTCATAGGCAAAGACCAGCGAAAAGATGTTAATCGGAAGAAAATGGTGTTTAAATTTTTACAATCATTTACGCTGATTTCGTCTCCAGAAGAGGTTGAACAAAACAGGTGATTAAAGATTATTTAACTTTAGTTCTTAAATTGAAGTGTCAAATATGCAATAAATCCAATAATCATGCATTTATTAGGTATGAAAAAGAAAGAACATTTTCGTGTGCTGTCCTTTTGTAGATTTGCTGAACTATTTACCAGGTGCGTACTGTTAAGCGGGTTGAAATACAGGTTTTTATAAATACATAATTGATATTAATAGAGTGCGGGTTCAAATGAAGGTCAAGAAAAGAGAAATAAGAACAATATTTAAGGTAACCATTATCACAATATTATTTATTACTGTAGCATTCCCCATATCTCAAAATACTGCTAAACAGGTAAAGGAAATGTATAGTGACCCTAACGCCTTCCTTCGCGCTTCATTAAGTCTCGAAAACGAATATTCTTACTTATACGATCTAAAGCATGTTGATTCTTCAATGCACCAACTTCTAAAGGATTGGCGCATTGCCGGGGCTTCCGTTGCCATTGTTAGGGAAGGAAGATTGGTGTATGCCAAGGGCTTCGGTTATGCTGACAAAGAATCAAGAGAATTGGTGTCGCCAAATCATATGTTCCGAATAGCCAGCGTTTCCAAATTGGTGACAGCAGCCGCAATTATGAAGCTTTCTGAAGCGGGTAGATTAGATCTGAAGGATAAAGTCTTTGGCGAAAAAGGAATATTGAATGACTCCATTTACCTGGATATTGCGGACAAAAAGATGAAGGATATCAGCTTGCGTGATCTTTTATATCATCAGGGAGGCTGGAGCTCAAGAACTGCTGATATCATGTTCGAGCCGGTAATGGTGGCGGAGGCCATGGGCGTTCCTGCGCCGGCTGATGCAGAAACAATCATTAGATATGCTTTGAAGAAAAGGCTGCCTTACAAACCTGGGTCGGTCTATAGCTATTCTAATCTTGGCTACACAATTTTGGGTGCAGTCGTAGAAAAAGTGTCAGGACTTACCTATGAAGACTATGTTTCTGATTACATATTCGAACCCTTGGGAATTTATGGTCCGCAAATTGGCAGCAATTTGAAGGAAGAAAAATGCGCTAACGAGGTAGTTTATTATGACCACGAGGGTTCCGGCTTAAGGCTTTCCTGCTATGGTACGGGAGAGCTTGTGCCCAAGACCTATGGTGGTACCAATATAACAGCTTTGAGCGCGGCCGGTGGCTGGGTGGCTACTCCTGCCCAGATAATGCAACTTCTGGTTGGAATTGATGGTTTTGATAATGTTCCGGATATATTGTCTAAGAAAAGTATTGAAGAAATGACAACTGCTGCAGAACCTATAAGGTCTGGCATGGGGTGGATGTATATTAATGATGATGATTGGGTGAGAACAGGCACCTTGGCGGGAACATCGGCCCTCCTTGTAAGAAAGAATGATGAGACAAGCTATATGGTAGTAGTAAACACCAGCACCTGGACAGGCCCAAGATTTACAAGTGAAATTAAAAGAACCATGGAAAGAGCCATTGAGAAAGTTCCGTCCTGGCCCTCTCACGATCTGTTTGAGAAGAAGGTTTTTGAAGTAGCGTCTTCATCCCAAATATTTTAAGTGGAAGATGGGAAAGTATTGTGATATCGCGAGGTTATAGAATTCAACAAAATTCTCACTTTCTGCTTTGAACACGCAACTCTGCTCTTCAAGCAAGGTTTAGATCCTGCAAATATTTTTTATGCTTTCTGCCAAAACCCTGCTCTGGTCAGATAGGTTACTTTAACACATCCCTGATTTTATCTTCGGTTAATGGCTTGATGAGATACCCGGCAACATCGAAATTTTTTGCCCGCTCATAGTCTTTGAAGTTGTTGGAGGAGGTTAATATAAAAACAGGAACTTTTGTGGTGTGCGTTTTTTCAAAAGCTTCGAGAAATTCAAAACCGTCCATTACGGGCATATTTAAATCTAAAAAAATCAATTGAGGAAATGTACCGCTGTCATTTTGTAAGTAGTGCAGTGCTTCCTGCCCGTTAAAGGCAACCGAGACTTCTTCAACTATGTCCATTCCTTTTATCAGCAATTCGTTTAAAAAATTACTGGTTTCATCATCGTCTACCAATAATATCCTTTTGTACTTACTCATTAGAAGTCTCCTGTTTTTTAAATGTTTCGATTGCACATAGTTTGCAAAATATGCCATTTACATTAAAAAACCAATTTTTATCATTTGGTAACAGTTTACTTCTTCAGGATTTTTCTTTTAAACCGGATGTACTTGATTGTTCCATATAAACCAATTGCGAGTGACGAAATAACAAAGAGGATAGACAGTAGAATGGCGAGAGGGGAGGTATAAAATTTGAAAATAAACGCGCTAACACCTGCAAATGCCAGTGCAGTGCGATAATACGCCATCAACGTTCTTTCATTGGCCATCAGTGTTCGGATCTTTGCCAATATGTTTCTTCTGTAACCAGGAGGATTGTTTCCAGGTGTAGTTGGTTTTTTAGTCTTGATAAAATTTTTTCTTACTTCTGTCAAAACGGACTATTTTTGGGCTTTTGAATTAATATACCAGCTACGACAACTGTCAGAATTGTTGTGAACTCCCTCAAAGACAGTCGTGGCAAGGGCTGGGTGTTTTAATAGAACCACGTCGGTCTTTTTTGGTTTTAATTGGCATATGGTAAAGTATAAGGACGAGGGATTCATATTTTCCATCCCGAAGCGAGCTCGAAACGAGATGATGACCATAAAAACAAATTATATACAGATGACATTCTGCTTTAAATAGAGACTTTACTAGCTTTGATCTTTATAGTTCATTTACTTTAATATTGATAACATGGCATCATTTGATATTGCTTCCAAAGTAGATCTTCAGAAATTAGATAATACAGTGAATGTAGTGAGAAGAGAAATTCAAAACAGATTTGACTTTAAGGATACCGAAACAGAGATAGAACTTGATAAAACCGCGATGGTCATACAAATTCAAACTTTGAACCCTATGGGCCTAAAGCCTATTGAAGACCTTTTAATTATGCGAGGCATAAAGCAGGGAATCGATGGCAGAGCTTTCGACTTTGGGAAGGACGATGAGCATGCAGGGAAAGTACATAGGAAGAAAGTGCCAGTAAAAGCAGGCATTGATAAGGAGACAGCGAAGAAGATTATGCAGATTATTAAGTCGTCTAAAGTGAAGGTGCAGGCATCTATCATGGACGACATTATTCGGGTATCAGGAAAGAAAATAGATGAGTTGCAGGAGGTGATAGGTATTCTTAGGAAGAGCGATCTTGGGCTTCCTCTTCAGTTTATCAATATGAAATAATCATAAGGTAAATCATTCCGACTTAAGTTAAAACCCCATATCCTGATTTTCAAATTCGTAATCTTTATAATGGTTACTTTGGAGAGGCCGTTGCATAAACAAAGAATTGAATTAGACATATTAGATTTACGTTAGGCGCATCTATGGAAAGCATGTGTAGATTTGGCTTTAGCCGAATCATTTGTAGCTGAGTATTCAGAAGTAATTCAATCTCCCTCTGAATATTGAT
>CAZHZR010000173.1:0-6649 GCA_964537095.1 uncultured Roseivirgaceae bacterium
GAGGAGGCTTTGGCGGGTGTGACGCATTACTACAAGGACGTAGCATCAAGCGCAGTTGTGAAAGAGATAGAAAATGAAATTCAAAATTTCGATGCTGACCTTTTGATCATGATTCCACAGAAATATGGTTTTTGGGAGTCACTCGTACATCGGAGCAAAACAAGAATGATGGCATCAAATTGCCATATCCCGCTGCTGTCCATACCAGTTTAGAAGGATTTTAGCTGGAGACTTAATAAAATATTGTTGGTTGATTATAGTTTGTTGAAAAACCTGCCAGTCACACGGCAGGTTTTTTTTTGAAGTCTCCCCGTGGCATGCTTCCTGTCACACCCAGGAAAGTATCACCGTTGTCTGGATCCCCTTCAGCATGCAACTGGTTGGCTTTATTTCCAATTCAGACAATAGACATTGTGCTTCATCAGAGTGATCGTAAACGTTTAAAATAGATAATAAATTTAGAGCCTTGATTGAGCTGGCTTTCAACTTCAATTTTACCACCTGCATTTTCAATGATTCGTTTAACCATAAACAGGCCGATACCCGTTCCCTCTACGTGGTTATGGAGCCGTTTAAACATGGTAAAAATTTTAGAGGTATCTGCCAGTTTCATACCCAAGCCGTTGTCCTTTACACTTATAATGGTGTGCTCATCAGTCTCGTAACACTGGATTTGAATAACAGGGGTTCGATGAAACGAACGGTACTTGACGGCATTGGAAATAAGATTGTAAACGATACTTCTCAAATGATTTTGGGAAAACTGTATGGTAGAACAGCCACCCAGGTCCGTATGAATTGTAGCATTTGAATCACGGATCATCGGGTCGAGGTCCAGCACAACTTCTTCTATGATCTCACCAATGTTTACAGAGGATGGTTCCTGATTGTTTCCCTTCTCAAGCTTGATAACGTCGGTTAAGCTATTGATGGTGGTTTTAAAACGGTCTATAGAACCTTTCATAAATTCTGTAACCTGAAGCACCCTGGGATCAGCCAGGCTATCAGGAGAGAGGGAACGTAGCAATACTTCCAGCAGGCCCTCAATGTTTGATATGGGAGCTTTCAGGTCATGAGATGCCGTGTAAATGAAATTATCCAAATCGGTATTTAATCTGTGAAGCTCCCGATTTTTTCGCATGAGTTCTTTGTTTTTCACCCGTTCAGACAAGTCACGGGTCACTTTTGCAAAGCCCAAATGTTTGTCTCCATGGTATATCGGCGTAATTACCACATTCGCCCAAAACTTCCTTCCGTTTTTCCTTATCCTCCATCCTTCATCCTCAAATCTATCATGTTCTAAAGCCTGCTTGAGTTCAAATTCAGGATACTGATTGGCTACCGCCTGCGGGGTATAGAAAATGGAGAAATGTTTCCCTATAACTTCCGAAGCTTCATAGCCTTTGATTTGCCTGGCGCCTTCATTCCAGGTGGCGATATTGCCTTCCGGTGTTAACATAAAAATGGCATAGTCTTTTACGCCTGCAATCAAAAGACGCATGCGTTCTTCGCTTGATTTAAGCTCTTCATTTGTTCTGAGAAGCTCTTTTTCCAGAAGTTTACGATCCGTTAAATCTCTGGTTACTTTGGTAAAGCCAAGATGATTTCTTTCTTCATCAAATACTGGCGTGATAATCACATTCGCCCAAAATCGTGTGCCATCCTTTTTTATGCGCCACCCCTCATCTTCAAAGCTTCCGTGTTTTAAAGCCATCTTCAGTTCATACTGAGGATATTGATCTTCCACGGCTTCAGACGGATAAAATATGGAAAAGTGCTTGCCTGTAATCTCTTCGGCCTCGTAGCCTTTTATTTGCTTCGCTCCCTCGTTCCAGGTGAGAATATTGCCCTCAGGACTTAACAGGAAAATAGCATAGTCTCTGACCCCCGCCACCAGCAGGCGCGAACGTGCTTCGCTTCTTTTAAGTTCTTCATTTGCCTCCCGTAGTTTATCCTGCAAATATTTTCGTTCCGTCAGGTCACGGGTTACTTTAGAAAATCCTACAAGTTCTTTCTTATGGTTGTAGACAGCAGAAATGACTACATTTGCCCAAAATCGTGTGCCATCTTTTCTAAGCCTCCACCCTTCCTCTTCAAACTTTCCGTCCATTTTTGCGACCTCAAGTTCATATTCCGGATGGTGTTTTTGAAGGGCTTCTTTTGCATAGAATACGGAGAAATGTTTTCCAATAATTTCATTTTTGTCATAGCCCTTTATTTTTTGGGCGCCAGGATTCCAGGTTGCAATATATCCTTCCCGATCCAACATAAAAATGGCATAATCCTTTACGCTATTTACCAATAAATCATATCGCGCCTCACACTCTTCCAGCAGCCGCAGGGGGGAAATCTCTCTCATCTATGTACCCAATTAATTTCAATGCTTAATGATGTAAAACTATACAAAAATTAAAGGGAATTGTTGTGTGCTCTAACAAAAAATAATACTTTCTAACAAGAAGCCGACTGATTCGGCTGGGCTATAAATTGGATTGTTCTGAGAATGGTGGGAGCTAATTCAGCATCTGTCAAAGCATTTATTTTCTGCTGTTTTTACTAGTTCGGCAGATATTCCGCACTTTGGGCGAGATTTAACGAAAGTATAGTTACCTGATATGGTTGCGGTTTGAGAGGCTTTTTTTGTAGCTTGCAACCGTATTATTGGCAGAAATGAAAATGTTCAATTTCAGGGATGACAGTTTAAGAAACTGGATTATCCGGTATACTTTTTATTTTGTGGGTTTGGTGTTTTTTGGTTTGGGGATCGCTATATCTATTAAGGTGCAACACCTGGGTCTGCACCCCTGGGATGTTCTGAATGTAGCACTTTTTCAGCATTTTGGCCTGAGCATCGGCACCTGGAGCGTGATAATTGGGCTGCTCCTCATTGTAGTTTCCCTCCTCGTCAATAAAATTTATGTCAATTTAGGGACCTTTCTGAACGCACTACTGATCGGGCCAATTATGGATTTTTTCCTCTGGCTGGATGTTTTGCCTGTTGCAAGCCATACCTGGACGGATTACCTCTTGCTGATCCTTGGGATTTTGATTGTGGGCACTGGAGGCGGACTTTATGTTGCAGGTGGCGTAGGGGCCGGACCCCGGGATGGCTTTATGCTTTCCATTTCTGATCGTACAGGCCTTTCTGTAAGCAAGGCTCGTATAGTGGTAGAGTGTGTGGTACTGGTGATCGGGTACCTTCTGGGAGGTCCCGTTTTTATTGTCACCTTCTTCTATACCTTTCTCCTGAGCCCCGTATTTCAGCTATCCCTAAATACATTTACACGGCTCCGGAACGTGCTTTGTAAGCCTAAACCGGGGATTGATGCCGACGTGAAGGAAGAAACTCCAGCCCAGGCGTGAGAGAAAAAACCAGGGACGGTTATGGAATACGCGGTACCTTGTCATCGATATATTGGGTGGCTCGCCCCATTTCTCTGTTTGTTCGTAGCCATTTCGGGTAGAGACTCCGGAAATTTTTTCACGGAGGCGGCTGCGAAACGCCATAAACAATGAAGCCGAGGCGAGCACCACTTTAAGCTACCACGTTGATCAGCTTTCCTATAGGTTCAATACTAATATGAATTTCATCATTTGATTGTAGGGTAAAACTATTTGGCGGAACTATTCCTGTACCGGTCATCAGCAAACTTCCGTGAGGAAAACTCGATTCTCTGTAAAGAAATTCGGCGAGATCTTCAAATTCCCTGACGATCTGATTGATGGCTACCTCTCCCGTGAAAACCGTTTCGTTTTTTCGAATGATTTCAAGATTAATCACCGTTTCCTGCGGCAACGGGTTTTCGGCAACATAAATACAAGGACCCACTGAAGCCGCCCCATCGTAGGTTTTTGCCTGCGGGAGGTACAGCGGATTTTCACCCTCAATACTTCGGGAACTCATATCATTCCCAATTGTATAGCCAACAATTTTGCCGGAACTCGTGATTAAAAGGGTTAATTCCGGCTCCGGCACATCCCAGGTGGAATCTTTGCGTATTCTTACCTGCCCTTGGTGACCAATTACTTTATGTCCGTTCGACTTAAAAAACAACTCTGGTCTCTCCGCTTCATAGACACGTTCATAAAAATCACCGCCGCCGGCGCGTTTTGATTCCTCCTGTCGCCCTACCTTACTTCTAAAATAAGTTACACCACTTGCCCAAACTTCCTGGTTCGCTACCGGTGGGAGCAAATGATGACGGATCAATGACTCAGCCTTCTGATCCGACTCGGCCCTGGAAACAATATTCCTCAGTTTTTCATGCAGTGCGTCGTCATTAACAAATTGATCCCAATCTTCATTTTCCAATGGATAATATTTGCCTTCATTTTCTATGACGATGGCTGATGATGTTCTATAGAGTTTCATTCGTTTACACTTTCTATTTTAGAATTGGTTATTTGAAAAAGGGATAGCCTTCGGTTGCATATTTTTTCATTCCCTCCACGTTGATATCAACACCGATGCCGGGTTTCTCTGACAAAGTGATGAATCCGTTTTCGATTTTGGGGCCATCATAGATTACAATTTCATCAAACATAGGATTTGTATGAAAGTAGGTTTGCCATTCCAAAATCATAAAATTAGGTACTGATGCACAGACGTGACAGGCTGCCATAGCGCCCAAAAACGAAGCAACCATGTGCGGAGCAAAAGGAACATAGTAGAGGTTTGACAGGTTGGCAATACGCTGTCCTTCTCCGAGGCCCCCGGCTTTTTGGAGGTCTGGCATAATAATATCTACAGCCCCTATTTCCAACAAGCGTCTAAATCCATGGGCCAGGTACAGGTTTTCGCCCGCGCAAATGGGCGTTGAAGTGGAGTCGGTGATGAGCTTGTAGGCCTCTGCGTTTTCAGCCGGAATCGGCTCTTCCAGCCACATGAGGTTATAAGGCTCAAGGCGCTTGGCTACCTGCTGGCCTGTCGTTACGTCGTAGCGGCCGTGCATGTCGCAGCAAATATCCACTTCCGGCCCTACTGCCTCCCGTGCTGCAGCTACCTGATCTTCCATCCGCTGTAACTCTCCCGGACTCGCGGTCCAGTTATAGAGGTCATACTTTTTCGGATCATTGTATTGGTCCAGGTCAAACTTAACTGCGGTGAAGCCCATCTTCTTTGCATCCGAGGCAGTTTTGGCAAAGTCTGCAGGCGTGGGTAAATTTTGCTGGTATAATGCCGTATCGACATAAACCCGTATCTTATCCCGAAATTTTCCTCCCAGCAACTGATAAACTGGTACGCCCAAGGCTTTTCCTGCGATGTCCCAAAGTGCCGTCTCAATGGCCGAAAGTACGGCTATGTACATGCCTGCCTGGGCCCCCTGGAAAACCCCTCCCCTGCGCAGATCTTCAAAAAGCCGGTGTACATTCAGAGGATTTTTATCGACCAGCCGGCGTTCCAAATTTTTAACAAAATGATAAGTGCCAGGCACTGCATCCACCCCTTCGCCACATCCATAGATTCCCTGATTGGTAAAGATCTTTACAAACAGTCCGCTGCCATACCGGATAAAGGCACACTCAACCTTGGTGATTCTCAAGTCTGAAGGTTTGGAGTTCATGGATGATCGCTCCACCGCTTGTTCCAGCCCTTGTCCGAAAGTTAATGATAGTGGTGCCAAAGCAGCACCGGCTGTTATTGCTTTTTTAAAAAAATCTCGTCTCGATTTTGTTGATGACATAATAGCTTTAGTTTAAATGAAGGGAAGTGTTTTTACCAGGTTCGTTGTTCGAGCAATTCTTTAACTTGTTCTTCAGATACCGGAAGTTTATCGCTATTGGCTCGTAGCCATTCTGAAAAATCCTTTTCGATCACATCTGACCAGCGGGTATCAATTTCTCCCGGCGTGTATTTTTGTTCGCGGAGCCTCTGGTGCCCAAACATATCACGGAGTCTTACAACCTCGGAAGTTCTGACCACATTTTCAGCCAAATGAGGTGGGATAAAAATAATGCCCCCGTCTCTACCAAGTACTACATCACCGGGCATTACAGTAGCCATACCTATTCGCGTTGGCGTGTTGATGCCCACGAGCGTTGTATTGAGTCGGCCATCAGGGTTGTTGAGGTGGTGGGAAGGATGGTAAGTTCTGAAAAAGGAAGTAAAAGAAGCCAATTCCTTTAGGCCGGCGATGTCGCGCAATGCCCCATCATATACAATGCCATTACCCGTTTTTGCATAAATGGAATTCCCCAAGTTATCACCTATGGTTGGGCCATCTACATGAGCGCCAAACTGATCCACCACATAGACATCGCCTTTGATAAGCATGTCTATGGTCCAGGAATTTTGGGACTGAACGCGCTTGTCTCTGTTATGGCCCCGATTGTCGATCACCCTGTGGATATCTGGCCGCCCGGGCATGAAGGTAGCCGTTACCGCCCTGCCTACAAGTACACTGTCCGGGTTGATAGTCATCCAACCGTCTTCAAACTGGTAGTTATAGTTTTCATTCCTTAGCACTGCCCAGGCCTCTTCGAGCGTCACCAACTTCATTCTTTCCAAAATCTCGTCGGCGACTTTGGGACGTCCGTCGGAATACCGCTCTCCTTTCCACTCAGGTGTAAGGAAGATGAGTTCTTCTTTAGAAATCTGCTGCGCGTTGGAACTCAAGAAGCAAAACAGATAAGGAAGAATTATTAAGAG
>CAZHZR010000174.1:0-6649 GCA_964537095.1 uncultured Roseivirgaceae bacterium
AAAAAATCCCTGATCATCATTAAAATGACCAGGGACTATTCTTCCTATTTATTCTACCGCTTACTTCGAAGCCATCTCAACGCTTCTTTGGATAAAATCGGTAAGGCTCGCGCCCGTTAACATATTTTGAGATAGCATGGCCAAATCATAGGCCTGTTTTGCAAGCGCCAATTTCTCTTCCTCATTTTCTGCTTTCAAAACCTTGCCTACCAAAGCATGATTTGCATTGATGGTCACACTCAACTGCTCTGGGAAATTGCCCATCATAGCCATTCCTCCTCCGCCAGTTGCAGCCATATCCTTCATTCTTCTCATAAACTCAGGAAGCGTAATGGTAACCGGTAAATCATCTGAAGACAAAGATTCTACCGCTAAGGTTGTGTTGGTATTGTTGATGGCCTTTTCAAAAAGCTTCTTCAAAGACTCCTGTTCCTTCTCCGAAAGAATGCTCTCTTTTGTCTCTCCGGTATCTATCAACTTGTCTGCCACATCAGCGTCTACCCTTTTTAAACTAACCTTTTCAAGTTTCTGCTCCATGGTATTGATAAAGTGGCTGTCTATCACCTCATTAAGGGTGATAACATCATAGCCCCTCCTCACTGCTGCCTGCACGAAAGCGTCTTGTTTTCCTGCGTCAGAGGTGTAGAGGAAGGTGAAGTTTCCATCTTTATCTGTTTGATTGGCTTTGATATGCTCTTTGTACTCCTCCAGGGTGAAAAATTCGCCTTTAGTATTTTTCAGTAAAGCGAAATCTTTGGCTTTTTCATAGAACTTCTCTTCGCTGATCATTCCATATTTTACAAATAGGCCGATGCTATCCCATTTCTCCTGATAAGCGGGTCTGTCTTTTTTGAAAAGCTCGCCCAGTTTATCAGCCACTTTCTTTGTGATGTGGGCGTTGATCTTCTTTACATTACTGTCAGCCTGCAGGAAGCTTCGTGAAACGTTTAAAGGAATATCCGGGGAGTCAATCACACCGTGTAGCAACATTAAAAATTCAGGAACTACGTCTTTCACTTCATCGGTAATAAACACCTGACGGGAGTAAAGCTGAATTTTATTCTTCTGAAACTCAAAATCTTTTTGAATTTTCGGGAAATATAAAATTCCGGTTAGATTAAAGGGATAATCAACATTTAGATGAATCCAGAATAAGGGATCGCCTGAAAAAGGGTAAAGCTCCTTGTAAAAGCTTAAATAATCCTCATCCTTTAATTCATTAGGGTTTTTAGTCCAGATGGGGTTGGGGTTGTTGATAACCTTTTCATCAAATTCTACCTCAACAGGCAAAAATTTGCAGTATTTATCTAGAATGCCCTGAAGCCTGAATTTATCAAGAAACTCTTTTGAATCTTCAGCGACATGCAAAATAATGTCTGTTCCCCTGCTGTCCTTTTTGGCTTTGGTAATTTCAAATTCTGTACTGCCATCGCAGATCCATCTGGCAGGTTCGGTGTCTGCCTGGTATGATTTGGTGATGATCTCAACTTTTTCTGCCACCATGAAAGATGAATAAAAGCCGAGCCCGAAATGTCCTATAATTTGCTTCTCATCGCCTTTGTCTTTGTATTTCTCAACAAACTCTGTGGCGCCGGAGAATGCTATCTGATTGATGTATTTTTTAATTTCTTCGGCAGTCATACCAATACCGGCATCGCTGATGGTAATGGTTTTCGCTTCCTCATTCAAAGAAACCCTAACTTTCAAATCGCCAAGTTCTTCTTTCACTTCACCAATAGCGGACAGTCTCTTTAGCTTTTGGGTGGCATCCACCGCATTGGACACAAGCTCTCGTAGAAATATTTCGTGATCAGAATATAAGAACTTCTTAATGATCGGAAAAATATTCTCGGTGTGAATGGATATGGTACCTTTCTCTTCTTGCATGGATCGATATTGTTTTTTGGTTTTAAATCTGTCCATGCAGAAACAAATTCTATTCCATCAGAAGAAAAATGACAGGTTGTCAGCAAAAAAACCAATAGTTGGCAGAGGTACAGGTTTTATGTCTCCCTTTCTTCAACGAATCCTATCTACAGATCTAACCAGATCCTCATCTTTTTTAATAAATCGATTGGCCATTGAGTTGAATAACAAAGCCATTGCGGGCAGAAATATTCCAACTTTGTAAGTGCCGCGGATTACGCCCCCCGAAGCCAGTTCTATCAATGCTTCTCCCTGGTACATATAATAAACAGAGAAGCCAAGACTAGCAGCTATCAGGAAAATGTTGAGAAGCCCTAATTTCATCTGCGTCATGCGGTTCTTAAACTGAAAAATAGAATAGAAGGCGACAATTGCAGCAATGACAGCTGTTACTGCTATAAAGTAGGTAGGTTTCTCTGCCAATATTTTATATTCAGGATTTTCGGAATCACTTTCAATAGTATGGTGTATCAGGTGTAGAGCGGTGAGCGTGGCTTTTTCCTGCTTTTCAATATTTTCCTTCTCCCAGACAGTCGAAAATACCATCGCAATCATACAGACGGCTACTAAAAACAGAAACACGGTTTGAATCCTTTGTATCATAATTGTAAAAATTTAAATTGCGGTGCAAATTAAGACAAATGGTGGTGATTTGAAATATCTAAAATAGATAAGCGGGAAGATGGAAGATAGAAGTGGAAAAAGCGTGTCTTTAGATTTAAAAGTTCAAAGTTCATGGTTCATCCGTTGCCCACGCTTTGCTAAACCTTCTACCATGCATTGCTGATGCTTCCAAAAATTTTGAGAACACAAATTACGAAGACAATAATTTTAAAATGCGGGTTTGGTAAAGCTTTTAGAAGTGTGAAGTTGGAAGAAGATAGAAATCACAATAGTTCAAGGTTCATAGTTTTAGGGTTCATAGTTTATAGTTGACTGTTTCGCGGTTTAAAGGCTTAAGCTTCATGTTTAAAAATTTCGAATTAATTTGCAGGTACTTTCATTCATCAATCCATAATTAAAAATTCAAAATTTCTTATTCCATTGCGTTACTTTTTTGAAATAGCTTATAAAGGTACGAACTACCATGGCTGGCAAAAGCAGCCCAATGCCATTTCAATACAGGAGGAGGTAGAAAAAACTCTTTCAACGTTATTTCAAAATACGATTTCGATAACTGGTAGCGGAAGAACAGATACTGGTGTACATTGCACACAACAGTATTTTCACGTGGATATTGAGGGTGAAATCAACGAAGATGAACTATGTTATAAAATGAACAGGTTCTTACCGCCAGACATCAGCATCAGAGGAATAAAAAAAGTGAAGCCTGATGCCCATGCCAGGTTTGATGCTATAGGAAGAAAGTATCAATACCAAATTGTCAGGTTTAAGAATCCTTTTTTAAGTGAATTTAGCTATCTGTTTGCAAAGCCTTTGAATGTAGAACAAATGAATTTAGCGGCGCTATCTCTCCTTAACCACACCGATTTTCAATGCTTTAGCAAGATAAAATCTAATACCGCAACATTTAATTGTACCATTACCGAGGCAAGGTGGGTATTTGAAAACGATGCATTAAATTTTTACGTAAGTGCAAACAGATTTCTGCGCGGAATGGTCAGGGCCATGGCAGGAACACTGCTGGATGTTGGACAAGGGAAAATAAGTATTCAGGATTTTGAAGATATCATCACCAGTAAGGACAGGAGGAAAGCGGGAAGAGCTGTTCCGGCTCAAGGGCTTTTTTTAATACGGGTATCATATCCTGAGGATATCTTTTTATAGTTGTTTAAGATTACAATCAGTGGACAAAGAAACAATAAGCGGGAATATAATAGATTTTAAGGTTCTCAAACGGATTTTCAGGTTTGTAAAGCCTTATATCGGAAAATTTTATTTTCTAGTCATACTCACATTTGTCCTGGCTATTCTGGCTCCGGTAAGACCTTACCTCATCCAACTCACGGTAGACAATCATATCATGGTGGGCGATTTCCAGGGACTCATCAATATGACCATTTTTTTGATAGGCATCTTGGTTTTGCAGGCAATAGTCCAGTATGCACATACCTACCTTTCGGGCTGGATGGGTCAGTATATTATTAAAGACATTCGTATAGCACTTTATCAGCATTTGCTGAAGCTTCGTTTAAAGTTTTTCGATAGAACACCCATTGGAAGGCTGGTAACAAGAAACATCTCGGATGTTGAAACGCTATCAGATGTTTTCAGCGAAGGTCTGGCTGCTATGGTGGGAGATCTGTTGCAGCTTATATTTATCCTGGCCATCATGTTTTACACGGATGTAAAACTCACGCTGGTCATCCTTGCGACGCTGCCGTTTCTTTTAATCACAACCTATATATTCAAAGAAAAAATTAAAGTCTCATTTAATCACGTGAGAAATGCCGTTTCCAACCTCAACGCTTTTGTTCAGGAACACATCACAGGGATGAATATTGTGCAGATTTTCAATAGTGAAGAATCGGAATATAAAAAGTTCAAGGCCATTAATCAGGAACACAAAAAAGCCAACTTGAGATCTGTGTTGTATTATTCTATCTACTTTCCGGTTGCTGAGGTAATACAGGCGGCCGGAATAGGTCTTGTAGTATGGTTTGGCGCCAGTAATGTGATCCAGGGTGAACTTACGTTAGGTATCTTGATTGCCTTTATCATGTATATCCAAATGTTTTTCAGGCCAATACGAATGATTGCAGACCGATACAACACCCTGCAACTGGGGATTGTAAGTTCTGACAGAATTTTAAAGCTCCTCGACAGTGATGAAAATATTACAAGCAATGGAACTTTTCATCCTACAGACATGAAAGGAGAAGTGGCCTTTAAGAATGTTTGGTTTGCCTACGACAAGGAGGATTATGTACTAAAGGATATTTCGTTTGAAGTGAAGGCCGGTGAAACAATTGCCCTCGTGGGAGCAACCGGTGCTGGAAAATCCTCTGTTATAAACTTGTTAAGCCGGTTTTACGATATCAATAAAGGTGAAATATGTATTGATGGAGAAAATATCAAAAATTTCGATTTGCATTCACTTCGCCGAAATATTGGGGTGGTATTGCAGGATGTTTTCCTATTTTCTGATACCATCGGCAACAATATATCTCTGGGAAATCCGGAGATAAGCCGGGAAAAGATAATGCACGCTGCAAATTTGGTGGGAGCCAAGCGTTTCATTGAAAGGCTCCCTGGCGGATTGGATTACAATGTAATGGAAAGAGGCGGATCTTTGTCTGTAGGACAGCGGCAGTTAATCTCATTCGTCAGAGCAATGGTTTATAACCCCAAGATTATAGTACTGGACGAGGCTACATCCTCGGTTGATACGGAAACTGAAGAGCTCATCCAGGGCGCCATAGAAAAAATGATGAAAGGCCGCACGTCCATAGTAATTGCGCACAGGCTTTCAACCATTCAAAATGCCGACCGGATTCTAGTGATGGATAAAGGCGAAATCAAAGAACAGGGCAATCATGAGGCGCTGCTTCAACTAAACGGCTATTATGCCCAATTGCATAGAATGCAATACAAAGAGGTGGTATAGACTCACAAAATTCTACTATGACTTCATTGTTGTAAAACAACCTGCCTTTTTAGGAGTTATTGATTCATATTATTTTTTAATCTAATCAATATGAGATATGCGTATCCAAAAACGCTGGGCCATTCCGATTGCTGTTATTGCTTTACTTATTATAGCCAGACTTTTGTTGCCCTACTTCGTCACCAAATATGTAAATAAAGTCCTGAGCGAAATAGAAGGCTACAAAGGATCTATCGAAGGTGTTGATATATCATTGTATAGAGGTGCTTATGCCATCAACGGATTAAAACTTGAAACCCTGGACGGCGATATTCCGGTTCCCTTTCTGGATATAAAAAAGATCGACCTTTCTGTAGAATGGGAGGCCATTTGGGAAGGTGAGATTGTTGGCGAAATTGAGCTACATTATCCCAAACTCAACTTTGTGGCAGGGCCCTCAGAGGAAGAGACACAAACGGGCGCCGAAACCGACTGGACCGAAACCATCAAAGATTTGATGCCGCTTCAGATAAACCGATTTGAAGTGCTACGAGGAAAAATATCTTACCTGGATTTTCATGCAGATCCCAAGGTGGATATTGCGATAGATAGCTTGAACGCGGTTGCGCTAAACCTCAACAATGCATCTGATAATGCTGAAAAGCTTCCTTCTAATCTTAAATTGACAGGAACCTCTGTGGGTGGAGGCCTGCTTGTGGTGGAGGCCGATATGAATATATTAAAGGAGATTCCTGATTTTGATGTAAACCTGGAATTTACAGATGTAGACCTTCCCGCTTTAAACGATTTCATCAAAGCCTACGGGAACTTTGACGTTGAAAGAGGCACTTTCAATTTATACAGCGAAATAATATTAATTGATGGTAGTTTTGATGGCTATGTAAAGCCGGTAATGATCGACATGAAAGTGTTGGACTTAAGCGAGGATGCAAAGGATGATAGCAATGTTTTCCAACTGGTTTGGGAGGGTATCGTCGAACTAGGATCTGAAATTTTTGAGAACCACAAAGAAGATCAGGTTGCTTCACGCGTGCCACTTCAGGGAGAGCTGGGACAGGTAGAAACAGATATATGGACCACAATTTTTACCGTCCTCAGAAATGCTTATGTAGAAGCCTTGAAGCGGGAGGTGGATAATACGGTAAAATTAGAGGA
>CAZHZR010000175.1:0-2399 GCA_964537095.1 uncultured Roseivirgaceae bacterium
ACCGACTCCCAGGGGCAAGCAATTATTGGTGCCACAGTGGAGGAAAAAGGCACGAAGAATTTTGCAGTAACGGATCTGAATGGTGCGTTTGTCATTACGCCCCAGCAAAAGCTCCCTATCATTTTACAGATCAGTGCAGTGGGTTCAAAACGACAGGAGGTGGAAATATATGAACTTTCAGGAGAACCACTTGAGATTAGACTTAGACTGGACAACCTGCTCTCTGAAGTGACTGTAACGGCTCGGAGGCGTCACGAAACCGCGCAGGACGTCCCTATTCCCATCTCAATCGTGGGAGGAGCACAAGTGGAAGAGGCCGGGGCTTTCAATGTAAACCGAATAAAAGAGCTGATTCCCTCCCTTCAGCTTTACTCATCGAATCCTCGAAATACCGGAATCAATATCCGCGGCTTAGGCTCACCGTTCGGCCTCACAAACGACGGACTTGATCCCGGAGTGGGATTTTATGTAGACGGCGTGTACTATGCCCGGCCGGCTGTTACCACGTTGGATTTCATAGATATAGAACAAATCGAAGTTTTAAGAGGCCCTCAAGGCACTCTTTTCGGCAAGAACACAACGGCCGGAGCGTTCAACATTACCACACGAAAGCCAGAATTTACTCCGGGTGCGAATTTTGAAATCAGTTTTGGTAACTTTGGATACATACAGGCAAAAAGTTCAATTACCGGGGCCATTATTCAGGATAAGTTAGCTGCACGCGTTTCGTTCTCTGGAACCCAACGGGATGGAATGGTCTACAATATCGCCAAAGATGAATGGGTTAATGATATGAATAACCTGGGGTTCCGAGGGCAGTTGCTTTTTACACCTGTTGATAAAGTAAAAATACTCCTCTCCGGTGATGACTCCAGGCAATATCCAAATGGGTTTGCGCAAATTGTAGCAGGTGTAGTAGAAACCCAACGTCCTGAATATCGCCAGTTCAACAGCATTATCTCCGACCTTAATTATTCATTGCCCACCTTGAATGCTTTTGACAGGGTAATTGACCATGACACGCCCTGGCGCTCGCTGAATGAGTTGGGAGGAGCTTCGCTAAATGCAGATATCGAAATCGGCAATGGAACCCTTACATCCACTACGGCCTGGAGATATTGGAACTGGGGGCCATCGAATGACCGTGATTTCACCGGTCTGCAAGCATTGGCAAGATCGCAAAACCCATCGGAACATCGCAACTGGTCGCAGGAAATTAGGTATGCTGGTGAATTTTCTTCTGCACTTAGCGGAGTTGTAGGCGTTTTCCTGGTAGATCAGGAATTGAAAACAGATGGAACTGAAGAGTCTGGAACCGCACAATGGCGCTTTTCTCAAAATTCAACAAGTGAATTGTGGCAAACACCAGGCCTTTTGGAGGGATATGGAGCAAGTACACAATCTTCAATCCGATCGCTGAGTGCGGCCGTTTTTGCCAATGTTGATTGGGCTGTGACTGATAAATTCCATGTGTTGCCGGGTATTAGGTGGAACTATGACGAAAAGGACGTAAGCTACAACAGAAAAACATACGGCGGACTCGAAACGAGTGATCCGGAATTAATAGCGCTTAAAAACGCGGTATATCAGGATCAGTTTTTTGTTGCAGATGCTGATGAAACGAACTTTACATACCAGTTGACCCTCTCTTATAAAGCAAACAAACGGATCAATACTTATGCTACCTACTCCACAAGTTTCAAGCCAATAGGGGTTAATGTGGCTGGTTTGCCGGTAATTGACGGTGAAGTAGCAGTAGATCTTGGAACTATAAAACCTGAGTATGTAAAGCACCTGGAGGCTGGGATCAAGACTTCTCTGACCGATGATTTTACTTTGAACCTGACCTTCTATAACACTGACATTGATGATCATCAAACGAATGTACAATCCCCTCAATTGGGAGTAAATCGCGGCTATATAGCAAATGCTGAAAAGGTCAACGTTAAGGGAATAGAGCTGGATGCGAATCTCCGGGTTAACAGTTACTTTGGTCTTTACGGAGCACTTTCTTATACAGATGCGAAATATGAGACTTTCACCAATGCGCCTTTGCCACTTGAAGAAGTAGGCGCCCGGCTCGATGGTGAGCAGTTAGCCTTTAAAGACATATCCGGTGCCAGATTGCCTGGAATTTCTAAATGGGCCGGTTCATTCGGTGCTGAAGTTACATCCAATGATTTAACGTTCATCGGTCAGGCTGGTAAAATCTTTCTTGCGGCGGATAGCTTTTTCCGGTCAGAATTTTCGTCAAGTTCATCTCCTTCCCAATTCTTAAACATTGATGGATATGCCTTGCTAAACGGAAGATTAGGCTTCAGGGCCACCGACGGCTTGTCGATAATTGTATGGGCTCGTAATTTGACCGACATAGATTATTTTGAACAGTTACTCCCCGC
>CAZHZR010000175.1:2499-6591 GCA_964537095.1 uncultured Roseivirgaceae bacterium
CGTGTTTTGATCAAGCTAATTCAAAGAAGAAATCAGATGTAAACTCAGAGGAACGTCAAAAAGCAATTCGCTCCGAAAGACTGGCATTAGAACAGATAATAATTTCACCTAAAAATGGAAGCAACTTTTCCACAAATGATCCATAAGTTTTCAGGAAGAAGATAATATATCGGGACGGGCAACATAATCCCCTCGAATAATGAAGCAGTGCCACTTTGTTTTAGTCCATCATGCAAAAAAGTGTAATTACCTTTATCTATTGGGGAGAAATTTGGGGCAAACACCCATCTTTATTTTTTGTTGAAGACTATAATATTCTGACCGGATTTTGATCCGCGCAATGCTGGAGGATAGTGGGCTGCGGTTCCGGAAAATCTCGCTTTATTAAGAATGACGAAATATCATTTCTCATCGCGGGAAGGGACCTAAAGTCCTCATAACCAATCTTTGACACTGTTTTTACCTTATCCACAAGGAAGCGTTTTGTATGCGTATCATTTCATCATTTTAACCTCGACAACTCGTAAGTCTGATTTTTGTCCTATTGATTAGAAAGACATGGATCTGCTGTAAAGTTGGATAAACCATGTTTTTCTCTGCCCCAAAGCTATCCAAAATGGGCTCAATTATTGACTTTTGGACATTTTGGTTTATATTGCCAATTAAAAATTACAAAAATCACATTAAAGAGACTAAAAAATGGAAAAGTACAACGAGATTAAGGACCTGGTTTTGTCATTGGAAGGTGACTTCCAAAAATTTTATGAGAAGAAAAATCTGGCCGCAGGAACCCGCGTTAGAAAAGGGATGCAGGACCTGAAAAATCTGGCACAAACAACAAGATTAGAAGTTCAGGAAATGAAAAACAAAGGCTAATAGCCTTGCTATTACATATAAAGGGATATGCTATCTCCCACTAATAAGGGATATCATGGTTCTGGAGAATCTGTAAGTTTTGTTAAATTGAGCCAGAATCTTATGAACTGTGTCTGATAGCATATACCTATATTTGTTCCGCTATTAAATTGCCGATTGTGAACGAAGTTGACAAATACTTCGTTTTCGAATTCAGAATTAAATTATGCGAAAAGCCCTTAATATATTTTTAGTTTTTTTATTGCTCTTCTCTACAACGGGAGTAGCGGTATCTAAGCATTTCTGTGGGGAAATTTTGCAGTCTATTACCATTAACGCCAATACTCCTGCTGAATCCTGCTGTGACAGTCAGGACATGGATGACGACTGTTGCAATAACCAGCTAAGCCTGGAGAAAGCAGAGGAAGTTCAGCTCTCCCAGTTCAATTTAAATTTTGCGCCATCGGCGTATTTAATATCTTATTTAGCGAATTCACTACATAATATTGCATTGGAGGTATTGGACAACAAAATTCCGATAGCTTCTTTTGATGCGCCTCCCCTTATTGGTCAGGACATTTTCATCCTGGACCAGTCCTTCCTTTTATAATTCATTCGATCTGATAGCAGATTTTTGACCCATCGGGGTTCAAAAATAACCTGAGTTAAGGCAACTCATGGTGTTCATCTATTCGAATGCATTATGTTAAATTCCATCATTAAGTTCTTTCTTGAGAACAAGCTTGTGACTGTTCTCATACTTTTGCTCATTATCGGCTGGGGTATTGTAACAGCGCCTTTTAACTGGGAAGTAGGTTTTCTACCACGCGACCCTGTACCTGTGGACGCAATTCCGGATATCGGTGAAAATCAACAAATAGTATTTACCGAATGGATGGGCAGATCACCCCAGGATGTGGAAGATCAGATCACCTATCCCTTAACTACGGCATTACTAGGCCTTCCCGGGGTGAACAGCGTCAGGAGCAGTTCAGCTTTTGGATTCTCCAGCATTTATATCATTTTTAATGAAGACGTAGAATTTTACTGGAGCCGCTCAAGAGTTCTTGAGAAACTAAGTTCACTTCCTGCAGGGATGTTGCCTGAAGGTGTGCAGCCAAAACTGGGTCCGGATGCCACGGCCTTGGGCCAAGTCTACTGGTACACACTGGAGGGCCGAGACAAAGAGGGGAAACCCGCCGGAGGATGGGATTTGCATGAACTCCGGACGATCCAGGATTACTACGTTCGCTATGCACTCACCAGTGTAGAGGGCGTCGCCGAAGTGGCTTCAGTAGGTGGGTATGTAAAGGAATATCAGGTAGATGTGGATCCGGCTGCATTAAAGGCACACAAAGTTTCTTTAATGGACGTGATGAATGCCGTAAGAAACAGCAACATTGACGTCGGTGCCAATACGATTGAAGTGAATAAAGTAGATTATTTTGTAAGAGGCCTGGGCTACGTAGACAAGATCTCCGATTTGGACCAGGCCGTAGTGAAGGTGGTTGATAATGTACCCCTTCGCCTGAAGGACGTAGCTGTTATCAATATAGGTCCACAGCCAAGAAACATGGCCGGAATTCTGGACAAGGGAGGGGCAGAGGCAGTAGGAGGAGTGGTTATTGCCCGTTATGGAGACAATCCTTTGGCAGTAATTGAAAATGTAAAAGCCGAAATAGAAAGCATTGTAGCAGGGCTTCCCTCCAAAACCTTGGATGATGGTACAGTCTCAAAAGTAACAATCGTCCCTTTTTATGATCGAACAGGACTGATTTATGAGACCTTGGGAACTTTGTATGAAGCCATTAGCCTTCAAATTCTCATTACTATTATCGTCATCATTGTGATGGTGTACAATTTGAGAGCCTCTATCCTCATTTCAGGTTTGTTGCCCCTGGCTGTGTTGATGTGCTTCATCTTTATGAAGTATTTTGGTGTGGATGCAAATATTGTTGCGCTATCCGGAATTGCTATCGCCATTGGAACCATGGTGGATCTGGGAATCATTCTCAATGAAAACATTCTCAGGCATCTCGAGGAGGCACCACCTGGCCAGACAAAACTACAGACCATATACCTTGCTACTACTGAAGTGGCTTCTGCGATATTGACCGCCGTATGCACAACCATCATTAGCTTTTTGCCTGTATTTACACTGCAGGCGGCGGAAGGAAAGTTGTTTGGTCCCCTTGCCTATACCAAAACCTTTGCACTGGTAGCAGCGCTCATTTTTACGCTCATCATTATGCCTGCTTTTGCACATTGGGTTTTTTCCATCAAAAAAAACAATGGCAATCTCGGCAGGTTTTTAAATTATCTTCTGACAATTGCAGGTCTGATTATAGCATTCACCATATCATCCTGGGCCGGTTGGGTGCTGTTTGGCTTTGGCTTGATCAATATCTTGCTGTATCATTTTCCGGATAGGTTTGGCAGACATCGCAACCTCATGTTGGTTGGATTCACGGTGCTGGCGATCGCATGGTTATTGACTGTAGAATGGGTACCTCTGGGCGTGTCCAGTTCTCTCTTGGCGAATTTCCTTTTTATCGCAGTCATAATAGGCGCAGTGCTTGGATTTTTTGCCGTATTTCTGCGATACTACCCAAGGATTTTGATGTGGTGCCTGAACCACAAGGCGCTGTTTTTATGCATTCCATTAATAATTATAATAATAGGAGCCAATATATGGCTGGGTTTTGACAAGGTTTTCGGTGTGATACCAAAGGCTTTGGACAATACTGGCTGGCATATCAGTAAATCCTCAGGTTGGTCAGCCTTGACGAGGACATTTCCGGGTTTGGGAGAGGAATTCATGCCCTCATTGAACGAAGGTTCCTTTCTCCTTATGCCTACCTCTATGCCGCATGCCGGCGTTGAAGCCAACAGAGAAATTCTTCAAAAACTCGACAGAATGGTTGCGGCCATTCCCGAGGTGGAAATGGTAGTTGGGAAAGCCGGCCGGGCTGAAACCGCGATTGATCCTGCCCCTATGTCTATGTTTGAAAATACAATCAGCTACAAGACCGAATATCTATCCGATATCCATGGGAACAAATCGCGGTTTAAAGTAAATGATGAGGGCTTGTTTGAATTAGCTGATGGGCGTTTTTATGACCCAAAAAATATGGAACCCGGGGAGGTCGATGTCGACCAGCTGATCCTTGACCCGAATGGCGCTTACTTCCGGCAGTGGCGTAGCCATATCAAGTCTCCTGATGATATTTGGGACGA
>CAZHZR010000176.1:0-1939 GCA_964537095.1 uncultured Roseivirgaceae bacterium
TAAACGCAAAGAAATGAAAAACAAAAATGTATACACAACACTGATTCTATTGAATATCTTCTTTTCATGTGTTGCACAGCAGCCAAATGTCGAAAAATCATTTGAACACGCTCAAAAGCAGACGAAGGTGATGTTGGAGGAAGTGAAAAAAGTGGAATCGGCAGACAATCCCGCGCTGGTAATACCGCGCACCCTAACACCCACTGGCAACCTTCAACTTGTATCTTCCAAAGACTGGACAAGTGGGTTTTTCCCCGGCGTACTGTGGTTTTTATACGAATACAGCAATGACGACTTCTGGCTGAAAAACGCGAAAGCCTATACCGCCAAACTTGAAAAGGAAAAAACGAATGCCGGAACGCATGATATGGGCTTCAAGATCTATTGCAGCTTTGGCAGTGGCTATCGTTTAACGGGAGATGAGGACTACAAACAAGTGGTGATAGAATCCGCAGAAACGTTGATAAGTAGGTTTAATCCTGCAGTGGGGGCTATCCGGTCCTGGGATCACAACACCGATAAATGGGACTTTCCGGTTATTATCGACAACATGATGAACCTGGAACTTCTGTTTGCCGCGACTCGTCTATCGGGAGACTCTTCTTATTATAAAGTTGCAGTAAGTCATGCCAACACCACCCTTGAGCATCATTTCCGTGAGGACTTTAGCTCTTTCCACGTAGTTGATTTCCATCCTGAGACAGGCGCAGTTGAAAACAAACACACCCATCAGGGATTGAGTCATCCATCAGCCTGGGCAAGAGGTCAGGCCTGGGGCTTGTATGGTTATACAATGGCCTACCGGGAAACCAATGACGAAAAATACCTGGAGCTGGCGGAAGAAATTGCTGGCTTTGTGCTCAATCACCCGAAAATGCCTGATGATTTAGTTCCTTACTGGGACTTCGATGATCCTGCAATTCCAAATTCGCCGCGTGACGCTTCGGCTGCTGCAATAATTGCTTCTGCTTTGTATGAATTGAGTTCCTATAGTGCTAATGGCAAGGCATATTCAACGACGGCGGACGAAATGTTAAAGAACCTTTCGGAAAAATATATCTCACCTGTCGGTAAAAATAAAGGCTTTATTTTACTGCACAGTACCGGGCACTATCCAAAGGACAGTGAAATAGATGTGCCCTTGTCGTATGCTGATTACTACTATCTGGAGGCACTTTTGCGGAAGAAAAACGCTGCAAGCGCTAAATAGTCTTAGAATGGCCCATAATATGTGAAAAAAAGCGAAGATTGTCCCGGTCAGAGACTATTCTTCGCTTTTCATACCTTGATCTTTAATTCGCAAAAGCAGTCATTACGGGCAAACTCAGCCTACAGCAAACTCTCTCTTCTCCACCGCACTGGATTGTCTGTACTTCACAATGGCAGCAACAGATACAGCTACTAGAAACAGGACCACCCAATAAACCCAGCCGGGCACGGGCACCGGATCACCCTTGGCATAGGAATGCAGCCCCGTCAGGTAATAGTTTACACCAAAGGAAGTCATGATGATAGAGGAAAATGCCCACAAACTGGCAAGATTATAAATAAGAGGGTTTTTTAAGGCTGGAATGAGCCTTAGGTGCATCACAAATGCATAAACAATCACAGAAATCAACGCCCAGGTTTCCTTGGGATCCCAGGCCCAATATCTGCCCCAGCTTTCATTGGCCCAAATACCTCCTAAAAAGGTGCCTATAGTGAGAAGGAACAAGCCGATTGTGATTGCAGATTCATTCACGACCTGAAGTTCCTTGATGCTCAACCACCATTCGTTGGTAGGGTTTCTTGGTTTAAAGATTATCAAGAACAGGCTTAACAACGCAATTACTGCTGCGAGTGCCAAAGGTGCGTAGCTGCTCACAATTACTGCTACGTGAATCTTGAGCCAGTAGGAATGTAGTACAGGCATCAAATTGGTGATTTCCGGATTCAACCA
>CAZHZR010000176.1:2039-6521 GCA_964537095.1 uncultured Roseivirgaceae bacterium
GTTCCCCCGCCTTCTGTTGATAAAGTCTAATGTAGTCCAGCGCCTCGTCAGCATCTGTCCAGTCTCCTTCGTTGATACCTTTGGTAAGCCCTGCCAGGTACAAAGAAGTTATATTTCTTACAAATATGGCATCTTCTTCTTCAAATCCCTGCTGAAACTGCTGGCGGGTAAACCAGGTGTTGTTTTCATCCAGCTTGTTTGGAAATAACCTGAGAAAGTCACCGGTTAATAGCGCATAAAAAATGTTGAATCGTTCATCCGTTTTTAGCAGTTCGTTATGGCCTTCGTTTCTCTCTGACGGCTTCAACTGGTTGGCTTTCTCTACTAAATCATGCAGCAGGTACGAACCATCTTCGCCTAGAAAGTCTCTGAAACTAAGTTTGTCTGTTGGTTCCTTTTCGAGGATTCTAAAAGCATCTAATGATTTCTTACGATCAATTTTGAGGATGGGCAGGTTCGCATATAGGTCAGGATAAAGCTGAACAGCTAAAAGAAATTGCTCGGAGCTAAGTTGTTTTTCACCTTCCGTGGTAGGGATTTCTATATAGGTTTTGCCACTTAACTTTCTGATAATTTCATTGGCAAGTGTGTTTAATGGCTTCATTCTTCCATCTAAATCCTGCACAATTAATTCTCCGTAGTCATCTGCTTTCTCCTTCGGAACAATTGATTTATCGTCCTCGAGCAGCGTCTGCGCATTTGCCCATCCCGAAAGCATCAACAATGTAATTATTCCCACTGTTTTCTTTAGTCTTCCCAATTTCTTGTTCATAAGGCTAAACCTGCTTCCTCTGATAAACAGGGTAATCATCATTCCCAGAGTAAGCAGGAAATAACCCAGATAGGTGATGTAGGTACCCGGCCGGTCCTGATTTATTGCCAGCACTGTTCCTTTTTCATCGGTATCATAAGATGATTGGTAGAAGCGAAAACCTTTATAGTCCAGCACATTGTTCATGAAAATTCTATACGGAAATTCTTCATTACCGTCTTTCACTATTACCTGGCTTGCATAGCTGGAAGGGCTTTGGCTGCCCGGGTATCTATCCAATTCAAATTTTTTGAGATGCACGCTGAATGGGAGGGTTTCTTCTCTGGGTCCATAAGTATAGGAATACACTTCATCCTGATAGGTGAAGGAGTGCCAGGTGGGTCTTAGCTGCACCAATTGAATATAATTTTCGGTTACAACTGTGTTTTCCTGGTCGGTGATGCGCACCTTGACTACATCGGGGAGGTTTTCTGCTAATTTTTCATCTTCTTCGGCCTTATAGCTCAGGGCAGCATTTTCATGGATCCCCTTTACCAGAAAAGCACCCTCATCCCACTGATAGAGAGACCTTTGCTGGAGTTTCTGAACTTCGCCGGCATGTAGAACGCCCATTTTTTGGGTGCTCATTTCCATTACCTGAAGGTGCAAATCAGAGGCGATCATCCAAATGCTGTCCACTTTGTATATTTTTATCGGACTTTCGGTGTCAGCATCGGTTGCCAGCGCTGTATTACCCATTTGCAGCACTTCCCCTTCGCGGATCAGGTAATCAATTCTTCCTGATCCGGAAGTAACTGCAAAATCCAAGAGCGTTTCTTCTCCATCCACAAATTCTTTAACAGCCCCAGTTATGTATTTCGAAAAGGTCACATTAAACGAAGGGCCACTGAAATCTGCATTATGGCTTTCAGGCCTAAAATTCTTACTGATAAGCTGAATAGGCTTTTCAAATCTGCGTCCGGATTCCTCTCCGTGTTCTAAAATTTGCAGGTATTTAGCAGTGGTAAAAAAGGTATTTTCAGAATTCCCTTCTCTAATCCTTACGACCCCTTCGGTGCTGAAGTAACGGGTAACTCCCGCTCCAAAGATTATCATAACAAAAGCTACATGGAACAGGCCTATAGGCCATTTCGATCTATGAAAAAGCTTGTACTGCCGTATATGAGCAAGAAAATTGATAGCCATCCAGATCATAATGACCTCAAACCACCAGGCATCGTATACCAAGCCTCTGGCAACAGCAGTTCCATGATCGTTTTCAATAAAGGTAGCTATTGCCATTGCAGTTGCAAAAGCAATAAAAAGAACGAGTGTTGTCTTGGTAGATAATAAAAATTTCAAAAATTGCATGTTTAAAGTAAAATTCCAATAAATTTATTTTTCATAGTGGGTCTGAAAATCAACATGAGATATGCCCAGTTTTGATTGTCTTTTAACGTTCCATTCCCTTGCACCTGCTCAAATGTATCAGTCTTAAAAAATTGGCTGTAGCCAGCCTGTACTGACATAGCTTCGAAGGCCTGAAATCCGAGACTTAGGTCAATTTCCGCTCCCAGATGATTGTTCGTGTCCGGACTGCTGGGGTTCGGAACAGAAGCAATGGCAAAAAAAGTGTGTACATCAGCCTGCACGAACAATTTGTTATTGAAAGCGTATCGAGATTTGAGGTAGTAATCCTGGAGACCTACGCTATTTTCGTGGGCTCCTCCGACATAAAACAAATCCATATAGCCATTGTGCAAGTGGTTGGTGCCATATAAGGGTGAGAAGGAATTGTTTTCATCTGTAACCCCGGCTTCTGTGCCACTAAGTACCTCAGCTCCAGCAGCGAGGGTGATTTGCCTTCCTTTTTCAGCGTCCAGGGAAATTAAATGAGTTATTTGTAATCCCAGATCATAGGCATTTACCTTTCTGTTCAACTGATCTCTCCCCAATTGATGGTAATAGAATGCGGATAGGGTGGTATTTCCTATAGGGTACTTTAGAGTAGGAATTCCCAAGGTCTGGCGGTTCGGAGTTTTCTTATTAGTAATTGCGCCGAGCGAATCTCTCCTTATGAACTGTCTGCCTTCATTCCACACTAATACAGACAGCTGAAGTCTGTTGAACTTGTTTTCATAGCGCAACATTTGGGCAGCTTTATATTGGTTAGGTACAGTGAAGTCAGTTCCTGAAAGCGCCTGTCCGTCCTGGTTATAGCCTCCGCCAAAATGAAGCTTCAGGTCCTCTTTCTCGTATTTCGCAAGCGCAAAATCATGCGCCCTGGCCTGCAGTGCCCAATCCAGATTTCCCAAAAATCTGAAGTTATCATAGTTTAATTCCTGCCGACCAAGTTTAATCTTCCAGAATTCGCCGAGGCCGACTTCTGCCCAGGCTTCGTGCACTGATAGGAAATCGTCAGAAGCCTTGATTTGTGATGTATTGCCCCAGGTTCGAACATCCTGAATGCTCATGTAAAAATTGAAGTTATCAAGTTTATAACTTGCCTGTAGCCGCGCCCGCTGGGCTATAAAAACTGCGGGGTCAGCATCTTCCTGAATTAGCCGGTTATAGCCGTTCCGCATTTCCGCCCGCTGCACAAGTTGTCCATCCAGATTAAACTGCGCAAAAGCAGGACTATAAGACGCCACCAAAATTAAGCAGCATCTAAAAATAGTAAATGTCTTCATAAGCGTGGTTGAATTTTGTGCTGCTTACCTGCTACTGACCGGTTTGATCTCTATTTTTGATTCTCGTTCTTTTCCTTCTTTCAGCCATTTAGGAACCACCTGCTCCAAAAATTGAATTTTTTCAGCTTTTTCTTTTTCCAGATCTACACCTATGTAAGCCTGTAAAGCCTCTTTGCTGTTAAGGTCTGGCATTTCCACCGGATCGTTGTGGCCTAAAGTGGCAAGGACACGGGCTAGCTTAAGCCGGGCTTCCTGAATGATTGCCGAGCCCGATGATACAATTCGGCTGGACTCCAGGGGTGCGTGAAATCCGGCACCATGCGATGCTGCTACATAATCCCAGCGCCACTGCGCATGTCTGATGCCTGTCAGGATATCCTTCATTTGATCTTCGGTAGCGCCCAGCCCCCAGGCTTTTTCTGCTTCCAAATGAGCCATGGCGATGTGACGCTGTAACTGAGAGGTGCCTTCTTTTACTTTTCCCTGACGCTCATAAACATCAGTGACGAGGTCAGAAATTTTTTCTCTATGGCATACAAAGCAGGAGTTCTCGACATTGTTCAGCGGCGATCCAATATGGTGGTCTGTAAACTTCTGCCCTCCCTCTGTTTTGTAGGGCATATGACAATCTGCACAGGAGACACCTCTCTTCGCGTGTACCCCTTGGGAATATATTTCATAATCAGGATGTTGCGCTTTCAGCATTCTGGCCTTGCTCAGAGGATGTACCCAATCGGCAAAATCTATAGAGTCATAATATGCTTCCATGGCATCCACGCCCATTCCGTCTTTCCAGGGGAAGGTCACATATTGTGCTTTCTCTTTTCCCGGTATTGTCTTGTCGAAATAATACTCCACATGGCACTGGGCGCATACAAGCGACCTCATTTCCTGATGAGATGCGTCATTAATATCTTTTCCCATTGCTTCAAATGCTTCAATAAGGGCAGGTCTGGTTATTGTCAGGTTCATGGTCTCCGGATTGTGGCAATCCGCGCATCCGATTGGATTGATTACCTGGCTACCAAGGTCTGAAAGTTT
>CAZHZR010000177.1:0-1890 GCA_964537095.1 uncultured Roseivirgaceae bacterium
ATTACATCAAATATCACTTTAAGTAATGCCAGGTAGGGTATGAACAGGATCATACCCGCAGGACCCCAAATAGCCCCGCCCACAAACAATGCTATAATAGCTGCAAATGGGTTCAGGCTTACCTTGTTGCCGACCACATTAGGCGTGATAAAATTCCCTTCAATAAACTGAACAAACCAAAATACCGCGGCCACGCCAACGGGATAAAGCAGAGAGTCTGTGGTTAAGAAAGCATACACGATGGGAAGTAACGAACCAAGAAAAATTCCCAGATAGGGTATGATAGTAAGCAAAGCAGCCAAAACGCCAAAAAATAAGGCATAATCAATCCCCAGAATAGCCAAACCGACGGTATTAAGCGTGCCAACAATGGCAATTACAATAAAAAGCCCTAGGATATAGCTTCTCACTACATTTTCGCCTTTTGTAAAGATCGTCTGGAGCTTATTATGTCCTTCATTTTTTATAAGTCGGAATAAAAACTCTTTAAAGAAATTACTATAGTATAGCAGAAAGAACAGGGAAATGGTAACGAGTACAAACGCGGTAAAGAAGTCAGCAGTAGCCGAAAGCGTTCCGGTTAAAAATTGAGTGCTGTTTTGAATAGCGCTTTCTAATGAATCCTTAAAATATTGATTTTGAGCTTGTTGTTCCAGACCTAGTTTGTCTTCCAGGAAAACATTGGCTTTATCGATAATTGCGTCAAATTTGTTTCCGATTTCAGGGAGGTCCCGCACAATTTTGTTGAGTTGTGAAGACAAAAAATAGACGACTACACCCAGCACCAATATAATTACAATAATGGATATAATACTGGAAATACCTCGATGAATACCTTTGGCTGTAAGCCAATTACATAGTGGGTGCATAAGGAATGCGAAAATGACAGCGATTGCCAAGGGAACAAGTAGGGCTTTTCCAACAACCAGAACATAAAAGGTGAGAACAAGACCAAGAAGAATGGTCGTATATTTTAGATAAGCAGGTAATTTTAGCATATAAGAGCGAAGGCTGATTAAAAAAATTAAAATATATAAAAAGACCAAAATCACAGTCTTTTTCGCCTCAGCTTAATCTTCGACAACAACAGGGCAGCTTGTCCAAGAGAGATACAGCTTAGAATGAAAAAAACGTGGTTTTCACCATGATTTTATAAAAATAAGAGTTCCATACGAAATATGTCACATATCAGAATAAATATAAATCGTAGTGTAACAAAATACTTTCTATTTTTGAGAACATTCCAGTTGAATAGAAGTTTTAATGGAGGCTTAATTATTTTTTAAGGAGGAGAGATTATCAAAAATATACCGAAATTTTTTAGGGTCATCATATATATATTTGGCGGCTTATTGGTTTTGTTGGGTGTGGTTTATCTGCTGTTAAGAACCCCGTCTGTTCAGACTTTTGTTACCGGAAAGATCACTGAGCAATTATCCAAGCAGTTACAGACTGAAATTCAAATAGATGGTGTTGACATAGACTTTTTCAAGAAGATAGTTCTGGAGGGAATTTATTTGGAAGACCAACAACAGGATACCTTGCTGTATGCAGACAGATTACGTGTTGACATAGGAATATTTGCGCTATTCGGTAAAAAGATTTTGTTAGACGAAATCTTATTAGAGAATGCTTATGTAAATCTCTATACGCTCGACGATTCAGCTACCCTGAATTTTGCCTTCATCCCAGAAGCCTTTGCCACGGATACCACGCAAAAAGACACGACAGCAGCCGCATGGGACTTTGATTTAAAGGATGTGGTGCTGAAAAATACCAGGTTTGACTACGTGGATCATACCAGCGATATGCAAATGAACCTGGCCGTCAGGGAATTTCTAGTGGCACTCCAGACGCTCGGATTAGAGGATAGCCATATCAAGGCGGAAG
>CAZHZR010000177.1:1990-6516 GCA_964537095.1 uncultured Roseivirgaceae bacterium
ATCAAAAATTTAAAAGTTGGCGAAAATAGTCTGGTCGGGGAGGTAGAGCATCTGGGATTTTTGGAAAATAACAGCGGCTTCAGACTTAAGCAATTGGCCCTCCGCCTCGGTCTGGAAATGCCGTCTCTACACGCAGAATTGTCGGCCCTTGAAATAAATAACACAAAGTTGAACGGCAACATTGGGGTTTCTCTGGCGGATATGAATAGCCCCGACAGTCTGTTAAACACCGTATTTTTATCCGCTAATTTTGATTCGACGAGAATAGGGCTGATGGATATTGCATTTTTCTCGCCCGCGCTGGATAGCTTTCCAGCTTTAAAAGATATGGACGTCCTACTAATGGGCAACATAAAAGTAGATAGTGGCGATGCACTGATAAAAGATCTGGCGGTAAATATTGGGGAGATGACCACATTGAATGCGGATGCCACCTTAAAGGGAATAAATTCAATAGAAGATGCTTATGTGGATGTAAATATCAGGTCTTTTGTTTCTGACATGGATTTCATCGGCTCATTCATGCCTCCAGGCGCTTTGCCTCCGTCGCTGAAGAAAGCTGGCGGAATTAGTTTATCAGCAAGGGCCGAGGGCTACTTGTCCGATGCAGACCTGATAGCCAACTTAAATAGTGACATAGGAAGAATTTCGGCCAATGTGAATTATAAGGCTCAGAATGAGGGGAATTTTTCAACCAGGGGAGAAGTCAATGCGTTTCGCGTGAATTTAGGAACAATAACAGGAAACGATAGTCTGGGGCTTGTTAGCTTGAATACCCGATTTATCGCAGCCCAGCAAAATGGAAGTTTTTCTGCTGATACGCTGGATCTGAGCGTTAAAAGCCTGCAGTATAACAATTACACCTACGAAGGCTTGAATCTTAAGGCATCTTTTCTCGATAGTATATTGTATGCTAATCTTCAATACTCAGATGAGAATTTAAATTTCAACTTAGATGCGGACGCAAATTTACAAGTTGACAATTCCTCTTTGGTATTAAATGGTGACATTCGCGAAATTAACCTATTACGGCTGAACCTGAGCCCGGACAGTATTATAATTAGTACTAAAGTAGATGCGAATTTTGAAAACCTGGATCCAGATCTTATTAATGGATACTTTCTGCTAGCGAATACTACGTTAATTGATGGTGCCACCAAGTATAATGTGGATACCGTACAACTTAGAGCGGAAACAGGGGACACCATCCGAAGCATTTACTTTGATTCAGATTTCATTGACGCCGCAGTTCAGGGAAACTTTTCTTTTGCAAGTATTCCCTTGATGATAGATAATTTCATTGATTACTATTTTACGGCTTCAACAGACACGATTGATTTTCCTCCCGGGCAGTACCTGACATTGAAAGTGGATATGAGAGATGAGCCTATGCTCGTAAGGGCTTTTATGCCTGAGTTGACACTGCCGCAGCCATCGACGATGTTTGTATCTTATTATGCAGATAACCACAACCTGGAGGTGGATGTAGATTTTCCCGAAATCCAATATATGGATTACAAAATACAGGCGTTGAAATTGCTGGCAAATACACAAAATGACGACAATATCCGATTTGGTTTGAACATAAACGATATTATAATCGGAGAAAGTCTAACAGTTTCTGATTTTGGTTTTGAAGGGAGCTTTATCCAGGATATGATGCAATTCAATCTGCGCATAGCCAATTCAAATGAGCCAAATTATCTTGATTTAAACGGTTTCCTGACGAACAAACAAGATACCATCATCCTGGAAGTACTGGAATCAAACCTGGCTATCAAAGATGACGAATGGATTATTCAGGAGGATGCTCAACTCCAATACGCTGAACAATTTTTAAAAATTGATAACTTCCTGCTGGCACAAAACGATCAGGGTATTAGGATCAATACCAGCGACGAATACTCCGAAAATTCGAAACTGAACCTGGAAATCAAAAATTTTGAGGTCGGCGAGCTGCTGACAGTGTTTGATATGGAGGAATATGAAGTAGAAGGCGCGTTAAACGGTAATCTTGATGTCACCAATATATTTGCCTTAGGAAGCGTAAAGGCTGCTTTTGGTATCGATAACCTAGTCGTAAATGCGCAAAGCGCCGGAAATCTTTCTATAGAAGCAAACAAGGAACCCGAGCAGGAGGCTATTTATGCAAAAGTAGGTATGAATGGAGAATTCAACGATTTTTCCCTGGAAGGTGCTTATAATCCTGAAGATAGCATTAATATGCTGGACCTAAAACTGGTAATTTCAGAATTCAGGCTGGAACAATGGGGCGTATTTGCCGAGGAATTTGTGTCGGATCTTAGCGGTAATATAAAGGCGGAAATGGATATCACGGGAAGTACTTCTAAACCTGTTGTGGAAGGTTATTTTGCTTTTGATCCCGAGAGTGTCATGCGAATCAACGCAATAGGTTCTTTGTTCAGGATGCACGATGAGAAGATTACTTTTTCCGAAAGCGCTATCAATTTGAACAATTTCGTCATTTTCGACAGCGCCAATCACGAATTGAGTATCAGGGGTGAAGTCACGCATAGCTATTTTACCGATTTCAATTTGGATTTGGCTGTTAATACTCCGGAATTTAAGTTTTTCGATGCGAAGCAGAAAGATAGTCCTGCATATTATGGAAGGATAAATGCGGGAACCGACATCTCAATTAAGGGACCAGTCAATAATTTGGTGATTGGAGGCAGTGTCACCACCAAACGAGGGACAGCCCTGGTAATTGCTTTGCTTGACGATCCTGATTTTGCAAGTCATGCAGCTTTCATAAATTTTGTCAATACAAACGCCTATATGGCTGCCGAAGGTATCGCAGACACTGTTATTGCAGCCAATAAGACCGTGGAGATTTCAGGGATTAGTATGAACCTCCAGCTTCACCTCAATAAAGAAGCCCGTGTGGAAATAGTTATCGACCCTATGACAGGTGATAAGTTGGTTGCTGTTGGCGAAGGTGATATAGATGTTCAGATGACGCCTACGGGGGACATGAATATTCAGGGAACCTATGTTCTGGATCAGGGAAGTTATTCTTTATCGTTCCTGGGGCTCTTAAAACGGCAGTTCGATATCAGGGAAGGAAGTACAATCAGATTGTCAGGCGATCCCCTGGGGGCTGAGTTTAATATCGAAGCGGTGTACCAGACAGAGGCAAATACCGACGACCTTGTTGAAGTGGAGGGACAGGGGGTTCAACAAGGAAGTGGAGACCAACCCGTAAATGTTGTCCTGAATTTGGAGGGAACGCTTGAAAGTCCTGAAATTGGATTTGAGATCGAACTTCCTGCCAGCAGAGATGATTTTAGTGCAGTTGCCCAGCGTCTAAAAATGATTCAGCAGGACCAGACCCAACTGTATCAACAGGTTTTTGGATTGATAGTACTTAATAAATTTATTCCCATAGAGGGCGGATTTCCTTCAGGAGGAGGTGGCGGAGGCGCTGCAATGGTTAACCAAAGGGTGGATGCGAGCGTAAGCAGTATCCTCACCACACAGCTAAGCAGACTTACAGAAGATTATCTCGGAGGTGTGGAAATGTCTGTAAATCTTGAATCGCAGGATCCCAATGATGCAGCATTCGAAAGTAAGGATCTACAAGTGCAACTTTCAAAGCAACTGTTTAACGAACGCGTCACGGTTACGGTGGGAGGAACTTCCAGCTTAGGGGGCAGTCAATCCGGAGTGCCGGGAGGCGCCGAGGAAAGCGCATTGATGGGTGACTTTGAGATTTTGTATAGAATCAATGAATCCGGAACGTTAAATCTGCGGATTTTCCAGAGCAATAACAGGGATATTTTTACGCAGGAAATCCGCCAGCGGCAGGGAACTTCCTTGACATATGTAAAATCTTTTGATGAAATTTTTGTCAGCGATAAAGATAAAAAGGTGCTAAGAGCGGAGTAATGTGTTTAAATTAATCTGTGTCTCCTTCCGGAATTCTACATGATTTACAGAATTTATGAATATATTTGCCTGATCTTCAAAATTCCGGATGCTGCAAAAACTTTTCCCCCTAGATAAAAATTATATTCTAAAGGAAGCCCAGATCGCTACTGAACTTCAATTGCTCAATAAACTCGTTCAGGAGGTAATATCGAGTTACCTTTTTTACTGTAACCCTCTAGGCCTTGAAGATGATACCGTTTTAAAAATCAAAAATTCAAGGCATTTTAAAACGGCGATGTTAAAGGATTTTTACGAGATATTGGCAGGCATTTACCGGTATAAATTTGGTTCAAACCAATTGGAATTGCTTTTTGACGGCAAAGATCATTTTGAGAAATACCAGGAAGATTGGTCAGAAACGTTTATGGATTGGATCCGGGATTTCTCAAAAGATGAAAATTTTTTAAAGGCTATTCTGGAGGTGACCATTTTTTATCCTGAAGAACGAAAAGCTTTGTTAGCCGGTAACCGGTTAAAAGCCTATATCAGCCAGCACTTGTACATCAAAGTTTATAAATACAAGGGCATTGTGCCACTGAAAGTATCTAAATAGGGCCTACTGAAAAACGCTTTAA
>CAZHZR010000178.1:0-6457 GCA_964537095.1 uncultured Roseivirgaceae bacterium
CCATCGCGGCTCTATATTTACATTATAATTAGCATCCAGCTATGGTGTTAGTTACCAACAGATCTTTTTTATTATCAGCTATTTTTTCAACAAAAGGCTGTCTCTTCCACAAATGAGACAGCCTTATTTTTTCCATTTTAATTATAATGTTATTGGAATCCCCCTTCTTCTTGAGGTTGTTTCTAATCCTGTCCGTAACAATCGGTATATTCTATTTCATTTTTTATAACTTAGAATTTTCGAGTAAACATTTAAAGCATGAAGTATAAAATAATCTTTGCTTTTCTTCTTACCATTATTCTTGGGGGTTGCGGGAGTCAAAAAGTAGATCAAGATGCCCACCACGTTCAAATACAGACTACTAAAGATGTGGAAACCTTGAATCCCATCACTTATGCGGGAATGATAGAATCACGCCTGGTATTCGATCATATCTACCAATCCCTTTTGTCTGTTGATCTGGAGGATATCAGCATAAAACCAATTCTTGCTGAGAGCCTTCCGGAGGTAGAAGTCGGGGATTCCCTCTCTTATTTTACATTTTCTCTGAGAAAAGAAGCCTCCTGGCCAGATCATAGTCCGGTTACAGCCAGAGATGTCCTATTTACATTGAAGGCAGCAAATTGTCCGGGTGTAAACAACGATTCACGCAGGATGTCGCTTGATTTTATTCGTGACTTCCAAGCTGATTCCTCGTCTACAAAACGATTTACTTTCGAATGCAACGGCTATGTAGAAGATATGGTGGTGATGACGGGCGGTTTTGCCATCCTGCCGGAATATGTCTACGATCCGGAAGGCATTCTCAGAAATTACGAGCTAAGGGACTTGAAAGAAAAATTCGACATTCTGAATGAAAATCAGGAAATACAGCGCTTTGCCCAACAATTTAACGCGCTGGCTTCCTCCCGAGAGCCAGCTGCATACATCGGCAGTGGCGGCTATAAACTCGCAGCCTGGCAATCTGATCAGTATATCATTTTAGAAAAGCATTCTGATTGGTGGGCCGAGGATCTAAATATTGAGTACATCACTGCCAATCCCGAAAAGATCACTTTCCAAATAATTCCCGATGACGGAGCGGCAGTACTGGCACTTAAAAATCATCAACTGGATGTAATGACCGATATTCCAATAAATGAATTTCAGAGGTTAGCTAAAGACAGTAGCTTTATTAATCATTACAATTTACTCTCGCCATCCACTTTTACAGTTAACTTTATTGGTATAAATGCCAGAATACCAAAGTTCCAAAGCAAAAAGACGCGGCAGGCCCTGGCGCATCTTTTAGATGTTGAAGGAATCATCCAGGCCATTGGTCAGACTCCAGCCAGCCGCGCCAATAGCTTAATCAGCCCCAGCGATGCTAAAAATTACAACGACCAGATTGAAGCTTTTGAATTTAGTACAGAAAAGGCCAGAAATTTGCTGATTGAAGATGGTTGGAAAAATGAAAATGGGGGGTGGTTTAAAACCATCAACGGAAAACGCGAACAGCTTTCGGGAGAAATCAATTATAAAGCTGGAACGCACAAGAATGAGAGTACAGCGCTTATTTTCAAGCAAAACGCAGAAAAAATAGGTATTCCTATCACCATCACGCCGCTGGAAAATAGCGTGCTTTCAGGCAACCTGAGACAGCATAACTTTGATTTTTACATCCGAAGCCTGGTGGGCAATCCTTTCGCATTTAACTTCACCCCTATTTTACACACGAAAAGTGCTGCGCTGAACGGAATGAACTATACGAATTTCGGAACTATCGAGAGCGACAACTTAATTGAAAGCATAATTTCCAGCAAGGATAAAAATGCACAGGTCAAACAACTTAAGGCGTTTCAAAAAACACTTCATGAAGAAGCAAATCTAATTTTCTTATACTTCAATGAGCAGAACTTAGCTGTTCATAACAGGTTTGAAAATCTGAAGATATCGAGCATCTATCCACATTACGATGCCAGCGCCTTTGAACTCAAAGAGTAAACTTAAATAGACAAAGCTGAAAGTTTTCGCGATCATCAGTCATTTGTTTATATTGGCAATCCACAACGTGCGCCTATATGCACTGTACTGGAGTTATCAAGCAATTTGCTAAAACATGCAAATCATCAAGAGACTGTTAATAGGCATTCCGACCATTCTGGTAATTAGCTCCATTGTCTTTTTCCTAAGCAAGCTCATGCCAGGTACCTCAGGAGCTTACCTGCTGGAAGATAACCTTGCGATGAATTCCTTAATACAATCAGAAGCCAGAGACAAAATTTACAGAGACTACCTTAAAAAAAGTGGACAGGATAAACCGCTGTTCTATTTCACAATTGCCTCGCTTGCGGAACCGGATACGCTCTATAAAATCTACCCGGAATACAACCGTGAACTAATTAAACAACTTTGTTTTGTTTATGGCGATTGGGATTTTGTACGAGAGTATTCTCTTGCCTTGCAAAATTATAGGACATCTGTGGAAAACCTTTTTAGTACAGAAGCTGTCCAAGCCACTAATTTCTTTACCGCAGACTATTATACCGCAATTGAATCAGGAGATATTCAGTCACTCCTCGCCCATACGCAGCTGCTTGTGGTCGCTTCAGACAATGAGCCGCTGAAAACTGCATTTGCCAAATTAAAGCACAGCTTCAAAGAAATGGAAGCGAATAGCAATGCTTTCCGGAAATATATTCCTGCAATTTTCTGGCATGGGGGTGAAAATCAATATCATCACTGGCTCTCTAACCTTCTAAAAGGAAATATGGGAGTTTCGCTACGAAATCAAAGACCTGTCCATCTGCTGATTAAGGAAGCACTGGGGATTACACTTATAATGACAGTTACAAGTGTATCAGCAGCCTGGCTCATATCAATTTTTCTGGCGCTGGGAATTAACCTCTCAAGGGGTAAAAAATTACGGAAACCACTATTGGGCTTTCTTTATGTTCTGGATACTTTCCCCTTATTTTTAATCTCATTTTTAGTTTTAATTTTGTTTTCCAGCGAGAGCTTTAAAGGTCTCTTGCCCTCATTCGGCCTCGGTAATTACCAGATGATTGACAATTACTTCCTTCGCTTTTTCACATTATTAAACCACCTGTTGCTTCCGGTATTTTGTATGACTTTGGTCTTGCTGCCCTATCTGACCGGCCAGATGGACCGGGCCATTAAAGACGTGGGTAACTTTGAATATATCAAAACAGCCAGAGCCAAAGGTTTATCAGAAACTACCGTCCTGGTGAAGCATATATTTAGAAACACATCTTCCACCCTCATTACATTATTTACTGAAAATTTACCTGCCCTGCTGGCGGGAGCATTGGTGGTGGAGGTGATTTTCGCAGTACCTGGAATGGGCAGACTATTGGTGGGAGCAGTAAACGCCAGGGATTATCCCATAGTTCTGGGAATCGTTATTTTAGTAGCTGTTGTTAAAATCCTTTCTAATATACTGGCTGACATTTTGTATAAATTATCAGACCCCAGGATTAAATTGTCAGAATGAAAAAGGAGCGGATTATTTCATGGAAAAAAATTGGCTTGATTCTTTCTGTCGCTCATCTGGTGGTTTATCTCTTGATGGGGCTCTTTCCTCGTATTTTTGCTGATAGCGATTCACCGGAAAGCCAGTCACTTATCCCTATAGTTCCTTTTTATGCTTCAGAAATTAACATAGATGATGCTTATCAGCCTCCAACTTTCAAGCTCGACCGGCATTTTCTGGGAGCAGATAATCTGGGAAGAGACGTGTTGGCAGGTATAATTTACGGTGCACAAACCTCTTTGATGGTGAGTATTCCTGCCATGCTCATTGCTGCGTTTCTCGGAATACTCTTGGGGATGTTGGGGGGATATTTCGGAAATCATCAGATAAAAACATCTAAAATCAGTCTCTTTACACTTACGATAGCTCTTTTGTCTGGCGCCTATTACGGATTTTATGTTCCCCAGTTCTCAATAAGTCTTTCCTTCGAAAAACACTTTTTGACCGGGCTTATACATCTGACTATCAGTTCATTAGCAATCATTTGTTTTGTTAGCCTCGCATTGATGTTAAGCCATAGTATCGCCAAAAAAACTGGTCAGCAGAAAACCCTAAATGTACCAGTGGACGAATTTGTACTGAAGCTTACGGAACTATTCGCTTCCGTACCGCGACTAATTCTTATCATTGCGCTGGCAGCATTTTTCAGACCTTCATTGGGTCTTTTTGTACTCATTATTGGCTTTACATCGTGGACTGGCATGGCCAGACTGGTCCGCGGAGAAATCAAAAAAATAAAAGAATATCAATTTGTAGAGGCTAGCCGGGCCCTTGGTTTATCGAGCAGCCAAATTCTTTTCAAACACCTACTTCCGAACGCAATTCCCCCTGCAATGGTAGCCTTCACTTTTGGTTTGGCGAACCTTCTGGCGCTGGAAGCAACCTTGTCCTTTTTGGGCATAGGATTGCCTCCCGATTTTATTAGCTGGGGAAAGATTATTGCGGGAGTCAGGCATAACTTATCCGCCTGGTGGATGGTGGTTTTTCCCGGTCTCTACCTATCACTAACCGTATTGGCTTTGCACAATTGCAGCAACTATTTTTTGGATAAGTTTGGCAGAAGTTAGCCCTCAGTGACTTTTAGCAGCAATGGGGTCAATTCATATAAGCGGGTAGAGGAAGGCAGTTACTGGCTTTTGTCTGGAAGTATCTTAAATTGCTTCAAATAGTAAATCAAAATTTGCTTGTACGTGACATTTACACGTTGATTACTTCTATTTATCATGATGTTTTGCGCTGGCACTTCAAGAAACCTACAAAGTTCTGCAACATTAAAACCTTTGTCGATGTCGATGACAAACAGCTGGTTATTTCTCGATAGAAAATAGTTCATGACCGCATCGTGATAGTCATCCCATAACTTTTCTAAGGCCTTCTTATTGAATTTCTTGCTTCCATAGAATTTTTGGTGATATTCATGAGTCGCTTTGTCCCAGTCCCACAATATTTTTCCATTGGAGAACATCCATTTCATAGATGATAACCATGATTTTTTTTCTCTTGTGGTAAGGATAAATTTGCTATTTGGACAAAGTTGATCACATTGGCGAAAATATAAAGGAATAGGTGAATCACAGAAGGCATCATATTCCTTTAATACTTCCCAATCGGGTTCATCCAAAAGGTCACCAACAAAATGTACACTTTTAAATCCCAGTTGCTCCAAAATTTGATGGAGGGTAGTAGTTCCGGTTCTGGATAGCCCTATACCGAATATCTTTTTGCCATAATCCATCAATACCGCACCCCCAGTTTCTTAAAAAGAAAATGCATCAACCAGGCGGGGCCAATCAAAAGGAATTGAACATCTTTCAGAAAGGATGGTTTTTTACCTTCTACTCTGTGACCATAAAACTGCCCGATCCAGGCCAATACAAATACAACTATGGAAATAAGCCACAGGGGGATTTCTACATAAACATCCAGCAAATAGCAAATGAAAATGTTTACGATTGCAACGATCAGCATTCCAAAAAATAAGGGAATTGACAGGATAAAATAATAGATCAACACCAGGAGCAGTATCAAGGTGGCCCAGTTCACGATTGGTTCGGGCTGTAGGGGGATAAGCTCATTCAAAAGTTGATGAGGAATGGACCAAATCAAACCCACAATACTGAAAAATATCAGCGGTACACAAATCCAATGGATCAATTTGTTGGTTGAATTTTGATGGCTCAATCCGTATTCATGAAGCAATTGGTCAATTTTTCTCATGACTTTAAATTAAGGAAATAAGAAGTAGTTTCCTATAATATTGCTGTTTGGATTCGCTACTTTAGTCTTTACTAAGACATGTGGATAGTCAAAAATTTATAGGATGATTAGTTTTTGGGAAAGAGCGTCTTTTACAACATACGATTATATAATTATCGGGAGTGGAATCGTAGGTTTGTCGACGGCTATCTCTTTAAAAGAAGCTGACCCTACTGCATCTGTTCTTGTATTGGAGCGCGGCATATTACCAACAGGAGCCAGCACTAAAAATGCCGGCTTCGCATGCTTTGGAAGTCTGACGGAAATACTTGCAGATTTCAATAGTATGGGTGAAAGCGCTGCAGTAAAATTAGTGGAAGAAAGGTGGCTAGGGCTTGAGAAGCTTAGAAAGAGGCTGGGCGACGAAGCGATCGATTATCAAGGTCTGGGTGGGTACGAATTGATCTCTTCCAGAGAAGTAGATGCGCTCACGATGATGGAAAAGGTAAATAGTTCATTGAAGCCTCTTTTCCCACAAAAAGTATTTTCCGAAAAACCAGAACTCATCAAAGTTTTCGGCTTTAACCCAGCTATTGCAAACACGCTTATTTTTAACCCTTTCGAAGGGCAGCTGGATACTGGAAAAATGATGAACGCCCTGATTTCGCATGCCAGCCGTTTAAACATACGACTTTACACAGGTGCTGAAGTCCTGGATCTTTCTGAAGC
>CAZHZR010000179.1:0-6408 GCA_964537095.1 uncultured Roseivirgaceae bacterium
GTAGAGATTCGCAAAGCAAAAGATTAGGTGTAAAAATATACGGTGGCCAGGCAGCAATAGCCGGCAATATAATCGTTAGACAAAGAGGGACAAAGCACCACCCAGGCACGAACGTAGGTATTGGTAGAGACCATACACTACATGCATTGACAAATGGCATTGTTACTTTTAAAAAGGGCAGAAAAAACAGATCTTACGTTTCTGTTGAACCTTTTGAAGAAGTGAACGCTGAAGCATAATATTCCGCTTTAGGAACATTAGTTTTAGTCTAAATATCAGGCACAATCCCTCAAAGGGTTGTGCTTTTTGTGCTTATAGCATTATTTCTGATATGACATGAAGCCAACGCCTGGCACTCCTGGATCAAGTAATATTTTTTTGGGGAGGGATTTTTTTGCCACTCGGGTTTAGGCGGTTATAATTAACCTTATATGCGCCTTTGAAATTGAAGGTAGAAGAATAATTTCCACTTGTCCTCGCCGGATTGCTATTAGCATGGGGACTCGCCTCACAGAACTAATGATCCTCTAAGATTAGCTTGGCACTTTAATGCCTAATGCTTAACTGTCAACCCGGTATCTGAATCTAGCTTTAACTTATTTCTTACTGGATTGGCATACATATTTAACAAGGTTTCCTTAACCAGGGCACCAGGCTGATCAACCTTTGCTGCGGTCTTTTCAATATGAGCTATAAAAGTATCCTTTTCAGATCGATCATACTTATCAGCGTGTCTCTCATCTTTGTTCAATAGATCAAAGGCAATATAGTTGGTGGGCCAGAGCTTATACAGCGTATGAATTTCCCGGTTAATCATTCCGGCAAGCTCCTTCATCAATTCGTTTTTACTGGCAGAAGTATCCAACTTTTCCAGTTTTTCATTAAGTGTAGTGCCCATGGCCATGTGAAACCTGCCTTTGGGTGCCGTAATTCCTGCTAGCATACTTTTTAAGTCTTCGTCAGCCGCCTTTTTATATGTTCCAGTCTGAGACTTGATAACGATTTCCCTCGCTTTGAGGTCATCACAGGGCTCATACTCATAAGATAGGGCCATCGGAACAATATTCAACATCTTGAAATCACCAATCAAATCTCCTTTTCCACTTAAAAATAACATCTTTAGCAAGCCCGCCTGGGTGACGTCATTCCCATCTTTGGTACGTCCTTCCTTTTGAGCAATCCATACCGAACTTCGTGTGTTTGTTATGGAATTGCGGATATAAGTTGAAAGACGTAATGAATAGGCAAAAAGCTGTTTGGTGGGAATGTCCCTGTGTACAATAAAATTCTTATTCAGTTTAACCAGATGGGTCAACCAGGGGCTTTTCAACAAGTTACTCCCTATGGCTACTTCACAGGTATCCAGCCCTGCTTCAAAAAGCATCACGTTTAATATAGCAGAGTCGAGAATGATGTCCCTATGGTTAGAAATAAATAGATAAGGTTCTTTTTTAACCAAACCTTCAAAACCTGAGTTGGACAGACCTGCAATAGTTTTATCGGCTATTGCATGAATCGCCGCATACATGAGGTTTTTCTGAAACTCCTTAATTGTACTTATCTCTTTTAAAAGCCCAAATAGTTGATCCCTGCTCCACGACGGAAATACATATTGCACAACCTGGATAAAAGAGGGGTCTTCTAATAGAATTTCGAGGATGCCTCTTACTTCATCATCAGTATAGGGTCTTATCTCCTCAAAATCATTCGCCCCGGGTAAACTTTCAGACATCAATTATTTGATTTAGTTTGAGCAAAGCTTCTAAAAATAGCAGCCCTTTGGGGTGCTAAAAAATAGTTCAATCTCAAAATCGTGAAAAAATCTCTATTTCAAAAATTTTAACTTTGCAACTTCCTTTTCGGTCAGATACCGCCATGTTCCCCGTGGCAGATCAAGCTTAGTAAGTCCGGCATACATAACTCGGTCTAGTTTTATCACCTCATAGCCCAAACTCTCAAAGATTCTTCTAACGATTCTGTTTCTCCCTATGTGTATCTCTAAACCCAGGCTTGTATTTTCAGGTGTTACAAAAGCCAATTCGTCTACCTTTGCTACGCCGTCATCCAACGTTACCCCCGCCTGAATTTTTAAAAAATCCTCATCGGTAACCGGCTTATCCACATCCACCTGATATAGTTTTTTAACCTTATGCGAGGGGTGTGAAAGCTTCTTGGCAAGATCTCCATCATTGGTCAACAATATCAATCCCGTTGTGTTTCTATCTAACCTACCCACCGGATAGATTCTTTCCTCACAAGCATTTGCCACCAGTTGCATGACTGTCCGTCGGTCCTCAGGGTCATTGGTCGTGGTAATAAAATCTTTTGGTTTATTTAGCAACACATAAACCATTTTTTCGCGTTTCAGAACCTTATTATTGTGCTTTACAGTATCTCCTTTAAGTACCTTATAGCCTAGTTCTGTTATAACCTTTCCATTCACAGAAATTTCTCCTGCTTCTATCAGCTTATCTGCTTCTCTTCTCGAACATACACCAGCATTAGAAATAAATTTATTCAATCTGATTAGATCATCGTTGATTTTTTCGGGCTGTTCTCCGGGTTTCGGCTTGGCAAATTTTTCGGCAGATTTTGCTTTTGACAGATTATAATCAGGGGCAGCGGAAGGGCTTTTTGTCGATTGCTTTGGGTAAGCTTTTTTCTTCCTTGTTGAAGAGGAGGCATCAGACGGGTTTTCCCTATCGGATGAAAATCGGGATGATTTCTTTATTGAAGAAGTTTTCTTCGCTCCCGTTTTATTTTTGAAGCCGCCTGGCTTCTGGTCTTTTCTACTTTTATTCATTTTAATTCAGTATCGCTACTGTATTATTGGGTTATATATATGTAAAACTAGGTCTTCACCAGACATCGATGGACGAATGGGAATCTTAGATTAGCGGGGTAGCAACATTTCACAAAAACTAAACTCTGAAAATCTCCTTAGGATTCTTCCCCTTCCTGTTGCCCTATGCTGTTTTCTTCGGCGGCAAAATCTTTGGGGGACGGTAAGTCAGAAAGCTTATTAATACCGAAGTACTCCATAAATTTGTCACTGGTTCCATACAGCAGTGGCCGCCCGACAGTATCTGCTTTGCCTTTTATATCAACCAACTCCTTCTCAAGAAGTTTTTGGATGGTATAGTCACAATTCACGCCGCGAATTTGCTCGATTTGAAGTTTGGTTACCGGCTGTTTATAGGCAATTATCGAAAGCGTCTCCAATGCCGAGGTGGATAATCGTCGTTTGGATTGTTGCTTTAGAAAAATACTTATACTAGCCTGATACGCAGGCTTTGTCAAAAATTGATAGCCTCCGCCTAAATGATACACCTGAAAGGCATAATGTTCATCTTCGTATTTACTCATTAAAGCTTCAATTCCGTTCTGAACGTCTTCCAGCGGAACATCTGCTTCAAACATTTCCGACAGACTGTTTTTTATTTCTTCTGCACTTACAGGTTTGGAAGAACAAAAAATCAAGGCTTCTATATGGTTAAGTAAAAAGTCCAGCGCCTTATTTTTTGCTCAACTTAGCTTCAATAGAATGCATGGTATGTGGTACAGCTCTCAATCTTTCTTTGGGAATCAATCTCCCAGTATCCACGCAAACACCATATGTGCCATTTTTGATACGAACGAGTGCATTCTCCAATTGTGAAATAAATTTCTGTTGTCTGGCTGCAAGCTGGCTTAAATTTTCCTTTTCCGCAGTATCGGCTCCATCTTCCAGTACTTTGGTATTACCAGAAGTAGTATCAGTGCCACTATCATTTCGCCTGCTTAGGGTTTCTTTAATATAGGAGAGTTCGGTTCTGGCCTTATCCAGCTTTTGAGAAATTAGATCTTCAAACTCCTTCAGTTCATCCTCCGAATAACGTTTTTTTTCCTCCTGACTCATAATATCATATTATAGTTATCTTATATAATTTACCACTACTATGGTATTATTAAATGTTGCTAAAATAGCTGATCGCTACCAAAAGAAAAATTATCTTATACCATAATTCTCAAAGTTACACAAATATATGTAATCGCTTTCCAAACATTTTAGGTATATGTATTAGTTCAGTTTTTATAAATTGTAAAATGCTCTTAATGAAAACTTTTTTAATTGCTTTTTCTTTATTTTTCTGCATCTTCTATAGTATAATGGCACAAAACATAAGCGCGGGGAATAACAAGATCACCTTGGTTATTCATGGCGGGGCTGGTACAATCACCAGAGCTTCGATGACGCCGGCCAAAGAGGCTGCCTATAAGATAAAGTTAACCGAGGCGCTTGAGTCCGGGTATGATGTGCTGATTAGTGGTGGAAGCAGCACGGAAGCAGTAGTCACTGCCATTAGGATATTGGAAGATTCGCCGCTTTTCAATGCTGGAAAAGGAGCGGTTTTTACCAATGATGGCAAAAATGAAATGGATGCATCGATCATGGAGGGGAAATCTCGCACTGCTGGTGCTGTAGCGGGGGTCACAATCATCAAGAATCCGATTGAGGCTGCCGCTGCCGTAATGGAAAATTCCCAACACGTAATGATGGCAGGAAAGGGTGCTGAAGAGTTTGCAAGAACTCAGGGAATCGAAATAGTTTCACCTTCGTATTTCTTTACAGAGGATAGGTTTAATCAACTTCAAAAAATCAAAGATTCCGATAGCACCAGCCTTGACCACTCCTTTGACGATAAGGAGCAGGGGAAGATCAGCGGCCCCAACGACCAGAAATTTGGCACCGTCGGGGCGGTTGCCTTGGACCAATATGGAAATTTAGCTGCCGGAACATCCACGGGCGGAATGACTAATAAGAAATATGGTAGAATAGGAGATTCTCCAATTATAGGAGCAGGGACTTACGCGGATAATAGATCTTGTGCAGTATCAGCCACAGGCCACGGGGAATATTTTATAAGAGAAGTGGTAGCCTACGATATTGCCGCATTGATGAAGTACAACAATATGACGGTAAGCCAGGCCGCCGAAAAAGTCATTTTGGAGAATTTACCCAAAATAAAAGCAGACGGCGGCGTAATAGCATTGGATGCTAATGGAAACATTTCGATGCCCTTCAATACCGCAGGAATGTACAGAGGCTATATTCAAAGAAAAGGAAGCCCCCATGTCTTTATTTTCAAAGACTAAATTATTATTTCATTACGAGGTTTGCTGATCAAAGGAACTCCTAAGTAAATTTGTAATCCATATTTATGGACCTGATTCTCTCCCGGATAGAAGCCATATCCATATGAATATGATATTTCATTTTAATATACCTTCTGATTACCTCTGCTTTTTTCCCTTTCTTATTGTAGGTAGCAATTACGTTATTCACAATGCAGTTCATGATAATATAAGTTAAAATTTGCGCTTATTTTAAATATAAGCCTAAAAAACCATAAAAACCAGTTAAACCTTACTTATCTTAATGTACGGACTGTTTTAAAGAAAAGATTCACGCTCGTGAAAGATTTTTATTCAAAGATTATATGAGTGTTATTTTCTTAAGCGGATTGTGGAAGTCGATAGTCGACAATGTAATTGACAGCCTGCAGTTGAAGTTAAAAGTTGAAACTGCTGGTCAAATATTACCTCAAGAGTTTGTACCGGCTGGGCGATCGACCTTTTTGTGCAGCTCATTTAGAATTCGATTTGGAAATTTCGCGCTCTTCGCACATCTCCCTTCGTGGTCTGCCCCATGACAAATCGCTTGTTTCATAAAAAAACCCCATAAAATATGGGGTTTTTTAAAGTATAAAGAATAAATAAATAGAATATTCCTTTCAACATTTAGAATGCATAAATAAATGCTACTCCTGCTGTCACTTGAGACTTTTTGTTAGCAAAATATGTTCCGTCAAGGGGATCAAACTCAGCATCACTATCTTCAAAGAATTCGTCTTTGGCAAAATCCATTCTAATTTCCGGCTTGATCAGAAAATTCCCATCTGCCAGTTTTATGTCTCCTGTAAGCGTGAAAGCGGTAACTTCCAGGGGACCTGCATATCTCACCCCATCCGGATCGCTGAAATATTCTCCTCTAAGGCCTAAGGCAAAGGTCTCGCTGGTAGCATAGTTCAGATACAATGCAGCACCTGCCCAGGTAGCATCTTCAGAATGAGGATCGCCGACTATCGGAGCATCAGCACCTGTTGAGAATGAACCGTAAGCAGCATTTAGGCCAATCAAAAATGCATCAGTTGCCTGATAAGAGGCAGCAACATCGAATAAACTCGCAAAGGATCCTTCAGTTTCGCCGAATGCTGAACCACCTGCATATTCATCGCCGCCAATCCAGTTAAGATATAGCGAGAATTCGTCAGAAGGGCTTATCGAAAACTGGGCGGTGATTGACTTTTTTTCATTATAGTCTACCAATGCATCCCAACCATTTACAACCCCTACCATTAAGCCAAC
>CAZHZR010000180.1:0-6371 GCA_964537095.1 uncultured Roseivirgaceae bacterium
GGGTTGATAATTTTATCTATTTTTGCCGGTATGACAAAGCGCCCGCAAAGGAATTCGCAGCTATTTTACCCGGAAAATATTTCGCAGTTTAGAGAAAATTCATTCGAATGGGCTTCTCGATTTACACATTGCGCTTACTTCTGCCCAAACAACCTGAACTATCTCTTTGGTCCCTTTCTCCATTTTATAGCGGCAGATGCAGTCTCTACGATTACGCTGAGCAAAAGCAAGAACAGCTTTGAAGAAGTTCAAAGTTACCATCACGAAATTCAAGACTGGCTGGTTGGCAATCTTACCTATGATCTTAAAAATGAAGTTGAAAAATTAGAAAGCTCGCATGCTGATCTTATTGGCTTTGAACCCGTGTCTTTTTTTCAACCTCGTCATTTGATTTTTTTTTCAGATTCGCACGTTGAAATTCTGTCGTTTGATGATCCTTCCTTGATTTTTGACGCCATCAATAAAACATCCACCCTCGAGACCCGAAACCAGGAAAGTCTTGCAACAGACATTCACCAGAAGGTTTCCAGAGAAGTATACCTTCAAAAAGTAAAAAATATTCAGGAAGAAATTGTTAAGGGGGAAGTCTATGAACTAAATTACTGTGTGGAGTTTTTTGGTAAGAATCCCCAATTTAATCCCATTTTAGCCTTTCAGAAGTTAAATGCGCGGTCGTCCATGCCATTTGCTGCTTTTCAAAAGTTCAATGACAAATTTTTGATTTGCGCTTCTCCTGAAAGATTTTTAAAAAAAACAGACGATAAAATAGTTTCCCAACCCATAAAAGGAACCATAAGACGGGGAAAAAACCTGGCTGAAGACAACGCTCTAAAAATGCAACTTCAGAACAGCGAAAAAGAAAGGGCTGAAAATATGATGATAGTCGATTTGGTTAGGAATGATCTTGCAAGAAGCAGCACCGCAGGAACAGTCAGGGTGGAAGAATTATTTGGTATTTATTCCTACCAAAATGTGCATCAGATGGTTTCCACCGTCACTGCCACCGCTAAGAAAGGTATTTCTTTTGCCGAGATTATAAAAAACGCGTTTCCCATGGGAAGTATGACAGGTGCGCCGAAAGTAAGTGCAATGAAGCTTATTGAAGCACTGGAAGAAACAAAAAGAGGGTTGTTTTCGGGAGCTGCGGGTTATATCACTCCAAATGGAGACTTCGATTTTAATGTAGTGATCCGGAGCATTTTATTTGACCAATCCTCTGGAAACCTATCCTTTCAAGTAGGCAGTGCCATCACCTACGATTCAATTCCTGAAAAGGAGTATGAAGAAGTTCTCTTGAAGGCTGAAGCAATTTTCTATGTCCTGAAAAAATAAGCGCGCTAAAATGCTTCTACTACACCCACAGTTTGTGTTTCCAGGAATAAATCTACTGACATAATGTCATTTAAATTAAACATTACTTATCTTTGCAGCCAGTAAGGAAAGGAAAAAAGAAGTTACCCAATCGGTAAATTCAACAATAACGATCGTGTATGAGTGAGATTATTAAAGATATAGGGATACTCAATCCAGAGGCTGAAATTATAGAGGGCACAGTTGATTCCCGAATTTCATCTGAAAAAAACACCGGAAAAAGCAGAAAACTATACATTGAAAGTTACGGCTGCGCCATGAATTTTTCTGATAGCGAAATAGTGATGTCTATCATGCACGAGCAGGGCTTTGACACTACCGACAGCATGGAAAAGGCGGATGTGATTTTTTTAAACACCTGTTCGATCCGGGAAAAAGCTGAACAGACCATAAGAACCAGGCTTGCGCAGTTTAACGGCATAAAACGATCCAAGCCAGGGCTAATGATTGGTGTATTAGGCTGTATGGCTGAGCGCCTAAAAGAAAAACTGCTTGAAGAAGAAAAAATTGTAGACCTGGTGGTGGGACCTGATGCCTACAGAGATCTGCCCAACCTGATTGGAGAAGTAGATGGTGGTCAGAAAGCGGTAAACACGTTTTTGTCCCGTGAGGAGACTTATGCGGACATCAGCCCGGTGCGACTGAACTCCAATGGGATTAGCGCCTTTATCTCCATCATGCGGGGCTGCGATAATATGTGTTCATTTTGTGTGGTGCCTTTCACCAGAGGCAGGGAAAGAAGCCGGGATCCATACTCCATCGTCAATGAAGCCAAAGATCTTTTCAGTAGAGGATATAGAGAAGTAACTCTGCTAGGTCAGAATGTAGATTCTTACAAGTGGTCGCCGGAAGTAAATAATAAAGCAAAGCTGGAGAAGTCAGCTGTGAGCGCAGTTACCAATTTTGCGAATTTGTTGGAGATGGTGGCCCAAATCCATCCAGATCTTCGGGTTAGGTTTTCTACATCGCATCCAAAAGACATCACGGATGAAGTGCTTTATACCATCAAAAAATACGAGAATATTTGTAAATATATTCATTTACCGGCTCAAAGCGGCAACAACAGGATTTTGGAGCTCATGAACAGAACTTATAGCCGCGAATGGTATCTCAACAGAGTGAGCGCTATTCGTACAATATTAGGGGACGAATGCGGAATTTCCTCTGATATGATAGCAGGCTTTTGTTCAGAAACAGAAGAGGAACATACAGAAACGCTGAGTTTAATGGATCTGGTAGCTTATGATTTTTCCTACATGTTTTTCTATTCCGAAAGACCCGGCACCCTTGCTGCAAAAAAACTCGCAGACGATGTTCCTTTAGAAGTCAAGAAGAGGAGATTGAGTGAGATAATCGCAAAGCAACAAGAGATCTCTTTTAAACGAAACAAGTTGGACATCGGCAAGGTCCAAAAGGTGCTGGTAGAAGGCAAATCTAAAAGATCTGAGGATCATCTTCAGGGAAGAAACAGTGCCAATAAAGTAGTTATTTTCCCAAAGGGTGACGTGGTATCCGGCAGTTATGCCTGGATCAAAATTACGGACTGTACACCAGCCACTTTATTCGGTAATATTGTTTCTGATTAAGCTATTTCAAATTTTTTAAACGAAAAAAGTGGTACACTTGAACGATAGCGAAATACTAAGTGTGAAGCAAAGATTCGGAATTATTGGAAATTCGGATCAGCTAAACAACGCCATAAAAGTAGCCATACAGGTAGCTCCCACCGATATGACGGTGCTTATAACCGGTGAAAGTGGTAGTGGAAAAGAATCTTTCTCAAAGATAATCCATCAACTCAGTTTGAGAAAACATGGTCAGTTTATAGCCATTAACTGCGGCGCTATCCCTGAAGGCACCATAGATTCAGAGCTCTTCGGGCATGAAAAAGGTTCATTTACAGGTGCTCATGAGGCAAGGAAAGGTTATTTTGAAGTCACGAATGGCGGCACCATATTTTTGGACGAAATCGGAGAATTACCTATCGGCACGCAGGCCAGACTACTGCGCGTGCTGGAAAATGGGGAATTTATAAAAGTAGGGTCTTCAAAAGTTTTAAAAACAGACGTGCGGGTAGTAACAGCCACAAACGTAAATCTTTTGAAAGCGGTAGAAAAAGGAAAGTTTAGGGAAGATCTGTATTACAGAATTAGCAACGTACCTATTTTTGTACCTCCACTGAGAGAACGAGGCGAAGATATCGCCTTGCTATTCCGCAAATTTGCCATGGATTTTTCAGAAAAATACAGGGTGAAGCCCGTAGAGCTTACCGAGGAAGCAAAGTCCATTTTGCTTGGTTACAGATTTCCCGGGAACATACGACAATTAAAAAACCTGGTAGAGCAGATTTCGGTTCTTGAAATGGACAGGGAAGTTTCTCCGGAGACGATGATCCGGTATCTTCCAAAGGAAAGTAACACCCTGCCCGCTTTGTTCCAAAATCGCGACAAAAAAGACGAAGGCTTTTCTGAACGCGACATATTGTATAAAGTGCTTTTCGAAATGAAGAAGGATGTACATGACCTGAAAAAACTCGTACACCAGGTGCTTCAGCATGAAAATTTTGACAATCAGATCATTGAAGAACACCGGGACCTGTTTCATGACATGGATAAAGACACCCTTGCCGAAGACCTGAAACCAAAGATTAACCCTTACCTCCTTGAAAGCAAAAAAGACAATAAAGCTTATGAGATTAGTCCGATTTCATCTTTAAATGATGAGATTGAGGACATAAGCCATGAGATGGAGGCTGACGAATCCTTGTCGCTCCAGGAAAAAGAAAAGGAAATGATTATCAAGGCTTTAAAAAAGAATAATAACAAAAGGAAATATGCGGCACAAGATTTGGGAATCTCAGAAAGAACACTGTACAGAAAGATAAACCAATATGAGATTGAAGAATAAGCCATTATTAGTTATATTAGTAGCATTGATGTTATCCATTGGTGGATGTGGCATATATTCTTTTACGGGTGCCAATATCTCTCCGACCATTCAAACTATTTCTATTGATCGATTTTATGATGATGTAGGAGAAGGACCTGCGAATCTGGCTCAGAATTTTACTGATCAATTGCGAGATTATTTTCTCCAGAATACGAACCTTGGTTTGGTACAGGAAAATGGCGACCTTCATTTTGAAGGAAGTATTGTTGGCTATAGGTTGACGCCGGTAGCTCCCACAGCGGTTGGTGACGAGACGAGAACTGATGTTGCAGGGTTAATGCGACTTACCATTACCGTTAAAGCGGTATATATCAATTCGCAGGATGATTCTTTTGACTTTGATAAGAATTTTTCCTTCTATAGTGATTACGATCCACAATCAACTAGTTTATCTGCTGCAGAAAACCAGTTGATCGATGAAATTTTCGAGCAACTGGTGTATGACATCTTCAATGCATCTGTTGCAAACTGGTAAAGCTGATTAAAATATTTGACTGTGAAAAAAAACAAGTTCGTAAGTCTCCTAAAAGCACCTGATAAGATTCGGGAAAAAGAGGTGGAAACTCTGATGAACCTTGTGAGCGACTTCCCCTACAGCCAGGCGCTCCATGTGATGCTGGCAAAAGGAAGTAGGAATTGCGAGCACACGGATGCTGAGAAAAAATTGAACCTTGCGGCAGTTTATACTGCTGACAGAAAGAATCTGAAACGGATTATTGAAAGCGCTGCATTTAGTCCTTCGTCACTTGAGAATGCCGTAGACCAGGGTGCGGAAGACGAGAGCGACTTGTCTAACAACGAAAACTTAAAAAGCGAACTCACCGCCTATATCGAAAAGCTGAGGGCGGAGAAATTGAATTTGCAGTTTCAACCTGATCAAGGTGTGTCAGAAGAAGCCGTCGAGGAACGGGCGAATTTCATCAGCGCATTAAATCTAAAGATTCTGGAAGCTGAAGCAAAATTGGCAAAATTGAACGGCAAGCATTTTGAATTTGCTGACGGGGATGACTTGAAGAAAGACAAAGTAGACGTCTCTGAGGGAAACACCGCTGAAGGTGACGAAGAGACTGGACCAGCAGACGAAAAAGAACCTGAGGAGGCCCGGAATCAGATATACGATGAATTGGAGGAGAATTTAAAAGCCTTGCAAGACTATAGGGAAAATAATCCTCAGGAAACTGAAGACAATGGAACTAAAATCTCCGCAGATTTGATTGGTACATTGAGCAATAATGTAGAGCGGGAAAGAATGGAAGAATATCTTGCTTCTCTGAAGGCTACTGAAGAAGAAAACATCTCCAACGAAAAGCTCAAAGAACAGATAAGAATTATCAACAGGTTTATTGAGAATGAGCCAAAGTTGTCCAGATTGGAGTTGGAAGAAGGCCCTCAGGCGAACAGGATTGATCTCTCTTTGAAAAGTTTAAAAGTGCACCAAAACATCGCCTCTGAAAATTTGGCCCGTATTATGGCAAAACAGGGGAAATTGGCAAAGGCAGAAGAGATTTATAATAAATTAATTTGGAAGTTTCCAGAAAAAAAGGCTTACTTTGTAGCTCAAATTGAAGAATTAAAGAAAAAATAAAATGTTATTTGCAATTGTTAGTGTAATCATCATTGTATCGCTATTATTAGTATTAGTGATCCTTGCGCAGAATTCAAAAGGCGGCGGCCTTTCCAGCCAATTTGGAGGATCAGGAACCAGCCAGATTATTGGCGTAAAGAAGACAGGCGACCTGCTGGAAAAAGTTACCTGGGGGCTTGCAATTGCTTTAATGGCATTGAGCATCTCTACTACGTTTGTTATTGATTCAAATCCTGGCGCTGGCCCGGTGAGCCCCAATGTGGAGAGAGCAAGACAACAAAATATTATGCCCAATATGACGAGCCCGCTAGAAAACGCTGGGGAGTCAGAAGGTGCTGAGACTACTGGTGAAGGGGGACAACTTCAAATCGAAAACCAGGACGCTCCTTCAACTGAAGATACTCAGGAATAAGAAAATTAAACTGTAAGGTTAGAACCTCCATTTTCTCGAAGATGGAGGTTTTTT
>CAZHZR010000181.1:0-6367 GCA_964537095.1 uncultured Roseivirgaceae bacterium
TGCCAATTCCAGGAATCGCGCAGAGAATCCTCAAGCGAATAACTTGCATGCCAGTTGAGCTTTTTATTTACTTTATCCACGTTGGCATATACCTTTTCCACATCTCCGCTCCTTCGTTCTCCGATGTTGTAATTTAGCTTCTGCCCGCTTACCTTTTCAAAAGTGTTGATAAGCTCCAAAACGGAATTTCCATTGCCTGTGCCCACGTTAAAGAAGTCATAAAAGATATCGTCGGTCTGGTCGTCAAGATAGGAAAGTGCTAACACGTGCGCTTTTGCTAAATCTACCACGTGAATATAATCTCTCACACAGGTTCCGTCAACGGTATTGTAGTCATCTCCGAATACGGTGAGGCTGTTTCTCAGCCCCGCAGCCGTTTGGGTAACAAAGGGAACCAGGTTATTGGGAACCCCCAGAGGCAATTCGCCTATTAATGCAGACGGATGCGCACCTATAGGATTAAAATATCTGAGAGAAACCGCTTTTGTCCCGTTTTCATACCTTGCACCCTGGCTACACACGTCTTCAAGAATTTCTTCGCAAATCTGCTTTGTATTTCCATACGGTGACTGAGCAGGTTTTTTCGGTGAATTTTCTGTTACAGGTAATGTGTCAGGCTCGCCATAAACAGTGCATGAAGAAGAAAATACCAGGTTCTGCACTCCAAATTGTTTCATTACTTCGAGCAGGAGTACCAAAGAGCCGACATTGTTTTGATAATACTTGAGAGGCTGCTGCACGGACTCTCCGACTGCTTTATAAGCAGCGAAATGAATTACTCCGGATATGTTTTTTTCCTGAGTAAATACATCTCTCATAAACTCCGGATCTGTGCAGTCGCCCTCATAGAGCTTAATGGGATCTCCTATTAATTTCTCTAGCGCGGTAAGTACTTTTTTTTCAGCATTAGAAAAATTGTCAATAATAATGGGGGTATAATTAGCAGCAGCCAATTCTACGACGGTATGAGAACCTATGTAGCCTGCGCCTCCTGTGACCAGTATTTTCTTCTTCTCACGCATCATAAGCTTTTTTCTTTCCTAACCTTGTTTTGAAAGAATTCCAAAGTGGGCTTCAAACCTTCAGCTCGGGAGTATTTTGGTTCCCAGTTCAGAATTTCTTTAGCCCGAGTTATATCCGGTTTTCTTTGCTTCGGATCATCTTTAGGAAGCGGCTTGTACACGATTTTCTGGTCGGTGCCTGTAAGTCGAATGATTTCTTCAGCAAATTCCTTGATGGTGATCTCATCCGGATTACCAATGTTTACAGGATACACATAATCACTCATCATGAGTCTGAAAATACCTTCCACAAGATCGTCTACATAGCAGAATGACCTGGTTTGTGAACCATCTCCAAATACGGTGATATCCTCTCCTCTTAACGCCTGACCCACAAAAGCAGGAAGAGCCCGGCCATCATCCAGCCTCATTCGTGGTCCGTAGGTATTGAAAATTCTTACCATTCGGGTTTCAAGACCATGAAAAGTATGATAAGCCATGGTAATTGCTTCTTGAAATCTTTTGGCTTCGTCATAAACACCTCTCGGTCCTATTGGATTCACGTTGCCCCAATACTCCTCATTTTGAGGGTGTACAAGCGGATCACCATACACCTCTGAAGTAGAAGCAATCAAGATGCGCGCTTTTTTGTCTTTGGCAAGTCCTAATAAATTGTGAGTACCCAATGAGCCTACTTTCAAAGTTTGGATCGGCATTTTTAGGTAATCGATGGGACTCGCTGGAGATGCAAAATGGAAAATGTAATGAAGTTCGCCAGGTACATGCACAAATTTCGAAACATCGTTGTGATAATACTCAAAGTCTTCTCTACCCATGAGATGCTCGATGTTTTCCATTGAACCGGTAATAAGGTTGTCCATAGCGATCACCTTATAGCCTTCTGCTAACATCCTATCGCACAGGTGAGAGCCCAGGAATCCGGCTCCACCTGTAACTAATACTTTTTTCTTATCCATTATTTATGTTTTGTCTGCCTATACTGTAATATTTGAAGCCTAATTCTTCCATTTGCTTTGGCTCATAAAGATTTCTACCATCAAAGATAACCTTATTATTCAGTTCTTTGGTGAGCTTATCAAATTCAGGTGTTCTAAAAACAGGCCATTCTGTCATTATTAACAAAGCGTCCGCCCCTCTCAATGCACCATATTCATCTTTACACAATTCAATCTTATCGCCAATAATCTCCCTCACGTTGTCCATTGCTTCCGGATCATAAGCTTTTATTTTAGCACCCAATTTTAATAGCGCATTGATATTAGCCAAAGCAGGTGCTTCGCGAATATCATCTGTATAAGGCTTAAAGGCCAATCCCCAAACGGCTATAGTTTTGCCAGTAAGGTCTCCGCCAAAATATTCTTTGATTTTCGGAATTAATTTAGTTTTCTGAGTTTCATTGATGTCCATTACAGCATTCAGGATCTTAAAATCATAATCTACATCCTGTGATGATTTGGCGAGCGCCTGTACATCTTTAGGGAAACAGCTTCCACCATACCCGATACCTGCGAATAAGAACCTTTTGCCGATTCGGCTATCGGTACCGATACCTTTTCTCACCGCATCAACGTCTGCTCCTAATTTTTCGCAAAGATTGGCGATTTCATTCATAAAGGTGATCTTGGTCGCAAGGAATGAATTAGCTGCATATTTTGTAAGCTCTGCAGACTTCTCGTCCATAAAGATAATTGGGTTGCCTTGTCGCACCAGGGGCGCATAAAGAGTTTCCAGTGTTTTGTTGGCTTTAGCAGAAGAGCTACCAATCACGACCCTGTCAGGCTTCATAAAGTCATCAACGGCCACCCCTTCCCTCAAAAATTCCGGGTTAGAAACAACATCAAATTCTACCTTGGCATTGGCCGCAATGCGGTTCTTCACTTTTTCTGCCGTGCCAACGGGCACAGTGCTCTTATCAATGATAATAGTGTATTCATCTAAAAGCGGTCCTAAGTCGTCTGCCACTTTAAGAATGTATTTAAGATCGGCTGATCCATCTTCGCCAGGAGGGGTAGGCAGTGCAAGAAAGATCACTTTTGCACCTTTAATACCTTCTTTAAGATCTGTGGTGAAGTTAAGCCTCCCCTGTTTTGTGTTTCTTTCAAATAAAGCTTCAAGGCCGGGTTCGTAAATGGGAACAACACCATTTTTCAGCTTCTCAACTTTTTTCTGGTCAATATCAATACAGGTAACATGATTTCCTGTTTCAGACAAACATGTTCCAGTAACGAGGCCCACATAGCCTGTTCCTACTACAGCAATTTTCATATGATTGATTTATGTAAAAAATAAAAACGTAGCAAAACTAAATTAAAAATTGAAATTATTCTAAAAATTATCCCTATGAAATGTTGGGATGTATGATTTCAGGAAAAATTTAACCATGCACTCTAACTATTAATCGGCCTTAAGGTTTCATTAAAAGGAGAAATTTAATTTTGTTGATCTATCAATTCTGCCAATTACTCATGCGCATCCAGGTAGTCAACAAAAGGTAAAATTAAAGTAAATTGCTGATAGCCAAAACGAATAGCAAAAATAAACACTTATGGAATTCGATTTATCAGAAGATCAAAAAATGATTTCCAAAATGATAGAAGATTTTGGGAACAAGGAAATCAAACCTTTTATGCGCACCTGGGACGAAGAGCAGGAGTTTCCAGTCAAGCTTTTTAAAAGCCTTGGCGATCTCGGCCTGATGGGCGTGCTGGTCCCACAGGAGTATGGTGGTTCCGGTTTAGGATACGCGGAGTATGTGACCACAGTGTCGCAGATAGCAAAGATCGATGGCGGAATCGGCTTGTCTGTAGCCGCTCATAATTCCTTATGTACCGGCCATATTCTTCAATTTGGAAATGAAGCTCAGAAGAGGAAATGGTTGCCAAAGCTAGCCACTGCCGAATGGATTGGCGCATGGGGCCTCACAGAGCCCAACACCGGATCTGACTCGGGCAATATGAAAACCTCAGCGAGAAAAGATGGCGATTACTGGATCATAAATGGGGCAAAGAATTTTATCACCCATGGGAAATCGGGAGACATAGCGGTAGTAATTGTGAGAACTGACGATAAGAATGATTCTAAGTCTAAAACGGCATTTGTAGTAGAGAGAGGTACACCTGGGTTCGCTTCAGGGAAAAAGGAAGACAAACTCGGCATGAGGAGTTCTGAAACTACTGAGATGATTTTTGAAGATTGCCGGGTGCATAAAAACAATATTCTGGGGAATATAGGCGAGGGATTTATTCAGGCCATGAAAGTTTTGGACGGAGGAAGAATTTCCATTGCCGCATTAAGCCTGGGAATTGCCGAGGGGGCCTTGGAAGCCTCTGTTGCATACTCTAAAGAACGACACCAGTTTAACCAGCCGATCTCGAACTTTCAGGGAATAGCTTTCAAACTGGCGGATATGGCTACAGAATTGGAGGCAGCCAGATTACTAACTTTTCGGGCGGCCTTTTTAAAAGACCAGGGCAAGGACGTAAATGTGGAATCGGCCATGGCTAAATATTATGCTTCAGAGGTTGCTGTAAGGTTATCTACCGAAGCAGTACAAATTTTTGGCGGTTATGGCTATGTGAAGGATTACCCCGTTGAAAAGTTTTACAGAGATTCAAAGTTGTGTACCATTGGAGAAGGAACCTCTGAAATTCAGAAACTGGTTATTTCCAGAGGAATCTTAAAATAGCGGCTCGGTTTACTATTCCGGGAGGATAGGTCGCGCTCATTGATGTAATTAAAGTTGGCGCGGGCTGACAAACGACAGAAATAATTATTTATTCGTAAAGTTGAAATTTAAGGCTTAATTTAGGATTCACCATTTTGAAAAGCATATCGATTGATTTGCCGGAGCGCTGCTATCCTATGAAACTAAAGACTGCCATTATAGATGATGAGTTACACTGTATAGAAACGCTGGCTTACGATCTTGAAACCCACCATAGTAATCAGATCGACATCGTTTTTACTGCCAGAAACGGACTGGAGGCTTTAAAGCTTATCAACAAGCATAAACCGCAACTTATATTTTTGGATATAGAAATGGCGGGTTTAGGTGGATTTGATATACTGGAGGTTATTGATAAGGAAGATTCGAAAGTAATATTTACCACTGCCCATAGCAAGTATGCCATTAGGGCGGTTGGGTCAAAGGCGGACGGCTATTTATTAAAACCCATTCTGCCGCAAGACTTAAAGGAAATTGTAAATAAAATTTATGATGAGCTTGAGGCTTTCGATGCTATACCAACTTCCAGGGTTTCGTTTCAGAAACTTTCTGTACCAAATAGTAACGGCTTGGAGCTCATACCCTTTGACGATATCATTTATTGTAAGGCAGACGATAATTATACAACATTTTACCTATGTTCAGGAGAAAAGGTTGTTGCCAGTAAAACGTTGAAGCATTTTGGAGAGATGCTTCCGGAACATCAGTTTGTTCGAATCCATAAGTCTTATATTGTAAATCTGCTTCATCTTAAAAAATATCTGAAAACAGATGGAGGAGTTGTGATTATGGAAAACAAAGTGACCCTTCCTGTATCCCGAATTCAAAGGGATAAATTACTTAAACTCATCCAGAAGGGTATTTAGTCCAACGCCAGGCGTCATTCACTCATTATGCCTTTTTTACCTTTATTATTTTATATTATTTTGAGGTATTATTCAATTTTAAAAATCTTCAAAATTATGAATGTGATAATAAAGGGCTTTGTTCTACTCTTCTTTTTAACGGTTGCAGCAACTTTTCAAAAAGTACAGGCACAGGCTGCTGTAGGAGGTGGTTTGGCATATGGTACTGAAATCGAGAGTCTGGGTATTAACATCAACGGTACCTACAGATTAAATGAAAACATTGCGCTGGCGCCTGGTTTGATCTATTATTTTCCAAAAGCCTATTTCGCAGATTATAAATTGAAATGGCTTGAACTCGATCTTAACGGCCATTACTATTTTAATACCACGGGCAATATTAAGCCTTATGCGTTAGCGGGTCTTAACTTCTCTTTCATTACATTCCCCACCTATACCTATAGCGGGATTTTTGGCGGCTTAGGAGACATAGACAATGAAACAACCACCAAAGTTGGGCTCAACCTTGGAGGCGGTGTAGAATTTGACATAGATGCACCCATAAAGCCTTTCGGACAATTAAGCTATAGTATTATTGATACTTTTGACCAGTTGGTGATAGTAGCCGGAGTCCGATTCCCCCTTAATTTTTAATCTTAAACTTATATTGAGCCATGAAATCATTTAACTTATTATTTTTTGTTCTGGGGTTTTTGTTTATCCTGTCCTCCTGCTCAGATGACGACAGTCAGGATCCGAAGGTTGAGGAGCAAGAT
>CAZHZR010000182.1:0-6318 GCA_964537095.1 uncultured Roseivirgaceae bacterium
CATCTTCTATCCACCAATCTGAAAGCTTCGTCTGGCGGCCATCACGCAGACTTGGGTATTCGGTGGTGGGATTATCTAAAGTCCATCTAAGCGGGGTATTGCTTGGCTGATTGAACAACTGCGTATTCAATACGTCATTTCCAAAAACGCCGTTAAAGAAAACACTTACATCAAACTTCTTATACGAAAGGTTCAATGCCAAACTAGCCATAAAGTCAGGATTAGGATCGCCAATAATGGTACGATCGTTTTCATTGATTATTTCGTCACCATCAAGATCCACGTACTTAAATTCACCAGGTTGTGCCAACACACCCTCTAAACCAGATTCTACGCCTTCTTCCAAAGATTGGACGATGCCATCGGTTTTATAACCATAAAAAACATTGATGGGCTGTCCAATTGCCAGTATATTGGAGAACTGACGGTAAGCCTCCAGGGTGTTACTGTTAATTTCATACAGCATTCCAGTATTAGGATCTGTAATTAAACCTGATTCCACTACACTACCAAGACTGACTACTTCATTTTTATTGCGGGAATAAATAAGGGTAGTATTGAAATTCCAATCCGGTGTATTGATAATGTTGGCATCCAAAGTAAGTTCAAAACCTTTGTTGCTGATTTCCCCATCGTTCACCCACATCCGGTTGTAGCCTGACGAAAGCGGTAAGATTCTTTCCCGAAGAAGATCAGAGGTCTTTTTCTCGTAATAATCAAAAATGACATTGATACGGTTGTTCATGAAAGCCATATCCAATCCAAAGTTTGACTGTGCGGTAGTCTCCCACCTTAAGTCAGGGTTGGTAATTCCTCCCCAAACTACTTCTATGCCATCCTGGCCTGTTCTTCCAACCTCGCGGCCAGGACCCACGGCAGTGATCCAACTGCCATTGTTGTAATAATTACTCACTCCAAACTGGCTGAGGGTCTGGTATGGGGAAATTCCCTGGTTCCCGGAGATACCATAACTGTAACGGAATTTTAATTCATCAAAAATATCCAGTTGGCTTATGAAATCCTCTTCGTGCGCCTTCCAACTGACAGCACCAGATGGGAAGAATGCCCATTTGTTATTAGCTCCAAATTTTGAAGAGCCATCCGTCCTTGATGTAAAGGTGAAAAGGTATTTGTTGTTATATGCGTAATTGACACGGAAAATTCCTGATACCAATTCTGTTTGGGTAAGGTAGTTGGAAACCTGGTTTTGCTGGGGATTGCCAGTGCCAATATTCTCATTCCGGAGCACTTCATTACCAAAGCCAAACGCACCTAAATCAGAGCCTCTGGACTGGTCGTTCTGGTAGGAATATCCTATAGTAGCGCCAATTTCGTGTTTACCAAAAAGCTTGTTATAGTTGGCAAAGGTTTCAGAAACAAGCGTATGCCCCTGCCAATTGCGGATATAAGCAGCGCCCTCATTGAACCGTCCACCTTCTGTATACATCATTGGCTGGTATTCATCCTGAATGTAGGTGCCATATTTATAGTTTAACCTGGAAGTCAATTTCAAAGCAGGAATTACCTGCCATTCCAAATCGAGGAAAGAGAGTACATCCAATGATTTTGTCTCGTTTAGTCTGTTCTCTGATATTGCTATTGGGTGACCAAAATCGTTGTTATCGGTTAAGTAGTAGTCACCATTTTCGTCATACACAGGCAGAATCGGGTTTCTCCAATAAGCCAGTCCACCGTTTGCATTTCTTTTTCCTCTTGACAGGATGTTAGAAAAATTAACGCGCAAATTGTCTAACAACTTATGGTTTACATTAAGATTGTAGCCAAACTTGGAATAGTCATCATCTATTTGCATGCCCTTATCTGTAAAATAATTGGCACTCAGATTGAAGTTGGTTCTTTCATTAGAACTTGCTACACTGAACGTGGTATTGTTAGAAATCGGGGCGTCTCTAAAGACTATGTCATCCCATCTGGTATTATGTGGCCAGGCACCAGTCGATAGTTCTTCAATGGATGGGTAATAAATTCCGGCGGGGTTCACAGCACCTATATACTGAGGTTCAAATCCTCCATTAAGTCGCGATTCGTTGTTTAACTGCGCCATCAAAACAGGATCTCTCCACAGGTTTAACTTGGAAGTAAATTCCGACATTGTTACCTGTTGCCGAAGGCTGAATTGTGTTTCTCCTGTTTTTGCCTTGCGAGTGGTTACCACAATTACACCATTTGCTCCTCTTGAACCATATATGGCGGATGCAGAAGCATCTTTTAATATCTCTATGGATTCAATATCTGCTGGATTTATTTGCTTTAAATCACCGGCGTCTCCCAGGGGAAAGCCATCGACCACTAAAAGCGGTGAGTTAGATCCACGCAAGGAACTATTTCCTCTAATTCGTACCGTAGAGCCCGCACCCGGATCCTGTGAAGAACTTATAACCTGAAGTCCGGCGGCACGTCCCTGCAAAAGGCCTTCTACCGAATTTGCAGGAATATCTTTTACTTCTTTCAAGTCTACCGTTGCTACCGATCCGGTCAGGTCTTCTCTTTTTACAGTACCATAGCCCACTACCACCAGCTCATTCATAGTCATGATATCTGGCATTAGGCTTAAATTAATCTGAGAACGGCCTTCTACGGGAATTTCCTCCGTTAAGTATCCTATAAAACTAAAAACAAGTGTGGCGTCTTCGTCAACATCAATCCTGTAGGCACCATCTATGTCGGTAATTGTACCATTTGTTGTTCCTTTAATGATAATATTCACTCCCGGTAACGGGCTGCCTTCATCATCAGTAATGGTTCCTGACACGTTAATTTCTGCCGCAGCTGTAGCTTCAAGACGCAAACGTTTGAGTTCTTCTTCGAAATTTTCAGCTTCTGAATTTCCTGAATTTGAAGCTACAGCACCCGTTGCCGGCAGGGTCGAATAGAAAAAGAACTGCAAAACAAAACCTAACGAAAGGTATTTTACAGCACCCGGGATTTGTAGTAGATGTTTATAGTTCATAAGATGATAATTTATTTGTTACATTTAATAATCGTTCATTTTCCCGCACGCAGCATCTAACGCCCGGGGCATTTAAATAGGTTCCTTGACTTAAGTTTATATCCATACAACTATTGTTAAACATTTTGTTAAACATTGATAAATAACACATTCGCCTTTTTTGAATTTACATCTAATATTATAGCCTAAAATTATACAATGCTGCCTGTCTGCACTGAACACTATCGTACGGAAGTATGGTAATATTGTCCGCCACAACCGCTTTACCTCATTCCTGACGTTCAACTGTGTATTGCCCCGCCATTTTTTTGTACTTCCTCTGTCCATTACTTTCTATCGCTAACGGGATGACCACAAAATCACTATTCGTAGTCCTATTAAATCCCTTCATCTAAGTTAACAGGCAAGCCTCTTATAATTGAATACCACAGTACGGGCTTTGGGTAATATCGTCCGGATTTTGAGCCAGCCAGTACAAAGCGTTGAAAGATGCAATTATTCCGCTAAAATCGGCTTGTTCCATCCAATCTTAGCGGAATTTTGTTTGCTACCTTTTGATCATTTTGTTGCTGACTCTCCCTCCGTCAATTTCCAGCACATAATTGTATATGCCTTCGGCCCATCCATCGGTATCAATAATGATTTCGTTTTGGCCGGCCTGTAATTTTCCCGTGGGTATCTTTGCCACCGTTTTTCCCAACAGATCATAAACAGTCACTACGCTTTCTATTTCCTGCTCCAGACTCAACTGTATCGTAATATTTTCAGTAAACGGATTTGGGAATGCGGTTATGATATCCTTTGCCTGGATATTTTTTTCAATGCGCCCATTTTTCAGATTGTTTTCTGAAGCAAAAGTTCCTGAAGCCGGAGTGCCATAGACTTCCATTTCGTACATAGAAAAACCATAACTGGTAGCTCTGGTAATGCCATACATCTTTACATACCTCGCTGTTCCTGATAAGCCCGTCAAATCATTTTCCAGACCGGTATTTCCCCAAACTGATCTTGCGGTAGTCCAGGTGGAATTATTGGTAGAAAACTGGATTTGATAATCCCTTCCATATGCCGCTTCCCAGGCAATTCTCACCCTGCTGATGTTGTAATTCGCACCAAGATCAATAACGAAATTTTGCTGATCGGCATATTGTGAGGCCCATCTCGTATTTCCATCGCCGTCCACCGCATTTGAAGCTGAATAGGGGCTTTCTGTGGAAGAAACCGTAACCGGCCGCTGATAAGCAAGATTTATATTACCTCCAGACCCTCCATTGCCCCATCCCGGCATTTCATTCAAGGTAATCACCCGACCGGACCAATAAATCTCCTGAATTTTCTGATTGGTGTTGTGCTGAAAGGTGAGTTCTGACCAGCCCATAAAAAACGACCATTTTGGCTGCGACTGCAAAATACTCACTGCGGGCAGGTCCTGACATTCCCCAATTCCCATGGGCTTGTTACCTGCTTTATTTGCCATTGCATTGTATTTGGCACTAGTATAGCCCTGGCCATCACTCCAGTACATGTCCAAGGTCAGCACATCCCAATACTGCCCACCCGGATCATAGCTGTTCAGGTCGCTGGCCAGGGAGCTGAAATCCTGAAGGTTCCACACCCAGATTAAATTCGAAAGGCCTTTTTCATAAGTGAAATAATCATGGGTGATTTGGTACAACCTGGCTGTTCCGTTTGGCCCAGGCCTGCCACCCCACCAAAACATGGCCTGGTTCATTTCATGCAAAGGCCTGAAAAAAACCTCCACGCCAGCGTCTTCCAATTGCTGCAGGTAATAAGCAACTTCATCCATTCTGCTCTTCCAACTATTGTTGATAGCGGTACCGTCTGTAATAAGCTGGCTCCATTCCCAGTCGGACATTTGGCTGAGCACGCCATTATTATCCCAATAGCAGGGTTCTCCAAGCGCAGGATTACAGGCATGCCACATGATATTGATCATAGCGCCATTGTTCCATTCGTTAATGACCTGATTAACCATGGTTTGACGGTTTGCAATTTCGTTGGGTTCAAACTGGAAATCAGCGCTGTATAATCCGGGCCAGTTGCCAGTAATATTGTTGAGTTGCTGGCTATAGCTATTCGGATTTGCATTTGGCTGCCTGTTATGCATGCCTCCGATTACATTTGATCCCTGAATGCTGTAGAGATAGTTGAGGGATTCAAAGGGTGTTTGCGCCGTGCCTGCATAGCCACTACATATAAGTAGTGCTAAAAAAGCACAGCAAACCATTCTTGATGTGGGTAAAAATAAATGACTCATAAGAAAAGGGTTTAAGGTGAAAAAAAATGTCATATCCAAAAAGCATTTCAGGATCAGGTTCAAACTGCAAACGTTTGCATTTATTCGCCCTTGCTGATTCTTGCTTTAAGAATGGTCTAATTTAATTTCAATGGCATGCGATTTTAAACACTATAGTACGGAGGTTTGGTAATATAGTACGGAGGTTTGTTTGAATGAATGATTGAATGAATGAATGATTGAATGATTGAATGGATAAGAAAGCGGCCTTATTGTATATCTGAGACTGCACCTTTTTAGAATATCGAATTCTATTTATCTCTGATGTCTTTGAACATTCCATAAAAGAATTCAGGTAAATTCTGATCGATTTAGAAAATCGATCTCCTGAAGCAGCCTGCCTGATTTTAGCGTTCACTTAATTATCGAGATAGTTTCAGCTATATCGATAAGAGATTACCAACGATCTTATCGCCTTTCGAGCAGCTTTACCGAACCTCCACTTTTAACGATCTTTTCAATTTCTTCAACTTTTACACTTAATAACATCTGTAGACAGGAGGCAAGGTTTAGCAAATCCTGTTTCTTCATTTGTCCCCTGCACTTTTTTAACTTTCAACCTGAAGCTCGAAACGTTAAACGATGAACCTTGAACTTTAACTCACGGCTCTTCCGGATTTGCAATCCGGAAGCTAATATTTCTGCAAGAGCTTTAGCATTTTCCTGTCCAACTTATGTCCATACCAATCCTCATATTTCACATCGTCTCTTTGGCTATCTAAAATTCCAAAATTACTGGCGCCAATGAAATCCCAAATGCAATATCCGATGCCCATGTTGCTAAAAATATCCAGCACATCTTCCAGCCATGCGAGGTAAACATCGTGGGGCAGCCTGTGCGATCCACCGGTTTCCCCTAAATGCACGCCTATCCCCTGCTTTACCAATCTGCCCCAGGGCGCGTAGAATTCCTCCAGCTTCTGACGGTCCCAGATGAATCCATCGTCACCATCTGCCCCCGGCCATTTGGGCTCAGGCCAATCCTTTCGGTCCTGCATCCAATCTACTTTATAATGGCTGATATTTCCGG
>CAZHZR010000183.1:0-6288 GCA_964537095.1 uncultured Roseivirgaceae bacterium
TTTAGAAATGCTAAAAACGACATCTATTTTTTTATATAAAAACCACATATCCTAATCAATGTAAGAATTGTACAACAAAGACAATTCAGTTGAAAATCCATTTAAATAGTTTTGGTTTTTAATCAAAAATTTAAAAACGAGTTATGAAAAAAATTCTACTATTAGTCGCAGTTTGCATCGCCATAGGCAATCAAACAATTGCTCAACGCCTGGATAAAGAGAAGAACAGGCTACATTACACGCAGTTACCTCTCACCCCCCTACCAGAAGATATTAGCCAATATTGGGTAAATATCGATATGGGATATCTTTACGAAGGTGATAGTAAGACCGAAACGTTGAATAAAATAAAAAATGCAGCAGCTCTTTCTCACCTTGAGAAGACCACGGACGCTGGCGTCGAATTATTGGTACGTCTGGAGTCTTATTATAAAGATGAAGTCATTTTTTCTACAATAGACAAAACCGAAAAAAGGGATGATAAGGAAGTAACAGTTACCTATTATTATCTCACATTCGGTTATAAATACCCTTTATATTTTGAAGTTAAGCTTCCCGGTGAAATGGAGCCCCTTAACTCAGGATTTTCTAATGGGTCAAATGGTATGAGCCATTATAGAAGTGCTGAATTTAGAACCAGCAGCGAAAGAAATAATTGGTGGAATGCCAACCATAAGACTTTACAAAGTAATTTGAGAGCTGAGTTGCTTAATAAAAATGTACACAATCTTGGTAGAACTTTGGATAATCTCTACTCATATAGTAAGGTGAGATCTTATACTGAATTTGTAGCTGTAAAAAAATACAAAAAATTTGAGTACAATGACTTAGACATAGCACTTGAAAAAGTGAAGGAAGCGCTGGAAGAAGTCTCAGAAAATGATATCGTTTTTAATGAAAAATTCACATCGAAAATGGATGAGGCCATTGTGATTTGGGAAACGGTTTTAAAAGAAGCTGATCTGGAGGCCAAAAACACAAGAGTTAATAAAAAAGTCACCGAAGCGATTTACAATAACCTATCACTCACGTATGTGCTAATGTCAGATTTTGAGAAGGCTGATAAAACGATTGAGACTGCTGAAGAAGTGGTCGGTAAAAAAGCAATCGATAACTACATCAAATCATTCCTGAAAGACAGAAGAGAAAGGTTTGCGGCGAATGAAGGAAGAATCCCGCTTTCCTTTGGCTCTGACGACGCTACAAGCAAATTATAATTGTCATTTCACACATTCACAAAATTTATTTATACCCATTCCATAAGATAAGATCATGAAATCTATAAAATTTATCCTTTTCAGTGCCCTGGTAGTAATCATAACTTCCTGTTCCACAGAGAAAGAGGCTGTATTACCTGATAATGTTATCCAGGATTCTGAGGGCCTGGTTATCAATCTTGAGTGGTCAACTGGTGGTTCGGCAACAAAAGCGCAAGGTGATGCTGATCTGGAACTTTATCTATATAAAGGAGAAAGCGAAATATCTTCCTCGACTTCGTCTTATTCCTTTGAAGAAGTAAGAATCAATAACATTTATTCTGATGGCTCCTATTTAATCAAGGTAGAATATTATAGTGGCGGTATGCCTTTAACCTATACCTTATATTTAAGAGGTGGATCGCAATCGGAAAGCACATCATATAACGGTTCATTTTATGCCAATGATGAAGGGTTAGTTATTGAATATTTGAAAATTATTAAGACTGGTGAGAAATACGAAGTAATTGACTTGTAATCTCATCTTTTAATCTGATAGAGAGGGCCATTTTGATCCTCTCTATCAAATTTCAAATTTAGAAGTCCTTGCAGAAACCGCATTTCCCTTTTTTGCTACTTCCATTGTCCACCAGTAAAAGTCTCGACCTGTAAATCTATAAAATGGGTTTCTGTGTGGTTTCATAACTAACACGTCCCAATGCCCCAAATAAGACCACTCCATTGTTCCCAAAAAGAACCCTTTATTTTCTTCCTGATAGCCTTGTTTTCCTCATCTGTTATTCCCGTATTTAGTAATATTTTTATCTGCCGCTGCTTTTGTTCAAGTGCAAATTCAGTGTCAAGAAAGCCACTGCATCTTAGATTCCAAACGTCAATTTTATCAGCGACGGGGATTTGATTTTTGTTAATAAATTCGCTGATTATTTCCTTGTCCTCATGATTTAGAAATATTATTTCACCCTTATCGATCTCAATAGAGTACAGGTATGTATTTAGATCTATTTCCTTAATTCGATCTAATGTTTAAATCGGAGATTTGTGAAGCGAACTAAGTAAAACTCATAGAAATTAAATTCTAGGCGGTCTTCAAAAATTTCATACTTGCTATGCTTCATGAAAGTCCTCTCCTTAAGTGTGAAGCAATTTTCGGCTATTGCTCCAAAATCAGTGTTGTGACATTTTTACGCCATGCGAAGAAATAACCATGGAAAAACGCAAGCAAGTTGAACCTCTCCAAAGCATTAGCCAATTTTTATAAAAGTTGTGTGCTCCATAAATCTTTAAACTATAAATATTTCTTCAATCCAGGTAATTTTTTAAAGAAATTTAAAGGTAAATATAATTTATTTTAAGATATCTTCGGGCGATGGAATTACTAAACTTTTTGCTTCTTATCGTCATCCTTTTCATTATAGTTAGTGGAAAAAGCAATCTTGAGAAAAAGATAAGCCGTCTTATATCTCAAATCGACGAATTAAAAAAAGAGCCAAGAACCCCGGCGACACCCGGGCCTTCCTGGAAGGAACAAATGGAGGAGGCATGGAAAGAGGAGCCAAATTCGATAGTCGAACCTGTTGCACCGGAAGAAGACATTCCGGAATTTGTAAGTCCACCCATTGTGATTGAAGAATCAGCACCTGATTTGGTGGAGGAATTAATGGCTTATCAGGAAATTGAGGAAGTCGTTACTATCCAAAAAGAGGAACCAAAGCCCTCGTTTTTTCAACGAAATGACTTGGAGAAATTTATAGGCGAAAACCTGATCAATAAAATTGGTATTGGAATCCTGGTTTTGGGCATAGGATTTTTTGTAAAGTATGCCATAGATCAGGATTGGATAAATGAAATAGGAAGGGTTTTCATAGGAATAGTTTGTGGCGGAATTCTGATAGGCTTTGCGCATAAAACCAAAGAGAAATTCAAAGCGTTCAGCTCTGTGTTGGTAGGTGGCGGAATGGCTATTTTTTACTTTTCAATAGCAATTGCTTTTCATGAATACGAATTACTAAGCCAAACGGCAGCCTTTTTAATCATGGCGCTGATCACAGGCTTTTCTGTGTTACTAGCCATAGCTTACGACAGAAAGGAGCTTGCTGTATTGGCCATTATTGGTGGTTTTGGCTCTCCTTTTATGGTTAGCACAGGCGCTGGGAATTATATAGTGCTTTTTACTTATATTCTCACACTGAATATTGGGATGTTGGTTTTAGCCTTTTTTAAAAAATGGAACCTCCTGAATATCATATCCTATGTATTTACGATCATCCTTTTTGGTGGCTGGTTAAGTAAGGAAATAGTAAATGAACCAGATTTTCCCTATGTCGGAGCCTTGGTATTTGCCACGCTTTTTTACCTTGTATTTTTCTTGATGAACATCCTCAATAATATTAAAGCAAACAGGAAGTTTAAAGCAGCTGAAATATCGATTTTGCTGAGCAACACCTTCCTTTATTATTCTGCAGGGATGATAATTCTCCAGGACGTACAAGGTGGAGTATTTCAAGGCTTGTTCACAGCGCTTCTGGGCGTATTTAATTTTGTCTTTGCCTACAGTTTGTACAAATCAAAACGAGCTGATTTAAACCTTATTTATCTGTTGATCGGTTTGGTATTAACATTTGTAAGTTTAGCAGCCCCAGTTCAGCTTGAAGGGAATTATATAACTTTATTCTGGGCATTGGAAGCAGTACTCTTACTATGGCTGTCTCAAAAATCTGGGATGCAAATTATCAAACTTTCCTCCGTGATTGTAATGGCATTGATGGCCATCAGCCTTATGATGGACTGGGAAGCTGTCTATGGCACGTCAAGTAACTTAAATATGATTTTCAACAAAGCTTTCATCACCAGTTTTGTTTCCCTGACAGCCATCGCGCTCACATTATTTCTCCTTAAAAAAGAAGGAAAAATCGAAGTTTATGGTGTGGATATTTCGTTATATAAACCTATTTTATCTGCTGCATTTGTAGTCTTTGTCTACGTTGCTCTTTTGTTAGAACTTGATTTTCATTTAAATGCGAACATTGAATCGTTCAGCTTTAGAAATGTGATCAGGGGAAGCTATAATCTTCTATTTATATTGCTGTTATCCTTGTTCCTAATCAGACAAAAATCTGTTGCGTATTCTTTGGGTGCCATCGTTCTGAGTATTTTTGGAACTGTAGCGTATATCACCTACTACCATGCTGAAATTATTAGCGTGAGAAATGATTATTTATATGGTGCCGATACATCCTTAGGTAATTATTTGTTCCACTACATTATTACAATGCTGGCAATAGCCTTATTGATACTCTCTTTAAAAAACATCAAAAACATTTTCGGACTAAAATCCAAACAAGGTACTTATTTCCTCTGGTATTTAACTTTCGCTTCCATATTTATAGCCAGTGCCGAGTTAGATCACCTGGTGCTTTTATTTAATAATGGATCTGCTCTCAATATCGACCACATATTAAACCAGAATCATAAAATCGGATATCCTATTCTATGGGGAATAGGTTCTTTTATCCTTATGTCAATTGGTATGAGAAAAAAGATCAAAGACCTTCGGATAATTTCTCTATCGGTATTTGCTATTATCCTGTTAAAATTATTCATTCTCGACATAAGAGGAATATCTGAAGGTGGAAAAATTGCAGCATTTATCTGTTTGGGAATTCTGTTATTGGTTGTTTCATTTATGTATCAAAAGCTTAAGAATTTATTGCTGGAAAACGAACCTAACGGTGTGAATAAGCCATGAAAGTAGTATTGTTTCTATTTATCGATTTACTGCTCATATTTTCTCAGGTTACTGGTCAATCTTTTACAATGCAGGCAAAGATTGATTCGGTAAGAGAAGATGGGAATTACCAAATTCTAATTGCACCGGAAGTTAGCACGCATCTAAAACAAGACTTTTCTGACTTGCGACTCTATAGTTCCAAAAACCATGAAGTTCCCTATTTCTTGAAGATAGAAAAAGCACCTGTATCTACCGAAAGTTTCAGGAGCTACGAAATCATAGAGCATAATAAGATTCCCGACTGCTGCACACAGTTGATTATCAGAAACGCTGGCAAAAATAAGATTGATAACATAGGTCTTATCATTAAAAATGCGGATGTCAGCAAGAAAGCCCGGCTCAGCGGAAGCGATGATAAGGTAAATTGGTATACCATTAAAGACAACTATGAGCTAGCATCACTTTATAACAATCATAAAACGGAGGAAGTTAAAATACTACATTTCCCATTAAGTGATTATGAATATTTTCGACTAGACATAAGCGATTCAGTGTCTCTTCCTATCAGCATCCTTCAGGCTGGGTATTATGATGTGCATCATGAAAATGCTATCTGGGTAGATCTTCCTGCACCAGCTGTTGTGCAGAACGATAGCGTTGACAAAAAGACTTATATAGAAATTTCTTTCCCTTCACCGCAATATATTGAACGAATTAAATTTAATATTTCAGGTCCGGATAATTATTTAAGACAGGCGAAATTGTGTACCAAAACGATAAATAATAAGAAGAACTATTTTACCGAAATTACCGCATTTGAGCTCAGATCCAATCGTTCAAATGAATTTCTGTTAGATAATCTATTCGGACGGGAGCTTTATCTTATTATTGATAACAAGGATAATCCTCCATTGTCCATAGAATCTGTAGAAGCTTCGCAGATCCGCCGCACTGTAATTGCTCACCTGCAGAAAGGTGAAAATTATGTTTTAAGATTTGGTGATAATAATGCACCCTTACCAGATTACGACCTTAAATATTTTGACGAAAAATTAAATATTCACCCTAAAGTTCTTGAGGTAGGCGCAATAGAAAAAATAGAATTTGACAAGATTCAAGAAGAGGATTTTTTTACTACAAAATTATGGATTTGGGCTGCAGTGATTGGCATGGTGTTGCTATTGGCATATTTTTCGGTAAGGATGATACGGGATATAAAGTGATATAGGGAGAGGCTCGCTTAAGAAATCTAGGCCTTTATTCAAGCCATGCCTCAATCTTGATTTTCTTGTTTTTCGAGTTTGTGTCAACAGAAAGCTTCAGTTCGCTGTTTACAAAGCTTGA
>CAZHZR010000184.1:0-6284 GCA_964537095.1 uncultured Roseivirgaceae bacterium
CAAAAGGGAGCAAAATAGAGGAAATTGGAAAGAACATGTTTTTGATTGATGATAAAAGATACTACGTTCGGTTGGAAGAAACTGGAGGGGCAAAGCCAGTGGTCAGAAGTGCAGGTTCTCAGCAGGAGTTAATCATCCCCTTAAAAGATGGGCTAAATTATTCAATACTTCTTTAATCCGAATTTATTCCTTAAAAGATCAATAAATGAATATTTCAAAACACATCGGTACAAAATATAAAGTAGTCATCTGGTGCATGCTGCTCCTCTTGGGCGTAAGGGCGCAAGTGGTAGCGCAGGAGTCTCCTATGGAAGAAGATTTCTTTAGAATAATGAAAGTAAGCTCACCTGAAGGTACTTTGCTGGAGGTGGGTGGTTTGGCAGTTTTGCCTAATGGCGACCTGGGCGTGGCTACCCGAAGAGGGGATGTCTTTCTGGTAGAAAATCCTACGAGTTCGAAACCATACTTCCGAAAGTTCGCCTCAGGCCTGCACGAGGTGCTGGGGTTGGTTTATAAAGATGGTGCCTTCTATTGTGCCCAAAGGGGCGAATTGACCAAATTGGTGGACACCGACATGGATGGTAAAGCAGATGTTTATGAAACTGTTTACGCCTGGCCGATTTCGGGTCATTATCACGAGTACAGCTTCGGGCCTAAAGTTGCGCCTGACGGTTCCTTTTTTGTGACAGGAAATGTGGCCTTTGGTAACGAAGAATGGTGGAGAGGAGAGAGTTTTGTGCCATGGAGAGGGTGGACTATGAAAATTACCGAAGACGGGAAAATGGAGCCCTGGGCTACTGGAATGCGTTCCCCTGCAGGATTGGGAATGATAGACGGAGAATTGTTTTACACTGATAATCAGGGCGACTGGATGGGCTCTGGCGGTATGTGGCATGTGAAAAAAGGCGCTTTTATGGGTCATCCGGCTGGTCTTCGATGGACTGGCGAACCGAATTCTCCTTTAGACCTCTCCGAAGATGAAATTTATAAATTCGTAAGCCCGCAACGGAATAAAAATAGCGTTGGGAGATATGTCAAACCTGAAAACGTTCAAAACGAGGATTTCAAATTCCTTTATGAACTGAGAGATGAAATTCCGGAACTACAAACACCAGTAGTGTGGCTTCCTCATGGTGTATTGGGTATTTCTAATTCGGAGATATTACAAATTCCGGTAGGTAATTTTGGACCCTTTGGAGGCCAGCTTTTGATTGGAGACCAGGGGCAAAGTAAAATCATGCGGGTATTCATGGAAAAAGTAAAGGGAGAATATCAAGGAGTAGCTTTTGATTTTAGGGAAGGATTCAAATCGGGAGTTCTAAGAATGGCCTGGGCGAATGACGGCTCATTGTTTGTAGGAGAGACCAATCGGGGATGGGGTTCCGCCGGCGATGCAAACGAAGGGCTGCAGCGCCTGGTGTGGAACAGGCAAGTTCCTTTTGAGATGTTGGCTGTGCATGCCATGCCTGACGGTTTTGAGATAGAATTTACAAAACCTGTAGACAGAAAGTCTGCCGAAGACCTTGCAAATTATACGGTGGAGAGCTTTATATATAAATATACGCCCGTATATGGTAGTCCTCCTGTGAACTTCGAAACGTTATCGGTTAAGGGAGTAAAGATTTCAAGTGACGGATTAAAGGCGAGGCTTATTGTAGATAACCTGAGAAAAGGATATGTGCATCATTTGTTTCTGGGGGGCATCAGAGGTGAAGAAGGTTCTTACTCGCTGGTGCACCCGTCTGCTTATTATACGCTGAACCAAATTCCTGACGGCTCGAAACTTCCATTAGAAGAAGCAAGTACCAGAAACTCTGCGAAAGAGGCTGCAAAAGCGGCGGCAGGAAGCAAGGCAGCCCCTGCCAAAAAAGCAACAGCCGCTAAAGCCACCGCGAAACCTGTTGAGAAAAAAGTTCCGAATTTTGATGAAGTTAAGCCATTGTTGGCAAAAAATACCTGCCTGGCCTGTCACAATGCGGACTCAAAACAGGTTGGTCCATCGTTTGCTGAAATAGCTAAAAGAAGATATTCCAATGACAGAATTGTGGAACTTATTTACAACCCCGAACCTCAGAACTGGCCTGGGTATGCTACCCCAATGCCTCCCATGCCGCAGGTTCCCAGAGAAGAAGCCTTGAAAATTGCAGACTGGATAAATTCATTGCAGTAGGGCCTCCTTTAGCTTCGCATTATTTCCGGGATCATTTCTAACGAAAGTTATTAATGTCCGGAATTATTTATAATTTTGGTGTGGTCAAAATTTAGTCGAGATAGCAATCTCTGGTTGGTTTAAAATTATTCTTATGGGTACTGTTTCTTTTTTATTAGGTTATGATATTGGAAGTTCATCTGTTAAAGCCACTTTGCTGGATGCGGAAAAAGGCGCGGTAGTAGCATCTGCCACTTATCCTAAATCTGAGATGCCGATAAATTCTGTTCAACCCGGCTGGGCAGAACAGAATCCGGAAATGTGGTGGGAAAATGTGAAGCAAGCAACAAGAGAGATATTAACCAACAACAGAATAGATGTTGAAAGAATAGAAGGTATAGGTATATCTTACCAGATGCATGGATTGGTTTTGGTAGATAAGGATCAAAAAGTCCTTCGTCCATCCATTATATGGTGCGATAGCAGAGCGGTTTCCATAGGAAATAAAGCATTTAATGAACTTGGAGCAGAATTTTGTTTGAGCAATTTTTTAAATTCCCCCGGAAACTTCACTGCATCCAAATTAAAGTGGGTACAGGAGAACGAGCCTCAAGTTTATGATAAAATTTACAAGGCAATGCTTCCGGGCGAATATATTGCCATGAAATTAACAGGAGAAATCCAAACCACATCCTCAGGCCTGTCGGAAGGGATCTACTGGAATGCTAAAGAAGATAAGCTGGCAACGGCACTCCTTGAACACTACCAAATAAGTGAAGATTTACTACCTGAAGTTGTTCCCGTGTTTTCTCATCAGTCAAGCGTGTCGCAGGCCGCAGCACAGGAAATCGGACTCCGTCCCGGGATAAAAATATCCTATAGAGCAGGGGATCAGCCGAACAATGCATTTTCTTTAAATGTTTTAAAGCCTGGCGAGGTTGGGGCAACGGCTGGTACGTCTGGGGTTATTTATGGTATATTGGATTCACCGAGTTATGATCCATTATCACGTGTAAATACTTTTGTGCATGTTAACCATACTTCTTTAGAGCAAAAGTACGGGGTACTGTTGTGTGTAAATGGTACAGGAATTTTAAATAGCTGGCTGAAGCACAACATTGGAAACAACGCATATAGCTACGATGAAATGAATAAAATAGCCGCTGAAGCACCAATTGGCTCTGACGGTCTCGTATTTCTTCCATTTGGCAATGGAGCAGAGAGAATTCTTGAAAACAATAATATAGGTGCGCAATTGCACAATCTGGACTTCAACAGGCATACGGTAAAGCATTTACTTCGGGCTGGTCAGGAGGGTATTGTGAGTTCTCTAACTTATGGTTTCAACATTATGAAATCCATGGGCATGCAAATAAGCACTGTAAAAGCAGGCTATGCAAATATGTTCTTAAGCCCATTGTTCCGGGAAGCTTTCGCCAATATGACTGGCACGAGCATAGAGTTGTACAATACTGATGGTGCGCAGGGGGCGGCAAGAGGAGCTGGTGTAGGAGCTGGTGTTTACAGTAGTTTTGAAGAAGCTTTTATGGGGCTCACAAAAATAGATGTAATAGAACCAAATGCCAAACTGAAAGAACAGTATGACGCGGTATATGGCACATGGTTAGATCAGTTAAACAAGCAGATTTAGATGATCCCGCTTAGAGCGGATTTTTGCAACAGCCTTCACAAATTACAAGGTGATTGACTCATAGTTTCATTCGTGGATTTTGGTAAAAATGGGGTTTGCTCCAGTGCCGGAATCCTCGGATGAATTCAGACGCCCTCAGCTAATTGTCCCTTCCAGCATTTAAAACAGCAGATCCATCGTTCATCCCGCACTTTTCCAGAGGCATTCCTTCCAGAAATCCTGAAAATTGTATTGGTTTTATCTCCTTCTGAAGGCCGGAAAATCCTGATTTGCATATGTGTAGCATCCGCAAGGCCGCTCAATTATTTTGTCCTATTGAAAAAAAAATGGATCTGGCTCCCACTTTGCCCCACGTCTCATACTCCTTAACATCTTTCCTTAACATCTTCCCTTCTCTATTTTCTTTTATCTTATAAAAATCGGTTCTGAGTTTAAAATAAAGTTGTTTGCTGCTAGTATGGGGTGCGAATAAGAGCGGGCATCTATTGCAAAGTAGAAATTAAAATTAAATAAAGCTTGTTTGGGAAAACAAATTTTGTTTAAAATAATTAGTAATCTAAAGATATTTTCCTTAATTTTTGATGATAGTGGTAAAAAGTGGTAGAAAGTGGAGGAGATTGTTAATTTCTTTTTTAGTTTTGCGTAATGAGAACAGTTTTATCTTAAACGATATATGTCATTTTTCACAAGCGAATATGAATGTAAATTAGATGCTAAGGGACGGCTCGTCTTGCCTTCCAAGATCAAGTCTAATTTACCTGAAAGTTCTGCGAGTGAATTGGTAATCAGGAGAGGTTTTGAACCATGCCTCGTGATTTATCCTTTGTTGGAGTATAAAAAGATATATCAGAGGATTGCTGGTTTAAATGAATTTAACGAAGAGTATCGGAAATTGCAGCGTAATTTTTTCAGAGGAAACACTCAGGTAGAGTTAGATAATACCGGGAGATTTTTAATTCCGAAAACGATGCTTAAGTATGCGCAATTAGAAAAAGATGTGATCGTTGTGGGTATGGGAAATAGGGTTGAGATATGGAACCCGGATTTGTACGAAGAGTATCTAATCAAGGACCAGACGGAATTTTCAGCTTTGGCGCAGAAATATTTAGATGATTAAGGAAATGGGGAGCTATCATAAGCCAGTGATGTTAGGGGAATGTCTACAGGCTTTGGAAATAAAAGCAGAGGGCACCTATGTAGATGTAACTTTTGGAGGAGGAGGACATTCCAAAGCGATCCTGGAGAGGCTTAAAGGCGGAAAATTATTCGCATTTGATCAGGATAAGGATGCATTACAAAATGCGAGAGAGATCAACAACGCTGAATTTGTTTTTGTTGAAGCAAATTTCAGATATCTAAAAAGATACTTAAAAGCAAATGGGGTTGCAAGCGTAGATGGAATACTCGCTGACCTTGGGGTTTCTTCTCATCAAATAGACAAGGCTGAACGAGGGTTTTCTACAAGGTTTGACGGGGAGTTGGATATGAGAATGGATCAGGCGGCCCCGGTCTCGGCCAAAGAAGTTGTAAACTCCTGCAGCGAATCTGAATTGCAAAAAATACTGGGCATGTATGGGGAAGTGCGGAACGCTAAAACGCTTGCAGCGGCAATTGTGGCCTCACGTATTAACAAGCCACTGGAAACCAGCGGCGATTTGAAGGATGTTCTAAAGAGGTTCGCACCTCGAGGCAAAGAAAATAAATACTATGCGCAGGTGTTCCAGGCGTTAAGAATCGAAGTAAATGATGAGTTGAAAGCCCTGGAAGAGTTCTTGCAGCAAGCTTCGGAGGTTTTGAAGCCGGATGGAAGATTGGTAGTAATGGCATACCATTCGCTCGAAGACAGACTGGTGAAAAATTTTATCAATAAAGGCAATTTTATCGGAGAAGATGAAAAAGACTTTTTTGGAAATGTTATCAGGCCATTACAGCCGGTGAATAAGAAGCCCCTGGTTGCAACGCGTGAAGAAGTTTTAGAAAATAACAGAGCAAGAAGTGCGAAATTAAGGATAGCAACAAAAAAGTAATGTAATTGCTGAGCAAGTTAGAATATGGCAAGGATGAACAAGAAAAAAGTAGCAAAGCCACAAACTAGATCCAATGTCTTTAGTTTTTTGGAGAACAAGTTTAAGCTTGATTTGGCTTTTGAGCAAGGCTTACCCGTGCGATACCTACCATATATTTTATTTTTGACAGCCTTGGGCATCTTTTACATTGGCAACAGCCATTATGGCGAAAAATCCATCAGGCAAATAGACAAATTGCAGACAGAGGTTGGAAATCTCAGGGCAGATTATACCTCATTAAAGGCAGATTATATGTTTGCCAGTAAGCAGTCTGAAGTAGCAAAAGAAGTTGAAGAACTCGGTCTGTATGAAAGTTTGAAACCACCCTATAAAATAGTAGTAGACAAGCGTGAACATTAAAAAATCCATATTATTAAGAGTAAGGGTAGCATTTATTGTGGTGGTTGTTTTTGCCGTT
>CAZHZR010000185.1:0-6261 GCA_964537095.1 uncultured Roseivirgaceae bacterium
ATTTTAATGCCCTCTTCTATTTCACTCAACATGATATATTCGTTGGCTGTATGCGATCTTGCTGATTGCCCTGGCCCGATCTTGAAGGTAGTGAAATTCATTAATGCCTGATCGGAAAGGGTAGGGGAGCCATAATATTCTAATCCTAATGCCATTCCTTTCTTTACAACCGGATGATCCAACTTAATTCCGGAAGCATTCAGACGGGTAGAGCGGGCTGTTGCTTCGCCTCGAATATTTTGCTGCACTAGCTCAAGTATTTCCTGATTGCTATAGCACTCATTACTTCTTACATCCACTACAAAACTACAGTGGTCTGGGACTACATTGTGCTGACTTCCTGCATTGATTTGCGTTACAGTCATTTTAACAGGACCCAACACCGGCGAAACTTTTTCAAATTCATAATCCTGAAACCATGTCAAATCGGTCAAGGCTTTATAAATCGCATTTTCACCTTCATTTCTTGCTGCATGACCCGCCCTTCCATGAGCCACGCAGTCCAGCACCATCAGGCCTTTTTCAGCAATTGCCATTTGCATTCCGGTTGGTTCGCCTACAATGCCTAAATCAATAGCTCCCAAATCGTCTAGAATGGAGCTAATGCCATTTTTCCCTGAAATTTCTTCTTCAGCCGTTATGGCGACTATGAGCTTAAAGGGAAGCTGCGGAAGTTTTCTTAAGTATAGGAAAGTAGCCAACAGCGACACGGCTGAGGCTCCTGCATCATTGCTCCCCAATCCAATCAGTCTGCCATCCTGAATGGTCGGCTTGAAGGGATCAGTGTCCCATCCATGTGCCGGTTTCACGGTGTCATGATGAGAATTTAGAAGGACAACAGGCGCTCCTGTGCGATGATTATCAGCGATTGCCCACACATTATTGTCTTTTTGGTGCACTTCAACACCTTTGCTTTCGAGAAAATGGCGAATTAAATTAGCAGTATTTTTCTCCTCTTTGGAAAAAGATGGAGTATGAATCAGATTCTGGAGAAGGATGACAGCATCTTCAACTAATAAATTGATTTCATTGGAGAGGTTTGCTACAGGCATAACTTTGTTCCTCCGTAGTTATTTTCAAGGTTCAGGTTCTCTGAGCTGCAGATAATCACTGAGTCTATTCCATTTTTCAATGCGTTGAACGCATTTTCCAACTTAGGGAGCATTCCATCTGAAACGGTGCCGTCAGACACGAGCGTTGCGTATTTTTTTGAATCGATCTCGGGGATCACAGAATCATCATCTGATGGATTAGACAAAACCCCATTCTTCTCAAAGCAATACACCAATTGAACTTTAAACCCCTCCGCAAGGCTTATGGCCAGGGTAGAGGCAATGGTGTCTGCATTGGTATTTAATAATTGACCTTCCCCATCGTGCGTAATAGGGGCGAACACAGGCACCAGCTTATTTTCTAAGAAGGACTGGATGGTGGAAATGTTTAGTTTACCCGGCAATAAATCACCTACCATGCCGTAGTCAACAGCCCCCGCAGGTCTTATTTTTGCCGGAATGGTATTCCCGTCAGCACCAGTAAGCCCGATGGCATTGCAACCATAAGCCTGCAATTGCGCTACTATACCTTTGTTGACCAGTCCGCCGTAGACCATGGTAACAACTTTCAATGTTTCTGCATCGGTGACCCTTCTTCCTTCTACCATTTTTGGAACAATGCCTAATCTTTCACTCATGCGACTGGCAATTTTTCCGCCTCCATGAATCAGTATCTTATGACCTTTTATGGCCGCAAAATCCAGGAGTACCTTCTTTAACAGCACATCTTCATCTATTACCTTGCCTCCGATTTTTACAATGGTTAAAGTCTGCATATCATTCAATCAATCAGTCGTTCAATCATTTAGTCAACATTCAATCATTCTCTCATTCAATCCTATTCAATCATTCTCTTCAACACCGCTTGAGCAGCAAAAACTCTGTTGCCAGCCAATTCAATAACAGCAGAATTGTCGATCACTTCATCTGTTGCAATTACATTTCTTCTGATTGGAAGGCAATGCATAAATTTTGCCCCATTGGTGAGATCCATCTTTTTCTGATCGACAGTCCATGTAGGGTCATTGCTGAGGATTTTTCCATATTCCTGGTAGCTAGACCAATTTTTAGCATAAATAAAGTCGGCATTTTCAAAAGCCTCATTCTGATTATGACTCGTTTTTACGCCTGCCAAAAGTGAAGATTCCAGTTCATATCCTTTAGGAAATGCAACCGTCAGATCAACATCGGCTTTCTTCATCCACTCCACAAATGAATTTGGTACTGCCTGTGGGAGCGCCCTTGGGTGAGGCGCCCAGGTAAGCACTACCTTGGGTCTTGTAGCTTTCTTGTGTTCTTCAATCATAAGCAGGTCTGCCAAAGATTGAAGTGGATGTTTGGTAGCACTTTCCAGACTGATAACAGGCACTGATGAGTATTGAATGAATTTTTGAAGAACTTCCTCTTTGTAGTCCGCTTCCCGATTAGATAAACTGGCAAAAGTCCGTACTCCTAACACATCGCAATACTGACTCACCACAGCTACGGCTTCTTTGATATGCTCCTGTTTGTCGCCATTCATCACGGCCCCATCTCCAAACTCTATTTGCCAGCCTTCCTGGTTGATATTCATTACCATCACCGACATGCCTAAGTTGAGGGCAGCTTTCTGCGTACTAAGGCGTGTCCGCAAGCTCGGATTAAAAAAAATCATCCCCAAGGTCTTGTTTTTGCCAAGGTTCTGGTGTGTAAAGGGAGATTTTTTAAATGCCAAGCCCTCTTTTACCAGTGCATCAACATCAGGAACATCATTTACCGATAGAAACTGCTTCATTATTTTTTATTTTATTAAGCGATAAGATCAGTTTTTGAATAAATATATCTGCGTCCGTCTGTGTCAGACTCAAGGGCGGAAGCAGGCGTAAGACATTCGGGTCGGAGGCGGATCCTGTAAAGATCTTCTGATTGTGTACCAGCTCGTCACGCAATGCCTTCACAGCAAAAGAGAACTGAAGTCCGAGCATTAATCCCCTGCCTCTGATCTCTACAACTTCTTCTATTTCCTGTAGTTTTTCAATTAAATAATCGCCGACTGTTTTCGCATTTTCAACAAGCGATTCCGATTCCATTACTTCCAGCACTGCCAATCCCGCTGCACAAGCGAGGTGGTTTCCGCCAAAGGTGGTACCTAATAAGCCATATTTGGCCTGAAATTTAGGGTGAATGAGTACGCCACCGATAGGAAAGCCATTGCCCATTCCCTTCGCCATCGTGATCAAATCAGGCTGTACTTCCGCATACTGGTGTGCGAAAAACTTTCCTGTTCTGCCATAGCCCGATTGGATTTCATCGGCTATAAAGATTGCCTCATATTTCTGGCAAAGTCGTTGTACGTTTTGCAGGAATTCATCAGAAGGTGCTATAATTCCGCTTACGCCTTGTATGCCTTCGATAATGACGGCACACACATCGCCTTGCTGTAGTGCGGCTTCCAGTGCTTCAGTATCTTCAAAAGGCAGAAATTGCACATGATCCGATTTGTTGATGGGAGCGCTGATTGCTGGATTATCGGTAACAGCCAGTGAACCGGCGGTACGTCCGTGAAAAGCTTTGTGAAAAGCAATTACCTTTGTTTTTCCGGTATGAAAAGAAGCCAATTTTAGCGCATTTTCAGTGGCTTCTGCGCCTGAGTTACAAAGAAAAAGATTATAATCTGCGTATCCTGAAGCTTGCCCTAGCTTTTCAGCCAGTTCCTGCTGTAGACTGATTAATACAGAATTTGAATAGAAGCCCAATTTTTGGAGTTGATCGGATATCCTCTTAACATAATGAGGATGGCTATGGCCAATACTGATTACCGCATGCCCGCCGTATAAATCCAGGTATTGGTTGTTTTCAAGGTCTGTTACATAACAACCCTCCGCTTTTTCGGGCTCAATATTTATTAAAGGGTATACATCAAAAAGTTTCATCGTCTGTTTAATTTAATCTTGCATCAAAGCGCTGGTCCACAATCAATTCATCATTCACAAAGGGAGATCCCGGATATTCACTCCGCTTTGCTCCATAAATTCCGGGATGACGTTGGCCAATCCCAACATCCAACATCTTACGTAATCTTATCAATTTTTTTATACGAAGCTACAATGCCTTTAATGAGAGCAGAGCTTAAGCCATAATGCTCCATTTCATTGAGTCCTGCAATTGTACAACCTTGTGGCGTGGTCACTTTGTCAATGGCCTCTTCCGGATGTTGGTTGGTTTCCAATAAAATTGAAGCTGCGCCTAATGCGGTTTGAGAGGCAATCAACTGGGCTTCTTCAGCATGGAAACCCACCTCAGTACCACCTTGCGAAGCAGCCCTTATAAACCTTAGAAAAAACGCGATGCCACAGGCTCCTAACACCGTAGCGGCCTGCATTAATTTTTCATCTATCACCATAGCCCTTCCCATGGCCTCAAATATGGTTTTAACCTCTTCAATCGTATCGGCGGAAGCATTTGCAGAAGCTATACAGGTCATTGACTGCCCAATCGCAATGGCGGTATTGGGCATTGCCCTAATCACCTTTACCTGCATTCCCAAAACGCCTGCAATATCTGCTATTGTTATCCCGGTAATTACTGAAATTACGGTATGCTTTTTATGATCAATTACAGATTTAATATCACCAAGCAGGTTGTCCAATTGCTTTGGTTGAACGGCTAAAATAATCAGATCTCCGTTCTCCACCGCTTCTTTGTTGTTGCTATGGACATTGACGCCAAGTTCACTGAGTTTATCCAGCGACTGTATGTTTCTTCTGGTAACAGTAACTTCGTATTGTTCTGAAAGACTGGAGTTGATCAAACCTTTGGCTATAGCTACACCCAAATTGCCTCCACCTAAAATCGCTATGTTTTTCTTTGACATGTATATATGTTTAAGATTAGCTTCTGATTTCTTTTTTAAAAAGCTGCTGCTTTTAACTTTAGCCCTGCACTTTCTTCAAGATCAAACATCAAATTCATGTTTTGAACTGCCTGACCGGAAGCACCTTTCAATAAGTTATCCACCAGGCTGGTGATCAATACCTTATCTCCATGTTTTTCTACTTGTAAAAGACATTTGTTAGTATTTACCACTTCTTTTAAACTAATGGTATGACCTGATACAAGGGTAAATGGATGATCTTTGTAAAAATCGCTGTACAAATCCTGGAGTTCATTCAATGAGATGTCAATGTTTGTATAAGCACTTGTAAAAATTCCTCTTGTGAAATTTCCCCGCATCGGGATGAGATTTAGCTCAGGTACTGCAACGCCGCCGCTTTGAAGCAGACTCTGTTTTATTTCGGCTAAATGCTGGTGTTCAAAAGCTTTGTAAATTGAAAGATTATTATTTCGCCAGCTAAAATGTCCTGTATCAGTCGGGCTCTGTCCCGCGCCGGTTGACCCGGTAATAGCATGGATGTGCACTTCCTGTTTCAATAGGCCTTTTGCTGCTAGCGGAAGCAGTGCCAGTTGTATTCCTGTAGCAAAGCAGCCCGGATTGGCAATTTTTCCGGCAGATTGAATTTCGCTTTTATGCAATTCTGGCAGCCCATAAACAAAATCGTGTTCTCCTTTTATTCTAAAGTCGTGACTGAGATCAATAATCCTGGTGCTTTCGGAAAATTGATGCTCTTTCAGGAAAGTCTTAGAATTACCATGTCCGAGGCAAAGGAAAACAACATCAGCCTCAGTATCCGGTTCCTTCACAAAACGCAGTTCCGTTTCACCCAAGAGATCTTTGTGAACAGCATGTAAAGGCTGCCCTGCATGACTGTTGCTCATGACAAAGGAAATTTCTGCAGATGGATGGTTCAACAAAATTCTTACTAACTCTCCGGCTGTGTAACCAGCTCCTCCGATAATTCCAGCTTTGATCATGTCTATTTAACTTTATATTTTCGGCCATTTGATTCAGCCACTTTCTGGTTGGTCTAAAGTCTAAAATTTAACATCTAAATAATAAGCTTTACCAAACCTCAACTTTTCGAAAGCGCAGCAGTATATTGGATTTCAGTTCATGGCAAAATTTGCAGTTGATTGAGCAAGGTTTAGCAAAGCGTCATAAATTACTCTTAAACTTTAAACCCGAATCTTGAAACTTCAAACCTTTGGAATCGCACAATGATCCCTGATTTAGCGCCTCCCGCTAAACGCCAATAGCCAATAGCTTTAATTTAAGATTTATAATTCTTCATTTCCATCGTTCACCGCCCTATGAATCTTTAATGGATTGGCC